>PMHI01000515.1:7695-28418 GCA_003156615.1 Acidobacteriaceae bacterium | reverse complement strand
TTTTGAACGCGGTCATCTCCACCGGCAACTCTGCCGGGCACTCGACATCCTGGAGGTAGATGAACTTCCATCCCTTGAGCTGGGCGCGGTAGGAAAGGTCGGTGTCTTCGGTGAGCGTGTCATGCTGCCAGCCGCCCGCTTCCTCGATGGCCGCGCGCCGCCAGACTCCCGCCGTGCCGTTGAAGTTGAAGAAGACTCCGCTGCGCGCGCGTCCCGAGTGCTCGAGCACGAAATGGCCATCCAGCAGAATGGCTTCCACCTCCGTGAGGAAGGAGTAGTTGCGATTGATGTGGGTCCACCGCGTCTGCACCATGCCGATCCTTGGATCCGTGAAGTGATGGATGGTGCGCAACAGAAAATCCTCCGGGGGCGTGAAGTCGGCGTCAAAGATAGTGACGAACTCGCCCTTCGCTGTCTTCAGACCCTCGGCCAGCGCCCCCGCCTTGAAGCCTTCGCGATTGGTGCGGTGATAGTAGCGGATAGGATTTCCCAGTGCGGCATAACGCTCGACTAGGTTGCGCGCCACTTCGACGGTTTCATCTGTGGAATCGTCGAGCACCTGAATGTCGAGCTTCTCCCGCGGATACTTCAGTTTGCAGATGGACTCAAGCAGCCGCTCGACCACGTACTGCTCATTGAAGATGGGCAGTTGCACGGTAACGCGCGGCAACTGCTCAAAGTATGCGGCCGGCTCGGTGGTGCGGTTTTTCTGGTGTTTGTAATAGAGGTACACCAGAATGTAGCGGTGCAGTCCGTAACCCGCCAGCAGGACCAGCACAATGAAATAGGGGATGAGCAGCGCGCGATCGAATGCGTCCGTGTGGTAGAGACCCTGAAAAGTCGGATCCAACAAATGCTGGCGGAGATAGTGCCGAATGCCGTTGGGGGCAGCCCCTGCGGCCAGCGTCGACAAGATGAGATCAGAACGCAGCAAGAGGTCCAATGAAAGCTTCTATTCTACCGGATTCGGCGGGTCGGGTCTTTCCGGATCGCGAACCTCGAGCTTCCCGGTTCCGGCGCTGCGAAAGTTTTACGGGATTTCCCCTGCGGTCGGAATCGCCCTGATCTGTATGCTCTTCCGCTCGCCTTCGCTTAGACTCAGCGCTTTGCCCTGGCCTTCGTAGCTCTTGAGGAACTCGGGATTGTAGTAGGCTTCGCCGTCGACGCTTTCCCAGGCGAACAGTGTGTAATCGCCGGGAGGCAGGCCGCGCAGGGTGAAGTGTCCGCTTTGATCCGCGACCACTTTGCGAAAGCGGTCGGGATGGCTGCGGAAACGCTCTCCGGGCACGGCTACGATTACCGCGTCGGCGACGGGCTCGTCCTTCTGATTGGTGGCACTGCCCTCGGCCACGCCGCCATTGGCGCTCGCGACCAAATCGAGCGTGGTAGTACCGCCGCTTACGCTGAATCCAGAGTCCGCCGCATCGCGGCCTGCGGCGGCTACGGATTTCAGAAACCAATCCGGCATCGCACTGGCATCGGAAATCTGAACGGAATAATGTCCTGCGGGCACATTCTTCCAGGCAAAACTGCCGTCGGCATTCACGTGGGCCAGGGTGGAGAAATCTTCTTGCATGGTGAAAGCGCCGAGCGCGTCCTCGTCGCCGTCGGCGGAGCGCAGCAGCAGGAACATCTGGCTGGGATCGGGTCTGGCAGCGCTCGCGGCCTCCATTCGAAGGCGGCCATGAATCGAGCCGCCCGTTTGAGGCGCGAGTTGAAGACCTTCCACGTTCGCAGACGTGATCTGCAGCGCCTGGTGCGCCATCATGGGCGCGGGAGCGTTATCGACCGTGGCGAGAATGGTGTAGGCCCCAGGGGCGACGTCGCGAATCTCGAAGCTGCCGTCCTTGTGCATCTCCGCGCCATTCAGCACCAGACTGAAATCTCGGGATTGCAGCATGATCGCCGCAGTAGAACCGGGAGGCAGGTTCACCACGGAGCCACGAATCGTCAGGCTGGGGCCGGGTGTGAGCGAGAAATTTGCCGGGAAATCATCGCCGGCATGCAACGGGATGGACGCGGCCTGCCCGCGATCTCTCGTGCCGGGATAATAAGTGGTTTGGTAGGCGGCAGCTGCGGACGCGTCGGAGGATGCGGCCCCGCTGTGAGGCGCGGCGGCAGCTGCGTTGGTTTCGATCAGACTTCTGAAGTCGGGTGGCGGCGCTACGGAAACAAAGTAGCTGCCGGCGGCCAGGCCCGGGATGCGGTATTCGCCGAGATCGTTGGTGCGCTCGGCCCCAACCTGCTCCCAATGACTGCGGCCCGCGACGAAGGTTTGGCGCAGAACGGCGACCTGCGCCTCGGGCAAGGGGTCGCCGTCTTCGTCGGTGACGCGTCCTTCAATCACCGCCGCGGCTTGCAGATGAATTACCAGATCTTTCATCTCCTGGCCTGCGGTCAACGCGAGCACGCGGCCTTCGGTGCGGTGCTGGTGCTTGTCGATTTCCTGGTAGCCGGTGCGTTCGACGAACATGCGATAGCGGCCGGGGATGATGTTTTCGATGCGGAAGCCGCCATCCACGCCAGTGAGCGCCGTGTAGTTTCCGCCGTCGCCCTGGCTCTCGGCGATCAGCTCGATGAGNNGAGGGCGCGCGCCGGATGCGCCAACTGATTTCCGTCCGTGGCCGGATTCGCGGCCCCGGGAACAGTTTGCGGGTACATTACCCCAGTGCCCCACAGAACAATCAGCACACATGCGGCGGAAAGCTTCATTTCGAGTTTAAGGTTCGAGGCAATAACGTTCCGATCGAATCATACGATCTGGGATAGTCTGGTAGTCGTATTTGACAAGCCGGCCGTGAGGATCGGTCGGGCCCAGGTGCTTGATCCATTTTAACCCGGTCCGGCCCGCCTCCCAAGGGGTAATTGGGGCACGGACGGTCCATTCGCAGGCTTCCAACAAGTCTAACGACGCGAGCGCCCTAAGACCCTCGATAAACAACTTGAACGGCGCGGCGAATTCAACAAAGATCTCAGCCTCATGAGTGGAGATTGGAACCAAGCAGATCACAATGATGCTATGACTCTCAGGCGCGCGAAAGCACCGCGCCAAAGCCGACTACGGTCCTTCGCCCGCCAAAAGCTGAGAGCGATACTCAATGTTTTGCCCCTAACTCATTGCAACCTATCGATTAAATCGCAAAACCACGACCTTTGGATTGGGCTGGCGCACGCCTCCCGCCGCCACCGAACCATGGACGACGTCAGAAAAAAGATCACCGCTCAACTCTCGAAGGCCTTCCCGCGATTGCCGGCGCCCATTCCAGCCTCAAACCAGGAAAAGTCACGCAGGGAAGTTGGGACGAGCGGCGGATGAACGATGGATTTTAGTTGAGGAAGTACTGGCGATACAGCGTATCGCGCTGGGCGGGACGGAAGCCAGCGTCGCGGATGATGCGGCGCAGCTCTTCTTCTGTCGTGCAGTTGGTGACACCGGCGGCTCTTACTACATTTTCTTCCAGCATCACGGAGCCGACGTCGTTGCCCCCGAAGCGGAGGCCCATCTGGCAGACTTTGAGGCCTTGCGTGACCCAGCTGGATTGAACGTTGAGGAAGTTCGTTAGATACAGGCGCGAGATGGCCAGCACTTTCAGGTATTCGACGGCGGTGGCTTCGTCCCAGTGGCGGCCGCCGAGAGCCGTGTTGTGCGGCTGAAAGCTCCACGGAATGAACGCCGTAAAGCCCCCGGTTTCTTCCTGCAGATCATAGAGTTGCTGGAAGTGGTTGATTCGATTTTCGTAATTCTCACCCACGCCGAACATCATGGTTGCGGTGGTGCGCATGCCGATTTGGTGGGCGGTGCGGTGGACATTAATCCAATCACCGGTGAGGCACTTCAGGCGGGCGATTTTGTAGCGGACTTCGTCGTCGAGAATTTCGGCGCCGCCGCCGGGGATGGAATCGAGGCCGGCGTCGCGCAGGCGAAGAATCGTGTCGCGAATGCTGAGGCTGCTGTACTCGGCGATGGCGATGATCTCGGAAGCCGAGTAGCAGTGCAGGTGAATCTTGGGGAAACGTTCTTTGATGCCGCCTAGCATCTTCTCGTGCCAGTCGATNNTCGCGAATCTTTTCGTAGATGGTGTCGAAATCGAGGATGTACCCCTCTTTCGCCGCAGGCCCTTTCAGGGGGCGATAGAAGGCACAGAAGGTACAGTACTCGGTGCAGAAATTCGTGTAATTGATGTTCCGGTCGATGATGTAGGTGACCGTGCCTTCGGGATGAAGCCTGCGGCGCACCGCATCGGCCTCCATGCCAATGCCGATCAGGTCGTCAGACTCGAACATCTCCAGGGCTTGCTGCTTGTTGAGGGACATGCCAGTTCAATTCTAGCCGAGAAAACGCCCGCCATCAAAGCGGCCGACTCCAATCGCTCCAATCGGCTTCCCCTCGTTGTGACGCACATTCGACATCAGGCCGAGAAGGATTCAGAACCAAACCGGAGCTGGCGCGTAGGGGCACCACAGCGACGAGCTGCGACTGCGCCCCCGAGCGGAGCGCACCGGTGGCTAGTTCTTCCGATAGCGAAGGTATTGAATGAGCGTCAGCGTCGAAGCGATCAATGCCAACCCGATCAGAACCGCTAGAGCTGGTTTGTAATATTGGGAGAAGAAACGCAAAATATGTCTGCCATAAACGAACCCCAGGTCGGCTTCGACGGAGTAGCGAAGGCCGCGGCCGAGCACCAAGGCTGCGAGGAACTTTTTTCGTGAGTACTGCATGGCTCCCGCTGCCAACAGGAAGGGGAGAAACGGAAACGGCGGCGGCATCAAGGCGGGGATTGCCACCGCTGCGAATCCCCAGCGTGCAAAGGCTTTGCAAACCTGGGCCGTTCGTTTTTTCGAGAGCCTGCGCTCCATCGCTTCTTTGCCGCCCTTGCGGGCTAGGCTGTAAGTAATGTAGCCGCCGATGACCGCGCCTAGCGTCGCCATCAGGGCGTAGTAGGGCCACGGTTCGCGATGACCCGCAGCCAGCCAGATCGTGAGAACGTCCATGCTGCCGGTCAGCGGGATCACGGAATTGTCGGCCAGGCCCAACAGGATCAGGCCCACTCCGCCCAGGTGGCGCACTTGCCGCCAGATTGGAACTGCGAGCAAGGGATGGAGATGGAGCAGCATTCGGGTTTCAAGGAGTTTACAGGGTAGGCACTGGATTGCNNCCGATCTCCGCCGCATAGCGATAGAAAAGTTGCAAACCTTCGAGGCAGAGAGGGTCCAAGTAGTAATAAATATTTTCGGTGAGGTAGGAGCGCACCTCGGTCTGGTTGAGAGCCAGGCGTGGCGCCCATTGGCGGGCGATCTGATCGAGGCTGGCGGGCTCAAGTCCGTGGTCGCGGGATTGTTGAAAAACTGCCGCCAAGTCTTGCGACGGGGCCGCTTCGCGCAACGCATCCTGGCGAACTGCCCAGAAGGCAAAGACAAAGGGCTTGCCGGTGTAGCGAATCCATTCCTCGGCCAGGTCGAGCGTGAGATAGCGCGAGCGGTCGATCTGCAGCGCAGGATCTCCAATGACTAATGCGGCATCGTGATGGGCTAGCATTTCTTCGATATTCGGCGGCATGGACGTGAATGTCCTGCCCCCGTGCAGCCACTTTTCAAACAGAATCTTCGTCAGTGCCACCGAGGTCATCGAAGACGTATCCAAGGCCACCGTGCGAATCTGCTCGACCGGCACTCGGCTGACCAGCAAAATGGAACGTACCGGCCGGCGCGAGGCAATCGCAACCCCAGGCAAAGCCATCAGTCCGGGGACTTGCGAGTACGCGGCTGCCGGGATGATTCCGATATCGGCGGTTCCGGCTTCGAGCGCCCGAGCGCAGGCCGACGGCAGGGTGTAGGAAACGTCGAACTCGCGTCCGGCGCTGCCGTGTTCGAAATCCCACATCAGGGGAGCGGTGTTGAGGTAGGAAATCGCAGAGATGCGTAGAGGTCTCATTCCTGTTGTGATTTTAGCAGACAGGTTTTGACAGGNNGCCATTGCCGCATCCCATCCATCACTCATATTCTGGAGTGGCTTGCGAGCTGCTGACGCCCGGCCTGGGGTCGACGAAGGCGAGAAAGTGGGTCGAACCTTTCGGCGCGGTGGTATCTCGGTTGGAGTGCTGGTGGTCGAAGCGGCCAAGTATTACGGAACGGACATCACGGCGCGGGTGCGCTGGAGCAAAACCCCGACGTTTTCGCCGTGCCCGGCAACGTCGCGAATAAGAATTCCTGGGGCCCGAACAGGGGGATCAAGCAGGGGGCGAAGCTGGCGCCAACGCGGGAAAATGCGTGGGAAGATCTGCCGGCGGAAGTGAAGCTTGCGCTTCCTCCGGCACCCTCGCCTGAATCCAGGAGCGCCTCGTCCGCATCTCTATTTCCGAACCAAGGCTTCCGCCCATGAGAAGCGGATTCTTGGTTTACTGAAGGCTGATGAAGCGATTCACATGGATGAGTGAGTGGAGAAGCTCGAGCCAGAAATGTCGTCTTCAGAGATTTCCGCCGCGCTCTTTGAATTGGAATTGACGGGCAAAGTGCGGCAGGCGCCCGGCAAGAACTTTGTCGAAAGCTTCTAGTTGGTCCGCCCCAGTTTTCGCTCGTAACTTGTTGCCGCCATCCCATTCGTGCTAGCTTCGAGACGAAATCCTTAGAACTGAGAGGTCCATTGGTAAAAAGTTTAGTCATCGTCGAATCGCCGGCTAAGGCGAAAACCATCCAGAAATATCTGGGAAAGGGATTTACGGTCGAGGCCTCGCTCGGCCACGTGAAAGATCTGCCCAAAAGTACCCTGGGAGTGGACACCAGCAACCACTTCGAGACCGACTACGTCGTCATCCCCGGCAAGGAAAAGGTTCTAGCCAGGCTGAAGAAGCTGGCGGGGCCGATGGACGCCATCTACTTGGCTCCCGACCCGGACCGCGAAGGCGAGGCCATTGCGGCTCATCTTGCGGGTGAACTGGCGCGCAATGGCGCCGCCTCGAAGAAGAAAAAGAAGACGAAGAAGAAGAAAGAAGACGCGGAGGTGCCGCCGCGCATTCAGCGCGTCACATTTAATGAGATCACCAAGCGTGCGGTGCAGGCGGCGTTCGAGCATCCCCGGGCAATCGACCAGAATCTGGTGGACGCGCAGCAGGCGCGGCGTGTGCTCGACCGGCTCGTCGGCTATCAGGTTTCGCCGCTGCTCTGGGATAAAGTTCGCCGCGGACTCTCTGCCGGGCGCGTGCAAACGGTTGCGCTGCGATTGATCGTGGAGCGCGAGCGCGAGATCAAGGCGTTCGAGAAAAAAGAATACTGGACCATCGACGCGCACCTTGCGGCCAGCAAGCCTCCCGCATTCGACGCGCGGTTCCTCGGTAAGGGCGAAGAGAAGATTGAAGTCACGAACGGCGAGGATGCGGAAAAGATTCGCGCGGCACTTGAGCCGGCCAGCTGGATGGTGCGGTCGGTTGACAAGAAAGAACGCCGCCGCAACGCCGCGCCTCCCTTCACCACCAGCAAGTTGCAGCAGGACTCCTCCCGCAAGCTGCGCTTCAGCGTGAAGCGCACGATGATGATCGCGCAACGGCTATACGAAGGCGTGGAACTGGGCGAAGAAGGCCTGGTCGGCTTGATCACCTATATGCGTACCGACTCGACTCGGGTGGCACCCGAGGCGATTCAGGAAGTGCGGGAATACGTGGGTAAGGAATACGGCGCGACGTACCTGCCCGAGACGCCGAACGTATATAAGGAGAAGAAGGAAGCGCAGGCGGCACACGAGGCCATTCGGCCGACTTCGGCGATGCGCCATCCCGACTCGGTTAAGCAGTATCTGAAGGAAGATGAATATAAAGTCTACAAGCTGATCTGGCAGCGCTTTGTGGCGTCGCAGATCATGCCCGCGGTGTTCGACCAGACCACGGTGGATATCGACGCCAAAGCAAAGAATGGCGATGTTTTCTGGTTCCGCGTCACCGGCTCGGTGTTGAAGTTTGATGGGTTCCTGAGAGTCTACGAAGAATCGAAGGAAGGCAAAGACGAAGAAGACGAAGAACTCAAGCACAAGCTGCCGGCACTCGAAGCGGGACAGAAGCTCACGCTGAAGGAGTTGAAGCCGGAGCAGCATTTCACCGAGCCGCCGCCGCGTTACAACGAAGCGTCCCTGGTGAAAGAGCTGGAAGAGCGCGGCATCGGGCGGCCGTCCACCTACTCGGCGATTTTGTCGACGATTCAAGAGCGGCAGTACGTGCAGAAGCTGGGCGGCAAGTTTACGCCGACCGAAATTGGCTTAGTCGTTACCGATCTGCTGGTAGAAAACTTCCGCGACATTTTCGACGTGGCGTACACCGCGCGGCTGGAGGAAGAACTCGACGAAATCGAAGAGGGCAAGGAGAAGTGGACGGACACGCTCGCCGATTTCTACAAGAAATTTCAGAAGGATCTCAAATATGCCGAAAAGCATATGGAGAACATCAAGCGGATGGAAAAGCCCACGGACGAGAAGTGCGAGCGCTGTGGGGCGCCGCTGGTGATCAAGTGGGGCAAGCACGGGTCGTTCTACGCTTGCAGCACTTACGACAAAGAAGATCCGAACACTTGCACGTTCACGAAAGAAAATCCGATCAACCTTCCCGACCTCGACTCGGCCGACGTGCAGGAGACCTCGCAGGAGGAATATTGCGAGAATTGCGGCCGGGTGATGGTGCTGAAGCGTGGGCGCTTTGGGCAGTTCATGGCGTGCACCGGCTATCCCGATTGCAAGACTACGCGGCGGCTCGACCAGGGCAAGAAGGTTCCCGACATTCCGCTCGATGAACTGTGCCCGAAGTGCGGGCGCAATATGATGATCCGCCACGGACGCTTTGGCGAGTTCACGGCGTGCAGCGGATATCCCGAATGCAAATACGTCAAGCAGAACTACATTGGCGTGAAGTGCCCGGAGTGCAAAGAGGGCGACCTGGTCGAGAAGCGCGCGCGCAAGGGCAACACCTTCTACGGTTGCGGAAATTATCCGAAATGCAAGTTTACTTCGGCACACAAGCCGATGGCCGAAAAATGCCCGAGTTGCGGCAGCGAATATCTGGTCGAGAAAAATCTGAAGGCGGGACCNNGACGACAAGCGCGTAAGATCAATTGGGCTTGGGGAATTCGGTAATTGAGCAATTTCGGGATCATCGCTCGCGCGCCCGAGCGGAGAATTTTTCCATTGAGCTGATTACCACATTTCTCAAATACCCAATGACTCAATCCCTATGAGGTGATCGAATGTCCAAGAAAGCGACCGCTAGCGATGCTCAACTCATTCTTCAACTCTATGATCTGCGCCGCGAAGCCGAAATGCGCAAGGCCCGGAACTGGTGGATCGGCGAATTCTGGCCGCAGAGCGCCGACGATTTCCTGAAAGTTGCCTTTGCCATGGGCACGCAGGAAAACAATTGGCTGCGCCAGGTAAGCGGATACTGGAGCATGGCCGCGTCCTTTGTGCTGCAGGGGGCGCTCAACCAAGAGTTGTTCCTTCAGCCCGCGGTGAGTGGGGAAATGTTTCTGGTATTCGCGAAGGTTCATCCGTTTCTCAAAGACCTGCGAGAAAAAGCTGGTGACCCGCACATATTCGCGAACATCGAGCAGGTGATCACCGGTTCCAAATTTGGTCGGGAACGACTCAAGTTCAACCTCAAGCGAATCGAGATGATGCGCGAAAAGAGGGCCGCCGCGAAGGCAAGCTAGGAAGACTTGCCGGCAGCGAGGGATCTGGATTGCCCGGCCGGAAGGCTGCCTTCGTTCTCGAAGCAAATCGAATCCCGACAAACGGAAGGGCATCCTCGGACCGCCCGTTCCACTGCCCGATCTCTGTTATTCTAGTCCGTTGTGCGGATGATCTGGTGGTTCCTGATCCTGGCTGTGAGTTCGCTGGTTGTGGTGTGCGTTGCAATCGCCCTGTACATGCGTTTGCGCCATCACCTGCAGGCCACGCGTGCTCCGCGGGAAGGAAGTTCCAGCGAGGCGGATCGCGAGCATCAGTCGGGCGACGCGGAATACTAATGCTCCGCGTCGAAGATTTTGGAGACCGTTCCATGTCAAAACCGGCAATTCAAACACTCAGCAGTCAGCAGGAGCGGGTTTTCGAAGCGGCGCGGCAAGTCGCCCTCCTGGTTGGCGCCAGCTTGTTCGTGGCATTGTGCGCACGCATCACGATTCCCTTGCCTTTTACCCCCGTGCCGCTGACGGTTCAGAACTTCGGAGTGCTGTTGGTCGGACTGCTGCTGGGCAGCCGGCGCGGCTTTGTGGCGCTTGCGCTCTATCTGGCCGAAGGCGCGATAGGCATGCCGGTGTTCAATCCCACTGGTGTAGGAGGAATCGCGCAGTTATTTCACGGTGCGACGAGCGGCTTTCTCCTGGCTTACCCGCTGGTGGCATGGGTCGCGGGTTCCATTGTGGAGCATGGACCGAAGAGTTTCGCTCGCGCCGCGATGGGCGGCCTTCTGGGCGAAGTCGTGCTTTTCACCGGAGGTCTGGCGTGGCTCGCAGTTCTGACGCATTCGGTGTCGCAGGCCGTGCGCTGGGGCCTTTACTGGTTTCTGTTTGCCGAGATAATTAAAGTGATGATGGCTGCCGGAATCGCCGCGCGGTGGCAGCGCCGTCCGGGGGCCCCGCAGTAAAGGGCACAGCGACACCCGTCTGGAGTTCAAACGATGACAGTCATTTCGGAACCAGAAGCGAAAGGTTCCGGCGGCAATGCGACCTCCCAGTTGCGCGAGATCAGCATTGCTCACAGCCCGGATTCCGACGATGCCTTTATGTTTTACGGGCTTGCCACCAGCAAGGTTCGCATCCCCGGGCTGCGCTTCACGCATACTCTCTGCGACATCGAGACCCTGAACCAGAAGGCGCGCGAAGGAGTCTACGATGTGACNNGCGATTTCGTTTCACGCCTATCCTTATATTCAGAACTTGTACGCGCTCATGTCCTGCGGCGGCAGCGTCGGCGAAGGTTATGGGCCCATGATCGTTTCGCCGCGCCCGTTTACGCCGGTTGAAATCAAAGAGAAACGTATCGCCGTTCCGGGCAAGCTCACGACTGCGTATCTCGCGCTGCAGCTTTTTGCTCCCGGAGTAAAGACGGAAGTCGTGCCCTTCGACCAGATCATTCCCCAGGTGCTCGAGGGCAAGTACGAAGCTGGACTCATCATCCATGAAGGCCAGTTGACCTATGACAAGGCCGGTCTGCACCGGGTTGTCGACCTCGGAAAATGGTGGCAGAAGATGACGGGCTTGCCTCTGCCGCTGGGGGGCAACGCCATTCGCCGCGCGCTCGGCCCGCAACTCGTCTCAGCGGTCAACGGGGCTTTGCGCGACAGCATTCAGTATGCGCTCGACCACCGCGAAGAAGCTTTGTCCTACGCCATGCAGTTCGCCCGCGATCTCGACCCCCAAACCGCTGACCGGTTTGTCGGCATGTACGTGAACGAGCGCACCCTCGACTACGGTCCGGACGGACGTGAAGCTGTGGTGCGTCTGCTCGACATGGGGCACAAGGCGGGGATTATTGGGCCTGAGGCCAGCGTGGATTGGGTGGCGTAAACCCGCTTCCTCAAGGAGCATTCGCGTTTGTCCCCTACCACCGAAAGCATCCACCAATCCCAGACGCTGCTGATCGACGCCGACGACACGCTCTGGGAGAACAACATTTACTTCGAGCGGGCCATTGTCCGCTTCATTTCGTTTCTCAATCACCACGAGTTTTCTCCCGAGCAGGTGCNNACGTTTGAGCGGCTCAGCGTGCAGCCCGTCACGCCCGAATTGCATGCCCAGATCACCAGCTTTGCCCACACGTTCGCAGACCATCCCATCGAACTTTTGCCGGAGGTTGCTCAAACTTTGCACTACCTTTCGACCCGGCACCGCCTCATCCTGGTGACCAAGGGTGCGCTCGCGGAGCAGACGGGAAAGATCGAGCGCTCAGGATTGAAAAAGTATTTTGCCGCGACTGAAATCGTGGCAGAAAAAGATTCCGCGGCTTACCAGGCCTTGATCGAAAAACATTCACTGGCGCGCAATTCTACCTGGATGGTCGGCAACAGCCCCAGGTCCGATATCAATCCCGCGCTGGCCGCGGGATTACACGCGGTCTTCGTACCCCATGGCGATACTTGGATCCTGGAACATGAAGCAGTGAATGCCGCTCCGCCCTCGCAGCGGTTGCTCATCGTGGGCCGTTTCGCGGAATTGCGGGAGCATTTCTAGGCTGTACGCGGCGCTGAAGCAGCGCGCGCGCACGATCTCTTCGCGCCAGCACCAAACTAACCAACAACCTGCTCTCGCTGCGCGTTGTGGCCGCATGTTACGCTCATTTTGCTCGGCATTCCGCACCACTTATCTTGGCCGTGGAGACCAACAATTTCCGCAGGCTGTTGCGCACCGTGGAAGCTCTCTCCGAACTGGGGCCTGAGCTGACGGCGGAGCGCGAATTTTCAGACACGGCGAGCCGGATGCTCGCCGCTGTCATGGAAGCAGCAGGGGCGAGCGAAGGCGCGCTTTTCGTTTTCAACGAGAAGCCCACGATGCTGACCTCGGTCGCGGCAGAGGGCTTCGCGATGCTGCCTGAGCCTGCGTTTATTCCCCTTCTTCCCAAGCACGCTCACGCTCTCACCGCTGCGCGCGGACCGATTGTGCTGACCCCTTCCACTTATTCGACCTTCCTCAGCTCCAACGGCAACGTGGCTCCCGAACTTTTCAAATGCCTGGCCCCGCTCAAAGCATCCGGCAAACTGGGGGGCGTTGTGGCCTTGGGGCGGCGGCCGGGCGACGCGCCCTACGAAGATGGGGAACTCGATGCCATGGACTTGCTGTGCAGCTACATTGGGCTGGCGGTACAGAACCACGCTCTGACGCAGACATTGGCGCAGCGCGTGACCGAAAACCTGCGCCTGATGGCTTCCCTGCACGGCTTCTATGACACGGCGCTCGAGGCATTCGCGACCGCGATTGACGTGAAGCACGTCAACATTCATGGNNGCGAAATGGCCGCTCTGCGCAGTGCCGGGTACCTGCACGATATCGGCAAGGTGGCGGTCGACCGCCGCCTGTTCGGCAAGCCGGGCGCCCTGAATCCTGAGGAGTTCCGCGAAATGGCGGACCACACCGTGGTCGGCTATCAGATTGTAAGCAGCGTGGAGTTTCCCTGGCCGAAGATTCACGAGGCAGTGCGATGGCATCATGAGCGCAGCGACGGCTCCGGTTATCCCGACGCCCTCGGCGGCGACGAGATGCCCATGCCGGTGCGCATCATGGCGCTGGCCGATACCTTCGATGCCATGACCAGCACGCGTCCGTATCGCGAATCGCTTTCCCTGGGCAGCGCGTTGAGTGATCTGGTTCGCATGTCTCCGCAAAAATACGATCCCAACGTAGTGCAGGGTTTGCTCATCCAGGTGCGCCGCGATGCCGTAGGCAGCAATCGAGCCCCGTTGCTGGCCGACCATATGGCGGTAAACATTGCTCCCGGCGACGTCGACCAGTTGGCTGCAACCCTGCAGCACAAAGTCTCCCGCGGCAAGAATTATCTGACCTAGCTTCTGGCCCCCTAGCCCCGGCTACTCCCCTCGTCTTTAGTAACCACGGGCAGCAACCTTTTCCTTCCGTCCGGGTTGATAATCAGAAGAGCTGTCGCCTTTCCCTATGGGAGTCCTCATGCGTTTGGACCGCACGAAGTTTGCCATTGGTCTTCTCTGTTTCTGCCTGGCGTGCACGGTCCCGCAAGTGCTGGCTGGAAAGAAAGACAAGGACAATGCGGCGTCCGGCCCCAACGACAACGATCAGAGGCGCGCCCTTCATGCCCTCAATCGCCTGACCTTCGGTCCGCGCCCCGGCGATGTGCAGCAAGTCATGGCAGTGGGCGTCGACCGATGGATTGACCTGCAATTGCATCCCCAAAAGATTGATGACAGCGGCCTTGAGGCTCGCCTGGAGCCGCTTCGTACCCTCCGCATGAGCACCAAGGAGATTGCGGAAGACTTTCCGGATGGGCAAGAGATCAATCAAGTGAGGAATGGCAAGAAACCCATGCCATCCGATCCGGCACGGCGCGCGGTGTTCCAGGTACAGGTCGCCCGGCTGGAGGCTCGTAAAGACCGCAAAGAAGAGGCGGGCAAGAATGCGGTTACCGCCGCTGCCCCGGAGAAAGTCAGTGCACCGGTTGGGCAATCATCCACGGCAGCGATGACGGCGTCAGAGGGCATCAGCACCACTGCCGATAGCCCGGCGATGAATGGAGCGATGAGTGAAGCTACGAACTCAGGTGGCGGCCCGGAGGCCGCCGCGCCGCCAGTGAAGCTGACACCTGAGGAAGAAAAGCAGGCGCGCCTTCGCGAGGATGCCGACCGCGAAGTCCAGCAACTGCCGAGCCTTCCGCCGGACCAACGTTTCAAGAAAATTCTCAGCATGTCCGCGGCGGCACAGGTCGCGGTTGCCGAATCGCTGCGCGGGGGTAAAGGACAGGAGTTTCTCGAAGGCCTGAACCCAAAGCAGAAGGAAACCCTGCTCGCCATGAACAACCCGGCGGGCGTGGTCACCGGCGAACTGGCGCAAGCGAAACTTCTGCGCGCCGTCTACAGCCAGCGCCAGTTTGAAGAGGTGATGACCGACTTCTGGTTCAACCACTTCAACGTGTTCGTGGACAAAGGACTCGACCGCCTGATGCTGACCAGCTATGAACGCGATGTCATCCGCGCTCATGCGCTCGGCAAATTCGAGGACTTGCTCGTGGCCACGGCGAAAAGCCCGGCCATGTTGTTTTACCTGGACAACTGGTTGAGCGTGGGGCCGGACTCCGCCAAAGCGTTGGGAATTCCGGCGCATCCCGGACCGTATCCGCCACCGCGGCCGAAGCCAGGCAAGCGCACCAGCGGCCTCAATGAAAATTACGGCCGCGAGTTGCTCGAGCTGCACACATTGAGCGTGAACGGAGGCTACTCGCAGCGCGATGTCACGGAGGCTGCCAAAGTCTTCACGGGATGGACCATTGACAACCCAGCCCAAGGCGGCGGCTTCAAGTTCGATCCGCGCATGCACGAACCCGGGCCCAAATTCGTACTTGGACATCGCATCAAGCCCAAGGGCGAAGGCGAGGGCCTGGAGTTGCTGCACCGGCTGGCCACGAGTCCGCAGACAGCGCACTTCATTTCGCTGAAACTCGCCGAGCGCTTCGTTGCGGACGATCCGCCGCCGGCTTTGGTCGATCGCATGGCGAAAACGTTCCTGAAGAAGAAGGGCGACATCCGCGAAGTGCTGAACACGCTGTTCCATTCACCTGAGTTCTGGGATGACCAGACCTACCGCGCGAAGGTGAAGACGCCTCTGGAATTCGTAGCCTCCGCCGTGCGGACCACCGGTGCAGAGGTTGAAGATGCGCTGCCGCTGACCCGGCAACTCAACAACATGGGCATGCCTCTTTACGGCGCACAGCCGCCCACGGGCTATTCCATGAAGGCGGAAACCTGGATAAGTTCCTCCGCGCTGCTCAACCGCATGAATTTTGCGTTAGCATTGACCCGGGGCAAGATCAAAGGCGTAAAGCTGGATACGGCCCAACTGGCGGGAACGAGTCCCCAGCCGCCAGATGCAACTCTGACGCTCTCGACACTGGAAACGAGCCTGATCGCAGGTGGCGTATCCAATCAGACGCACGACTCGATCGCGGCGCAGATCGAAGCGGCAAAACAGAACGGCGCGCAACCGAAGGCAGACAAAAAGGGCGGCCCGCGCAAGGCCGAGGATACAGCACGCCCTCCGGATGTGAGCACGATGGCGGGTTTGCTGCTGGGTTCGCCGGAGTTTCAGAGACGATAGCTTTTAGCTGTTGGCTCGTGGCTTGCATCTCATGACGCGCGCTTGCGAGGCAGGCTTCGCGGTATTCGGTTCGGTCCGAGCTAAGAGCTCAGAGCTAAAGGCTCAGAGCTAGGAGCGGTTTTTATGTCCATTACTCGTCGCGTCTTTCTGCGTAACAGCGCGCTCGCTGTCGTCGGCACGGCGGCCGTGCCAAGCTTTCTCGCTCGCGCCGCCATGGGCGCGGCTGATCCGGGCACACGCAATAAGCGCCTGGTCGTGATCTTCCAGCGCGGTGCCGCCGACGGTCTAAACATCGTGGTGCCTCACGCCGAGCCGCAGTATTACGCGATGCGGCCCAGCATCAATATTCCGCGCAAGGCCGTGCTCGACCTCGACGGCTTCTTCGGCCTGCATCCCTCGCTCGCGTCGTTCCAGCCGCTCTGGAAACAGCGTCAACTGGCGATTGTGCACGCAGCCGGATCGCCCGACCCCAGCCGCTCCCACTTCGATGCGCAGGACTTCATGGAGGCCGGCACCCCAGGCGTGAAGTCCACGGAAGACGGATGGCTCAACCGCTCGTTGCACAACTTGCCGCATCCACCGCAGAAATCGGCCTTCCAGGCCATCGCCATGGGCCCCTCGATCCCGCGCATCTTGAGCGGGCTTGAACCGTCCATCGCGATGAATAACATCAACGACTTCTCGGTGGGCGGGCGCAATGCGAAAGCTTCTCCGGTCGCGAACGCGTTCGAGGCCATGTATGACCACTCCCTCGACACCGTGCTCCACGGCACCGGCGAAGAAACGTTTGACGCCGTCAAGATGCTCAACGCTGCCGACCCGTCGAAGTACAAGCCCGCGCCCGGCGCCGATTATCCCAAGGGAAGATTCGGCGACAGTCTGCGCCAACTCGCCCAGCTCATCAAGGCAAACCTCGGCGTGCAGGTAGCGTTCGCCGACATCGGCGGCTGGGACCATCACGTGAACGAAGGCGCAACCGAGGGCCAGATTGCCAACGTCTTGCGCGACTTCTCGCAATCGCTCGCCGCATTTTGGACCGATCTCGGAGATCTCGGCGAAGACACGGTGGTGGTGACCATGTCCGAATTCGGCCGCACCGCGCGCGAGAACGGCAACCGCGGTACTGACCACGGCCATGCCAACGTAATGTTCGTTCTCGGCGGGCCGGTGAAAGGCGGCAAGGTCTACGGGCGCTGGCCCGGCCTCGATCAATCGCAGCTCTACGAGGGCCGCGATCTCGCCTTGACCACAGATTTTCGCCAGGTCGTCGGCGAAGCCGTGGTGCGACACATGGGCAACAAGAATCTGAATGACGTGTTTCCAGGATACGAGAATCAGCCGGGAAGGTTCTTAAGGTTCCTGGGATAGCGGGGCAGGGCGGACCGCTTAGACTTCAACCAGCACGTCACCGTTTTCAATCCTCAGCGGATACACGGCCACCTTCGCACCAGGATTCTGCGACGCCTCGCCAGTCTTTGGGTCCCACGCCCAGCCATGCCAGGGGCACACCAGCTTGCCACCCTCAATCATTCCCTGCCCCAGCGGGCCGCCGCGGTGCAGGCAGATGTTGTCCATGGCGCTGTAGGTGCCATTCACGTTGGCGACGCAGATGGTTTTCTGGCCGCAAGGAAACTCTTTGGCCTCGTCGGCGTGCGGAAGATCGGATTCGGTCGTAAGCTTGATGAAATTCGGCATGAGTCCTTGAATCCCTCGAGAACAACCGCCGAGCTGGGCTCGGCGGACGGCCGAGGGCGGCTGTCCCCACATTGATCTTACTGATAACTGAAAGCTATAGATCCTTCGCCTCGCTCAGGANNATCATGACCTGGCGCTTGAAGTTCTCCATCATATTCGGATCGAGACGCACTTCCGTGGGCTTCTTCGCCAGCGTCATGGTATCGATTTTGTCTTGCAGTTTGAGCAGGGCGTAGAAAAGATTCTCCGGCCGCGGCGGGCAACCGGTAACGTAAACATCCGTGGGCACGATTTTGTCGACGCCCTGCAACACGGCATAGGTATTGAAGGGTCCGCCCACCGAGGAACACGCGCCCATCGAGATCACCCACTTCGGGTCGGGCATCTGATCATAGATGCGCTTCACCACCGGCGCCATCTTCAGGGTCACGGTGCCGGCGACGATCATCAAATCGCTCTGGCGCGGGCTGGGGCGGAACACTTCCGAACCGAAGCGCGCGATATCGAAGCGCGCCGTCGAAGAAGCGATCATTTCAATCGCGCAGCATGCCAGGCCGAACGTCATCGGCCACACGGCGGACTTGCGCGCCCAGTTGAAGACGTAGTCCACCGTGCTGATCATGAAATTCTTTTCGAACTTGTTTTGCAGCCAGCCCATGCGGTGACCCCGATCTGTTGCCCAAGCTGAAGAACGATCACTGCAATTATACAGTTCAAGCGCCCAGCGAGTGGCGCGAAGCACCGCAGTCTAGGGATGGAGGAAGCAGGTATCCATCGATTCCGGACCGGTGGTTAAGTTGCTCCTCGGTCACAACTCAGCTACAAATAGAGTCACCCATGGATTCACGACCCGCCGTGGCCGCCAACCGCGAACACACGTTCACTCGGCTCGCCAATACGTGGGCTCATATCCGCACATCGCAGTTTTGGATGGTGGCCATCGCCGTCTTCCTGCGCGTGGGTTGGATCATCGTCGGCCACACCTACAAATTCAAGAGCCTGTTCCAAAACTTCGGCTTCGGCTGGGAAATGGGCCGCATCGGTGCGGCCATCGCGTCCGGGCACGGCTTCAGCAATCCTTTTGTGGAACCCACCGGGCCCACCGCCTGGGAACCGCCGCTTTACCCCTACCTGATTGCCGGAGTGTTCCGGATCTTTGGCATCTACTCGCGGGGGTCGGCTTTTGTACTCCTCAGCCTTAATAGCTTTTTCTCCGCGCTCACCTGCATCCCGATTTTTCTCATCGCCCGGCGGATCTTCTCCGAGAAAGTTGCAGTCGGTTCAGCCTGGACCTGGGCCCTTCTACCTTATGTCATGTTCTGGTGCACCCGTTGGGTTTGGGAGACCAGTCTTTCGGCATTGTTGGTGGCCGTGATTTTCTGGCTGACGCTTACCATGGATGAACGCGACGGGCTAAGACCGTGGCTCTGGTTCGGATTGCTCTGGGGGATCGCGGCTCTGAACAGCACGGTACTGCTCGCGTTCCTGCCGGCCTCGGGGCTCTGGGCTTGGTATCACCGCGCGAAGCGGCACCAGCCATCATGGGCCGGCGTGTGGTTGGCCTCGCTGGTTTTTATTGCCTGCATTGCTCCCTGGACGGTGCGCAACTATCAAACCTTCGGGAAATTCATTTTTATTCGCGACAACTTCGGCGTGGAACTGCGCCTGGGCAACGGCAACGGCGCCAACGGCACCTGGATGGAGTATCTACACCCGACGCAGGATCTCTATGCCATGCGTCAGTACACCGCCATGGGAGAATTAGCCTATATCGAGTTTCGCAAGCGGCAAGCGCTGAGCTACATCAAAGCCGACTACGGACGGTTCGCCATCCTTTGCCTCGAACGTTTTATCTATTACTGGAACGGACCGCCCAAAGCGTCAGAGATCTGGTGGCTGTCGCCGGCGCGAAACTCGCTCTTCCTGACCTCGTCGGTGCTGATGTTCTGGGGGCTGGGACGCGCTTTGCGCCAGCGCAAACCTGGCGCCTGGCTCCTGTTCTGGCTGATCTTGCTGTATCCCGCGATTTACTATGTGGTCTTTCCTGGCCAGCGCTACCGGCATCCGATTGAGCCGGAGATCACGATCCTGGGAGTCTACTTACTCACCGAAGCAGGCAAGAAGAGCCGGACGTAGGACGGACCTGCCCACCCGGAATTGCGCCAGAAGAAGGTAAAGATTGGAATATCCCTGACCTGCGCTCGGCATACACAGGCATGGACTTGGCCGCTTTCCCCTCGGGTCGGCCTCACCAATTCGAAACCGTTGCGTCTAAAGGTTTGATACGGAGGAAGCTTATGAACCGCCAACGCCAATTCCCCGCCTGGTTGGGCGCCGTCCTTGGAACCATCTGTGCGCTGTTCGTTCTCGCCCTCGAAGCCCGCGCATCCGATCACCGGGGTGCATTCAGCGAGGAATTCCATCAGACCTACGCCCTCAACCCCGATGGCCGCTTGGAACTCGACAACATCAACGGCGCGGTTCACATCTCCACCTGGGACCGGAACGAAGTCAAGGTGGATGCCGTGAAGTATGCCGACTCGAAGGACCGGCTCGACGACGCACGCATCGAAGTGGACTCGAGCCAAGAAAATCTTTCGATTCGCACCAAGTATCGCGACCACGATCACTGGGGCTCAAACAGCAATCCCGCCAGCGTGGAATACACGCTGTCGGTGCCGCGCGGCGTGCGGCTGGACGAAATCAAGCTGATCAACGGCTCGCTCGACGTCACCGGCGTAACCGGTGAGGTGCATGCCTCGTGCATCAATGGCAGACTGGAAGCGCACAATCTCTCCGGCCGCGCTGAACTCTCCACCATCAACGGCCAGTTGGACGCCAGGTTTGACCAGCTTCCCGGATCGTCCGTCGAGCTGAAATCGGTCAACGGCTCGCTAGCGTTGACGATTCCTTCGGATTCCAATGCGGAGATTGAGGCCAGCACTGTTTCCGGCAGCATCGAGAACGACTTAGGGCTGCACGTGAACCATCACCGGTTCGTCGGCCATGACTTGCGCGGCGAACTCGGCAACGGAGGCCCGCGCGTCAAGCTGGAAAACGTGAATGGCCGGATTAATATTCGTCACGCTTCCGACGGCCGCGCCCTCAGCCCGGCCAAGGACATGAGCCACGGCGACAAAGACGACGATGACGACAGCAAAATCTAGGCATTCGGAAGAATGCTCAATAAATCGCATACCCCGGCGCAGGCGTCCGCAGATCAGGCT
>PMHI01000515.1:0-7562 GCA_003156615.1 Acidobacteriaceae bacterium | reverse complement strand
TTGTCCTTGTATAGGTTGATCAGGATAAATAACCGTCCCCGCGGCGCCATCACGCGAAAAAGCTCCATCAGCGCCCGGTCCTGATCGGCATAGTAATAGAACGACTCCACCGACAACACTTTGTCAAAGAAGTTTTCTTCCCACGGAATCTGCTGCGCCGATCCCCACACGTAAAGCACGTTGTCGAAATCTTTCGAGGCGGCGCGCGCCTCGCGAATCATCTCATCGGCCACATCGAGGCCCACCACCTGGCCGAATCCATCTGGCCCTTCGCCGACCAGCCGCGCCAGCAGTCGCGTTGCCCATCCCGAGCCACACCCCAGGTCGAGCACGCGCTCGCCAGGACGCAGGTTCATCCGGCGAATCGTCTTGGCTGTAATGTCGAGATGATGGCTCTCCATCTTCGCGCCTTCGCCAGCCGCAGCCCAGCGGTTGAATTCCTGTTGCAGCTTCTCGTCGGGGGTCAGAGGTTGATTGGGCACGTTGATTTCTCTTTGTGAATTTCTTGCTTCTCTATGCTACAGTTTTTCCTCCCCATGGTGACACGCCCTCAGAATCCGGCGCCCCAACCCGACCCGGGATCGCTCTACTGCCCGAACTGCGCCGAAGAGGTGACCGATCCCCTCACCTGCGGTGACTGTTCCGCCGTCATATGCCGACGCTGCGGCACGCCGCTTGAATCTCCCGACGAACTCGGAATGGGATAATGGACTCCGCCGAGCCAACCACCGAAAAGCCCGCATCCGACTCGCAGCCCCAAACTACTCTAATTCGCGGACTCAGCCTGCTCGACTCCGTGCTGCTGCTGGTCAGCGGCATCATCGGCTCCTCGATCTTTCTCACCGCCAAAGATATTGCCGGGCCCTTGCCGCAACCCATGCTGTTTCTGTTGGTATGGGTCATCGGCGGAGTGGTTTCGCTGTTCGGTTGCGCCGCCTTCGCCGAACTGGGATCCATGTTCCCCGAGTCCGGCGGTCAGTACATATATCTTCGCGAGGCCTACGGCGACCTGGTTGCGTTTCTTTACGGATGGATGCTGTTCGCAGTGGCCAACGGCGGCTCCATCGCAGCTCTCTCGGTCGCATCGGCCGCCTACACGGGACAAGTCTTCCCCATCGTCTCCGAGAGCCACATCGTGCTCCAGTTAGCCGGGATCACCATCACCCGCGCACACGTCTTCGGCCTGCTCTTAATCGCCATCCTCACGTATGTGAACGTCGTGGGCCTGCGCTGGGGCACGCTGCTGCAGAATCTTTCCACCTGGACCAAGTTCGCCGCCATGGCTGCCTTCGTGTTTCTCGGATTTGCCATCGGCAAAGGCGACTGGTCCCATTTCCATTCCCCTGGCGTCGGCCTCACCATGGGACTTCATCCCACGCAACTGATCTCCGCTTTCGGCCTCGGATTGATTGCCGTGTACTGGGCCTACGACGGATGGGTTTACATCACCTGGGTCGCAGGCGAGGTCCAAGAGCCGCGCCGCAATGTGCCGCTGGCCATGGTGCTCGGCGTGCTCGCCGTCGGCGCGATCTACATGGCGATGAACATAACCTATTTGTATGCCTTGCCGCTGAGCGAAATTGTCCAGCACGAAACCATCGCCCATGCCGCCGCAGCCGCTTTGTTTTCGCCTCACGCCGCATTGTGGCTCTCGCTCATGATTGCCGTTTCCTGCTTTAGCGCAGCGGCCACTTGCACGCTCTCAGGCGCGCGGGTGTATCTCGCCATGGCGCAGGACGGTATCTTCTTCAAGCGCATGGCGGTCATCCATCCCAAATGGCGGACGCCCGCGTTTAGTCTGATCGGACAAGGCGTCTGGGCCGCTGTGCTCACCCTCAGCGGCGGCTACAGCTGGCTTTACACGTACGTCATCTTCGGCATGGTGGTGTCCTACACACTGACGGTAGTGGGGATGTTCTTGCTGCGCTGGAAGCGTCCCGACATCCCGCGTCCCTACCGCTGCACGGGATATCCCTGGCTGCCCGCCATCTACGTCCTGATGGGAGCGGCCTGGATCTTGAATACCATCATCAAACGCCCGGTAGAGGCTTTCTGGAGCAGCGCGATTGTGCTGGTCGGCGTGCCCTTCTATTTTTATTGGAAGCGAAGCAGCAAAAAGGCTGCGTCCCGGTCGTGAAACGGAGTCGTGAGAAGTGGGTTGTGAAAGGGCATGGCTTCAGCCGTGCCGCTAGGCTTCTGTACAGAAAAGAGATAAAGAAAGAAAAGCGCTCTAGCCCCTGAGGCGGTGGAGACGAACGATGTTTGAACGGTATACGGTTTGAACGGAGTACGGAGAATGCGCGGCGGGTCATTTTCGTCGCGCGTNNCGAAACCATTCGCCAGCGAATCGACGATCATTCATCGCCACAACCTCCGACCTCAACCAATCTCGATCTGCCCCTGACCAGCGCTTCCAGCGAATTCTGAAATACGCGGAGGAGGAAGCTGACGGCTATCCGAGAGACGAATCGGGATTGAGCACATCTTGCTTGGCATCCTCGATGCAAGAGCCGGTGCCGTCGTCGTCGGGCCTCGCTCCGACTCGGCTAAGGGCCGCGACTGGCTGTGCACGGAATGCTGGGCGAGATTCGGGGAGCGCCCAGATTTCTTGTCGTCCTCATACTGCGACATCACCTAGCCCCAGGATGCCGCACTCTTCGCAGCAGGGACGGGCGGCCAGTTCCCACACGTTTCAACCTGAGAAACTTTTTACCCGGAGCGCAACTTATTACTAACTTCCGGGTTACCACCTGTTGCAAGAACGATCCTTAGCAAAGATAAGGCCTTCGCGATCGCCTTGACGTTTCTTTACAAGCATCTGGTTCCAGTTGAATTTGTCCCTCGGCTGAAATTATGATGAGTCGTATACAACATTGTTGCATCCTAACGATTTCGCGGAGGCATCTTACCGCTTTGCAACAACTAATTAGGAGGTTTCTCTTGAGAAAGTTAGCGATCCTCGCACCCGTTTGTGCTTTCTTGTTCTTTTCCCAGTTGGCCTCGGCCCAGCAAGGGGACATTATGATCGGCGGCGGCACGATTCTGTCGCCTACCAACGACGCGTCGTTTGCGCCGCCTGAGAAGGGCGGGGCCTATCTCAACATCGATGGCGACGTGGTCATGAAGCGCCGCTACGGCTTTCAAATCGGAACCGCCTGGAGGGCCAGTCAGAGCAGCTATGCCGGGCAAGACAGCATAAACTACCGCCCCATCCTGACGGACTTTAACGCACTCTTCCAGCCCCATCTAGGAAAGAAAATTGGCCTCGACGTCTTTGGCGGCATCGGCATCGCCAGCACCCGCTTCTATTACTCGCAAATCATCAGCTGCAGTTACTTCAACGGATGCGTCAACTACAACAGCACTGATCACTTCATGGAAGACCTTGGCGCCGGTATCCGCTATTACGTCTGGCATCACGTCTTTGTCCGCCCCGAGGTTCAGTACTACCACATCCAAAATAATACCGACCAAACCAACCAGTACGGTTTCAGCTCCAACAATGTGGTTCGAGTCGGCGCCTCGGTCGGTTTCACGATTGGCGGTGGTTCGGACTAGGTTTTGACTACGCGAGGGATCGCGGGTTCTGGTATCCTAAACAGCCAATTCCGCACAGCCCGGAGGGTGCTGCGGGCCGCCATTCGCGGTCCGCTGAGCCGGGATGCACCAATCTGGCGGGTGCATTCCACAAACCCAAAAGGACTGATAAAGGGGGCTGTATTGAGAAAAGTCGCGCTACTCGCATCCGCGTGCACGGTTCTTTTGTTTGCCAGTTTCGCCTCGGCCCAGCAGCAAGTGGATATCCTACTCGGCGGCGCCACCCTGAAATCGTATCCTCCCAGAAACGACTCGGTGAACTTCCAGCCGCTGACGGAAACGAACGGCACCTATGTCAGCATCGGCGGTGACTACATCGGCTTCAAGAAACGCCGTCTAGGCCTTAGCTTCGAAACCTCCTGGAGGTATCGGCAAGCGAGCTACTACGGCTACGAAAACTACCGCCCCATCCTGACCGATGGCAACGCCTTCTTTCAGCCCATACTGACCAAGAAACTTGGCCTCGACTTCATGGCTGGCGTCGGCGTTGCCAGCAACCGGTTCAACCTCTTTGGCTCCTGTAACATCCCCGGATGCGTCAACTACACCAGTAGCAATCACTTCATGGAAGACATCGGGTTCGGTGTTCGCTATCGCTTTTGGCACCGCTTGCCCCACGTCTTTGTCCGCCCCGAGGCTCACTACTACCACATCCAGAACAATGTAGGCTTTGCCACCGACAACGTGTTTCGCGTCGGTGCTTCGGTCGGCTACGTGTTCAGTCCCGACTGACTTACCGCTGCACTACTGGCGGCCAGAATGAGCAAGGCGGCGTCCGCGGACGCCGCCTTGCCCTTCTTAGTCGCAAACTCTACGGTTCCCGCTCGCACTCCTCAGCTTCGTGGATTGCTTGATCGAGATGATCGATCGCTTTATGCCGATGGCCGTGGAAGTCACCCTCCGCACTCTCCAGATGGTGCTTGGCGGCACGCATCGACTCCAAACCTTCGGTGATGTGGGGATGTGGCGGCATCGCTGCCGGAGCGGCCGGGGCCGGCGCTGCTGCCGCCGCCGAAGCCGGTACCGCCGGCGCCTTTGGACCAGCCGCTGCTGCCGTGAAGGCCAGGGTTAACAAGAGCATCGCCGTGATCAAGAGCGTCAAGAACCCGATATTCTTCATGCATTTCCTCCTCGTCCGAATTCCGGCGCGGACGCCGCCGCTAAAATCACGGGCCACCGATCCACTCCACCAGGAGGCCCGCAGCACCCGCACAGTATAGCCGTGCCTCGGCACAATACCCCTGTGTATAACTTGATTCCTAAGGTGCTTTCCTTATTACTGGCCCCAAACGGCACTGGGAGTCGGTGCCTAAGAAACCTCCCGCCCGCTCCGCCTTCGCCACCACCACAACAACGCGGCCACCACAACGACAATCGCAACCAATAAATCGAAGCGTCTAATATCATGGGCAAGGCGGCCCACATGTCCGCCAAACAGGTATCCCGCGCCGCAAATTGCGGTCACCCAAACCGCCGCTCCGAGGAAGTTGAACAGGACGAACTTCCGCCACGGCATGTGGAGCGCTCCGGCCAGCAGCGAGGCCAGTACGCGCATGCCAAAGATGAATCGTGCAAGAAAAACGGTGGCCGAGCCGTAGCGATCGAAAAGCTGCTCGCCCCGCGCTACGCTCTCCGCGCGAATAGAGAAGACACGCCGATAGCGTTCGATCAGCGGACGGCCGCCGTGACGCCCCAGAGCATAACCCAACTCTCCGCCCAGTGTCGTGGCGACGGTCCCGACCACAATGACCGCGGAAAGCGCCAATTCGTGTTCGGAATAGGCCAGGAAGCTGGCCAGCAGCAGAATGCTCTCACCCGGCAGAGGCAAACCAGCGTTTTCCAATAACAACAGAACAGCCACCGCCCAGTAACCGTAGTGCACCAGGCTGTCGTGCAGCAATTCTAGAATGTGGTGGTTCATAATGTACGAATTGTCACCCTGAGAGCGCGTTCTTTGCGCGAACGAAAGCCTGGCCTGAGCGCAGCCGCAGGCGAGGCGGGCGAGCCGCCTGTCCGGAGAGAGCACAAGCGACCGAAGGAACCTGCCCTGCCTTGACCTCGCTTCCTGATTGCGTCGCTCAGCCGGAAAGCTTCTCCCGAGTCAGAAACTCAATCAACCCCCGGTTGAACTCCTCCGGACATTCTTCGTAGGGCAAATGTCCAATGCCCGGAAAAATGATCAACTTGGAATTCGGGAAATAGCTCGCCAGCCGCGCAGCCGATGAAACATACACTGCGGGATCTTTGCTGCCCCACATCAAAAGCGTGGGAACGCTCGCCAACTTCGGCAAAGTCGTCTCCAGTTCGCGCAGATCCTCCCTCCATGTTCGCACGATGCTCAAAGCATGTTCGAATAACCCAGGCTTCGCCAGCGGCGCCATGTAGCCCGGAAGGGCCTCCGGAGGAATACGGCTGCGGTCGCCATACATGCGTGCGTGCCAATAGGAATAAGAGAAACTCGCACCCGCAATCATCAGCCGGAACAAAGCCGTACCAAAATTGCTGCCAACGAATGGCGCCAGCCGCTTTCCATGCGCCGAATAGGGATTCACCGGCGCTACTAGAACCATCCCCCGCAGGTGCAGCCCCGTATTCCCGCTTAGACATTCCGCAGCCGCCATCATCGCGACCGCGCCGCCATGCGAGGTCCCCAGCAGATCGAACGAAGAAATTCCCAGCCGCTCGATGAACCGAAGCAGGCGCTGTGCCGTGCCACGCATCGAGTGATCGAGCCCGGCCGGGCGGTCGGAAAATCCCGCACCCATCATGTCCAGCGCATAGACCGTAGCGTAGGGCGCCAGAGCCGGCATGGTGTATCGCCAGGAAAAAGAATATCCGAGCAAGCCATGCACCAGAATCAGCGCCGGCCCCGAGCCCGCCCGCAGGTACCGCATGCGCGCTCCATCCAGATCCATCCAGCACTCTTCCCCGCCCGCGCCGAGCGGCGGAGACAATGCTGTTGAAACTTCCCGGTTGGCTCCCACCATGGCCAAATCTTCTGACTTCCAGGACAACTCTTTGCCCGCAACCAGATTCTATTTAAGTGAACAACGCCTCTGTTCGCTTCACTAGGGGAGCTTCGGCTCCCCGTTTTTTAGGGCATGGCGCTGGGTCTTAGGTTCTTAGCACAAACTCATGCGCGACAGGTTTTGGGATTTTCCTAAGACCGAAGAGCTGACGCCTACGACCGGCGACTATGACCCGCTCTTCTTCTTCCTCAACAGCTTCTTCAACACTCGAATCCCCTTATCCACATGCTTCTCCTCCAGCAAGAACGGAGGCAAAAACCGCACCACCGTATCCTGCGTGCTGTTGAACAAAACGCCCTCCGCCAAAGCCGCATCCACAATCGGGCGCGCCGGAATCTCCAAATTGATCCCCTGAATGAATCCTCGCCCGCGCACTTCCTTAGCCGCAGCGCTCTTCTCAACCAGGACTTTCAACTCCTGCTGCAAATAAGCGCCAACCTTGTTCACATTGTCCAGCAGCTTCTCGTCTTCCACAATCGCCAGAAATTCCAAAGCAACGCGGCAGGCCAAAGGACCACCGCCGAAGGTCGTCCCATGTTGTCCCGGGGAAATCGCATTCGCAAATTCTTCCTTAGCCAGAAAAGCCCCCAAAGGCAGCCCCGCCGCAATCGGCTTGGCAATCGCCACAATATCCGGAGTCACGCCGAAACTCTGAAACGCAAACATAGTCCCAGTACGCCCCAGCCCGCACTGAATCTCATCAAAGATCAGCGCCGCCCGATGCCGGTCCGCCACCGCCCGGCACTCGCGCAGAAACTCGACCGAACACTCATAGATTCCGCCTTCGCCAAAAATAGGCTCCAGCACGATCGCGCAAGTGTTGTCGTTCACCGCCGCCCGCAAGCCTTCCACATCATTTTGCGCAACAAAAGTCACTTCTTCCAGCAGCGGCTCAAATCCCTTGCGATGCTTGACCTGCCCGGTCAGCGACAGCGC
>PMHI01000140.1:4125-14157 GCA_003156615.1 Acidobacteriaceae bacterium | reverse complement strand
GCGCAAAAACTGCAGTAGAAACCAGGTTTAGGCTTGAAGTTCCCAGCGGCGATGCCGCGCGCCACAGTCAGTACTCGCCCCCGCGCTTCTTCCAATTGAAACTCTGTACGCTTCGAGAAAACAGGAACGTTGCCTTCAAGATTATGAAACACCAACGCGCCCACACGGTATCCCCACTTCTCGTGCGCCGCCATGGCATAGATCGAAAGCTGCAGACTCTCGTCCGCGTCTTCCTGCGATCGAGCCTTGCCGGTCTTGTAGTCGACGATGTTCACCCTCCCATCGGGCGCGCGGTCGATCCGGTCGATGCGTCCAGCAACCTTCGTCCCGGCAATCTGAACGTCAAACCATTCTTCCGTGTGCAGCACCTCGGGCGCGGGTGCTGAACTCGTCGCGGCCAGAAAATCCCTTAGCTGCTGCAGGCCTTGCTTCAAGTACAGGTCCTGCTGATAGTCGTCCTGAATGCCGGACACACCCGGATCGTCACGAAACAGTTGCAGCAATTCTTCGTCGGTCTTAATCCTGCCCAAACGCGCGGAATCATAGTAGGTACGCAGCACGCGGTGCATGGCTGCGCCATACTGCATGGCTGCGTGGACCTGCCGCGCCAGCTTCCATTCGCGCTCAAACTTGAACTGCAAAGGACAGGTCTCATAGGTCTCGACCGCCGTGGCACTCAAGCTTGCGCCCAGCCCTTCGATGGCCGGGAGTTCCAGCCACGCTGGCAAGTTGGAGCCTTGGGGATGTGCCTCATCCTCTGCCGCAGCGATCGCAATCAATTCGGGCTGCGAAGGCAGCGCCCGCCGCGACCTGAGCCAGAGTTGTAGTTCCGGGTTCGTAATCAGTTCGCGCATGAATCCAGGGGGTGCCTTGTCGCGGCCAGTTCCCTGCTTTCCATAGATGTGCAGAGAATCTCTTGCCCTGGTCATCGCCACATAGAAAAGCCGGCGTTCTTCCTGATCGTGGAGCGTCTTGTCGTCGCCGCCTGCGGCTGAGTCCGGGTCGCGCAACTCCGTGGGAAGTTCCACCAGTCTTTCCCGATAACTGGCGGGGAACGATGGGCTGGTCGCGCGCAGGATGAAAACATGGGGGAACTCGAGCCCCTTGACTCCGTGCGCAGTCATCAGGCGCACGGCGTCCTCGTCGTGCTTCGACGTCAACGGAATCACTCCGCCCGCCTCACGAAAGTAGTTCAAATACTCGATCCATTCGCCAAGTTCTTTGGTCTCCGTCTGCGGCTTCTCCTCCCACGCGGCCGCAAACTTCAGCGCCGCCTCGAGGACGGCGGAATTGAGGTCGAGCCGGAACTGTCTGGCGATCAACTCCAGAGCCGCGCGCGTTTTCGCTTGCTTCCGGTTTACTTCATCGCGCGCCTGGCGCACGGCGGCCAATACTGCCGGTCCGCCGGTAACCCCGTCCAGCACCGAGGCGAGCGGAACCACCACGCCCTCTTTCGACTCCTTGGCAATTGCGCGCAGTGCTGCCCGAAGTTGTAACGGATCCACATCGAATTGCGGCGAGGCCGCGACGCGAAACAGACTGGCGTCGGATGCCAGGTCCACGACGACCGCAACGCAGGCAAACAGATCGCGGACTTCGGGCGTATCGCTCACGTCCATGTTGTCGATCGAGAAAGGAATCTCCCGTTCGGCCAACTGCTGCACCACCTGATCCCGGTTGGTGTGCGAACGGTACAGGACGCCGAAGTCTTTCCATCTGCAACGCGTTCGGCGCCGCGTTTCCTCGATCAAGCTGACTACGTCGGGCGCCTCCGCATCCCTGCCGGCAAAGGAAATCGCTTCTACCGGGAACGTGGCCAGCGTTTTTCCTTCCTCGCTGGCTTCCTTTTCCCGCGCGGACTCGAGGGGAGTTCGACGGTAGGCCAGTGCGCCCCGCTCACTCGCGGCAAACACGGGAGGGTTCTTGTCGACCACGGCGAAGGCGCACTGCAGAATCGGAGTGGTCGAGCGCCGGTTCTGGCCGAGCACAACCAGCTTGGTCTGCGGAAAATGCCGGCGGAAGAGATGAAACGCGGCGCTCGAAGCCCCGCGAAAACGGTAGATGGCCTGATCGGGATCGCCCACGGCGAAGACGTTCGCTTCGGCTCCGGCCAGTGCCGCCAGAATTTCGATCTGGGCGAAGTTCGCATCCTGAAATTCGTCGACGAGAATGAAGGGGCTGCGCGCCCGCTCCGCAGCCAGCAACTTCTCGTCACTGGTGAGCATCCCGTGGGCGCGGGTGATCATGTGGCCGAAGGTGCCTAGATTTTCTTCACGCAGCCAGTTTTCCGTTGTGGCGAACACGCGGGCAATTTCCTGGCAGCGCCCGATCACCTCGGCGTCGCTCAGCTGATCTTTCGACTTGGCAACTCGGGGAATGGACAATTCGCCGCGTTCGAGGCGCGCAACGTAGTCCGCATACTTTTCCGGCGTGACCAGTTCGTCGTGGCAGCGGGTCAGGAAACTGAGCAAATCGTTAAGGAATTGCCCTACATTGGCGGCCCGTACGTAGTGTTCCAGGTGAAGCTTGTGAATTCTCTTGCGCAGGTAAATCCAGAGATCTTTTTCGTCGAGCACACGGAAAGCTCTTCCTCCGCGCTTCAGCAGGTCGAGGCAATAATCATGAAATGTCGCCGAATGAACCGATTTGCCCAGCAGCGCCCGAACCCGATGATGCATCTCTTGGGCCGCGGACACGGTATAGGTAAGAGCGAGCACTTCCTCCGGCTTCGCGTGTCCCTGCCCGACCAGGCCCGCAATACGATGGATCAGGACCGAGGTTTTCCCCGTGCCGGCTCCCGCCACGACCAGCATCGGTCCGCGAACATGCTCAATCGCCGCGCGCTGGCGATCATCGGGAACAAATGGTGCGGAAGGAGATTGCGACCTGGGGACGGCCATCGCGGCTCAGAATATCACCACGGATCAGCGGCGCGCTCGAACCGAAAGGAAACACAGAGCGCTTTGGGTCGTCGGTCATTTGGTCGGGGAGGGTGCGAGACAACGCGTGGGATCTGGTGGTGGCCGCTCGGAGAGACACATAACGCTCACAGCGAGTGCGCCATTTTGCGGGGCCACGACGTCGATCGCATGCTGGCGCAGTACCGTGGCTGTTCTTGCAGGGGCTCGTCTTGCTCCAACCACTGCGACGCGAACTCCTTTGTATAGACCTGAAAAGAAGCAACATCTCTGCAGCCCTTCTGTGCGAACTCGGCAAAGTGTAAAAGCAGCGGCAACCGCAGTGCAGCCGCCGGACAGAGTGAGTTTCTCTTCGACTTGTCCGGCAAACCGTCTGCTGTGACTTTTAGCGAGGGACGGCTGTAATAATCCAGGGCGGCAGCCGTCTTTAGTTATGAAAGAGAGTGACAGGAGGCGTACCCTGCCAAGCGTATTGGTTGAGGAGTCGGCGATAGCGATCTCTGACGAACTCGAACGGACTTTTCGGGCGCACCACGGTCTGGTGTTCCGCACAGCGTACCGGATTACGGGCAACGCAGCGGATGCGGAGGACGTGTTGCAGACAGTCTTTCTGCGGCTCGCACGCCGGGGAGCGAACGCTGATGCGGTCGAAGAGACGGTTGAGAATCAGGAAAGCTATTTACGACGGGCCGCCATCAATGCGGCGCTGGATGTCATGCGGTGGCGAAAGGCCAACCCGGCGGTCGAACTGCCGGTTCTGCCCGAGGAGATGGCAGCGCACGATGCGGGCGATCTCATGCCAGAGCTGCGGCAGGCCTTGGGGCGGGCCCTCGCTCAACTTAAGCCGAGGCCGGCGGAGATCTTCGCCTTGCGCTTCCTCGAAGGGTTCAGCAATCCGCAGATTGCGCAGATGCTTGGCATTTCCCAGGTACTGGTGGCGGTCATTGTCCATCGTACCCGGCAACAGCTTCGCAAGGAGCTTCTTCCGTATTTTCGTTCGTATTCCGGTTCAACGAACGGCTGATTTTAGGAGGTATCCCATGCCAGAGGAACTTAACCACGCCCGATCGCTCGGCCTGTCGGTGGCACTCGGGGCCGTCATGGGCGCGACCATCGGTGCCGTCACCGGCCACGCCGTCGTCTGGGGCGTGGCCGGAATTGCCGCCTACATTGCCATCTCGCTCGTAGGCGGAGCTTCGAAACGCGAGCGCAACTTAGAGGAGACAAGTCATGAAGAACGAGAAATTCGACCGTTTGCTGTCGGCGATTCGCAACGAACAAGTGGATGACAAGGTGGTTGCCCAGGCGGCCGGGCGCGTCTGGAGCTCCATTGCCGGAACGCCAGTGGCGGACGCCAGCCCGCACAAGTTGCGCAGCTGTGAAGATTTTCAGGCACTCATTCCGCAATACCTGGGGAAACAACTGGCAGGAGCACGGCTTCTGTTGCTCGAGGACCACGTGCACGCCTGTGTCGCGTGCCGGCACGCCGTGGAGCGCGCCCGCAACGGCGAACAGCAAGCCGTTTGGCGGCCAGAAATAAAGCGGGGCCATTCGCCGGTATGGCGGTGGGCGATGGCGGCAACCGCGGTGGCCGCGGTTGCGTTGGTTGCGCTCGCGCTCTCCCGGGGCATCTTCCCAGGGCAACCAGGGGTTCGCGGCGTGGTTCAGAATGTGGATGGTTCCCTCTATGCCGTGAAGGGTGACACGGTGCATATCGTTCCGGCGGGATATGAGATCTGGAGCGGAGATGAGATCCGAACAGCCAAAGGAGCGAGTGCGGTGGTGCGGCTGGTCGACGGTTCGCTGGTTGAGATGGGGGAGCGGGCCGACATTTCGCTCGCGCGCGAATGGAAGGGCACGACGATTCATCTGGATGGCGGCCAAGTGATTGTTCAAGCGGCGAAGCAGCGTACAGGTCGGCTCTATGTGGCGACCGGCGATTGCCTGGTCTCGGTGAAGGGGACGATTTTCTCGGTCAATCGCGGCATCAAAGGCTCGCGTGTGGCCGTGATCGAGGGTGCAGTGCGAGTGGACTACGGCGAGCGGACGAGCGAACTGCACGCCGGGGACGAGGTGACTTCAAGCGCCAGTGTCTCGACAAATCCCATTCAAGACGAAATCGCCTGGAGCAGGAACGCAGCGAAATACCTTGCCTTGCTGGGAGACTTTGCTGTCCTCGAGAAACGGTTTGCGGCGATTCCGGCACCGGGCCTGCGCTACAGTTCCGACCTGGTGTCGTACGTTCCGGATGACACCGTGGTCTACGTGGCAATTCCGAATCTCGCGTCTACTCTAGGGGAGGCCAGTCAGATCTTCGAGGACCGCTTGCGGCAGAGCCCGGCGCTGCGCCACTGGTGGCAGCAGCAGCAAAAGGGTAGCGGACCAAAGATCGAGGACGTAGTGGATCAATTAAAGACTTTCAGTAGCTATCTGGGCGACGAGATCGTAGTCGCCGTGGGGAGGAACGGCGCGACCTATGGGGCACCGATCCTGCTCGCCAGGGTGCGCCAACCGGGGCTGGAATCCTTTCTGAAAAAGGAAAACCGGCAGCTCAGTTCGAAAGGGTCGCAATCCGCTCTGCAGATGGCTCGCAGTCCGTGGGCAGTCTCCTCGGCGAACGGACAGGCACTCCTTGTCTATATCAAGGATGACTTATTGATGGCGAGCTCGGATGCCGCCGAACTGCAGCGCGCGGCGGCCCGGGTGCAACAATTGAGCGCCGGTCATTTTGCCGAAACACCGCTCTACCAGCAGATTGTTCGCTCCTACCAGGAGGGGGCGGGATGGCTTTTGTGTGCGGACATGGAACAAATCGTCGCGGGCAACGTACAAAACGGTAGCAACCACGAACTGCCGCCAGGGATCGGAGACGTCAGATACCTGACGATAGAACACCGCGAAGTTGGCGGCAAGACCGACAATCGTGCCGACCTGACGTTCGCTTCTGAACGCCAGGGAGTGGCATCGTGGCTGGCCGCGCCGGCTTCCATGGGCTCGTTGGAATTTGTTTCGCCCGAGGCCAGTATGGTGACGTCAGCGGTCATGCGAAATCCGAGGAGCATCATGGAAGGACTCTTCCAGATGATAGGGACCGGCGATGCGAACTTCAGCCATCATCTTTCGGAATTCGAGGCGAAGACAGGGGTTAACATGCTGGACGACCTTGCGGCTCCGCTCGGTGGCGAAGTGACCATGGCCTTCGACGGCCCCATGTTGCCGACACCGCGGTGGAAGCTGATATTGGAAGTGTATGATCCGGCGACGCTGCAGGCGACCATCGCGAAACTGGTGGACACTTACAATCGCGAGGGTTCGGCGCAAGGCCGCTCCCTCGAGCTCGCGAAGCGACAGGTCGGCTCGCAGACTTACTTTGTGATCAGCAACTTGCAGGTCGCGAATGCAGAGGTCGACTACACGTTCGTGGACAGTTATCTGATTGCCGCACCCGATCGCGGCACACTCGCGCGCGCCATTCAAGATCGCCAGGCTGGCTATACGCTGACGCATGCACCGGCATTTCAAGCGCTTCTACCCAGCGATGGATACACGAACTTCTCCGCGATCTTCTATCACAATATCGGGCCGGTGATCGGCCCCATTGCGGAGCAACTGAAATCGAGCGGAGCGCTGACGTCACAGCAGAGGCAATCGATCGATGTGCTGACAGCGAACTCCGCACCGGGCCTGATTTATGCCTACGGCAAGCCCGATCGAATCGTGGTTGCGAGCAATACCGGCTTTATGGGATTCGACCTAGGCACTCTGCTGACGATGGGCCATAATGGGCCTTTCTTGCCCCAGATGCTGTTGGGCAGAACCCTTAGCAATTCGGCCAATTCAAGCAATCGCGCACCCCGACCGCAGTCTCAGTGAACGTGTTTTGGAGAATATGGCGATACAACGCGGAGCCGCAGGCGTCGAGCATGAGCAAACTCCGTCTGCCGCTCTGCGGACGCCACTCGTCGAACTCCATGATCTATCGGTTCAGTTTGGCCGCCGCGAAATCCTGCGGGATCTCACATGTTCTTTGCGCGGGCGCGCAATCGGACTGCTAGGTCCAAATGGCGCGGGCAAGTCTACTCTGATCAATACTCTGCTCGGCTTCTGCCAGCCCTCCCGGGGTTCGGCGCAGGTGTTTGGCCACGACATCCGGAGGGAAACCAGGCAAATCCGCAGTCTGGTTGGTTACATGCCGGAAAACGATGCGTTCATCTCGCAAATGAGCGCGGTCTCATTCGTTTGCATGATGGCGGAACTCTCGGGCCTGCCTCCTTCCGCGGCGCTCGAGCGGGCGCACGAGGCACTGTTCTACGTGGGACTGGCAGAAGCGCGTTATCGCAAGCTGGGAACGTATTCCCTGGGGATGAAGCAGCTGGCCAAGTTGGCGCAGGCGATCGTTCATGGACCCAAGCTGCTGATTCTCGATGAGCCGACGAACGGTCTCGATCCCGTGGCTCGCCAGCGCATGATCCGCATGATCCGCGAAATCCGCGACGGCAACGAACTGCGCATTGTTCTGTGCTCGCACCTGCTGCGCGATGTGGAAGACACGTGCGATGAGGTGCTGATCTTGAAGCAAGGACGAATCGCTCACTACTCGAACCTGGAAGAAGAGCGGCGCGCGAACAAACGATTTCTGGAGCTGGAAACTTACGGGGCAAATGGCGACTTCACCGAAGCGATCGAGAGACTGGGCTGCGAATGCGCGGTCACGGCGAACCACATGAAGATGATTCTTGCGGATGGAATTGAGGTTCGCGACATCTATCGCCTGGCGGCGGAGCGCGACGTTCGCATCCGCCGTCTTAATTTCAGGCGCGACACGCTCGAGGATATTTTCATGAAAGCGATGGAAAATTGAGAATTGCAGGCTAGGGAGGGTTGATGGCGGTCTATAGGCGCAGCTACGCGTCGTACTCGGGAACCCTGACTCCCGCATGGTCGCGCTGCCGGGTGCTGTTTCGTTATTCACGGAGAAACCTCTTTCGCTCGAAGTTCCAAACGGGACTGTTTGTCCTCTGCTTCTTTTATCCGGTGGTCTGTTTATGCGCAATCTACCTGGCCCACAACTTGAGCTTTCTTGAGGCATTCGGCGGAACCGCCAGCCGGTTTATGGTCATCGACAGCAAGTTCTTCTTCTACTTCGTAAACGTGCAGGGAGTGCTGGTGTTTCTCCTGACCGCGGTTACGGGGCCCGGTCTGATTTCACCGGATGTCGCAAATGGAGCGCTACCGCTGTATTTTTGCCGCCCTTTCTCGCGGGTGGAATATGTTGTGGGCAAGTCGTCGGTGCTGGCGATCCTGCTTTCGCAGGTGACATGGATTCCTGGCCTCGTTCTTTTCGCCGTGCAGGCGGTCTTGGCGGGTCCCGCTTGGGCGTGGGATCACCTCTGGATCGCCGGTAGCCTGGTCGTTTCTTTCCTGCTGTGGATCGTATTTCTGTCGCTGCTCGCGATGGCGCTCTCGGCGTGGGTGAAATGGAGAATCGTGGCCGGCGCCATACTGCTGGGGGTTCTATTCTTTGGCGCCGGTTTCGCGCAAGCCGTCAACAACGTAATGCGCACGCAATTGGGAGACTTCCTCAACATTGTGTATTTGATGGCAACGGTTTGGACCTCCCTTTTCGGAATTGAAGCCGAGCGTGCGATGCCCGTCCTTCAGGCTTGGATCGCGATCCTAGTCTACTGCGCCCTCTGCCTCGCCCTGCTCGTGCGCAAGGTGCGCGCCTACGAGGTGATCCAATGAAGCGCGCGCGCGGTCGCATGCACAGGAGGGCCCGATGAACGACCGCATCGTTCTAGAAAACGTTTCGAAGTTCTACGGCGAGATTTTGGGTGTGAACCGTGTGAATCTCTCGATTCCCGCTGGAATCACGAGTTTGGTGGGGCCAAATGGTTCGGGCAAAACTACCCTGATGAATTTGCTGACCGGCTTGGTACGGCCCTCGCGGGGGCGCATCGATGTGCTGGGATACCGCACCGACGAACCGCAAGCGCTCTTCAATATCCTCGGCTATTGCACGCAGTTTGACGCCTTTCCCAAGGGCCTCACGGGATATCAGTTTGTGTATTCCTATCTCCGGCTGGGAGGCCGAGATTCGGAAAGCGCCGCTCAACTCGCCTGGCGGGCCATCGAGCGCGTCAACCTGGTCGATGCCGCCGAGCGCGATGTCGCCGGCTATAGCAAAGGGATGCGGCAGCGAATCCGCCTGGCACAAGCCTTGGCGCACGATCCACGAGTGCTGGTGCTCGACGAACCTCTAAACGGACTGGACCCGCTGGCGCGCGCGGAGATGATCGCACTGTTTCGAGCAGCGGCGGTGCAAGGTTGCTACGTGATCATCTCCAGCCACATTTTGCACGAAGTCGATGTGATTTCCGATCAGGTGATCCTGCTGAGCAACGGCTACGTCGTGGCCGAAGGCCAGATTCAGAGCCTGCGCGGCGAAATCCAGGAACATCCCGCACAGATCCTCATCCGCTGCAACCGTCCGCGCGAACTCGCCGCCAAAACGATGGAGTCGAACCAGACCATCGCCATATCGATTCACCCTGACGAGCGCGGCGTGCTGGTTAAGACGCGCGATGCCGACGGTCTATATCTCATGCTGAACCAGATCGCGTTGCACGGGATTGAGATCGAATCGGTCGCTCCCGCCGACGACGATGTGAATTCCGTTTACGAGTATCTGATCGGCAACGATGAGGTTGTTCGATGACCGAACGCAAGACCAGGCCGATTCCAGGGCTCTGGTGGGCGCAGATCCGCTCGGTGATCCGGCTGGAGATGAAGAAGACCTTCTTTGCCAAGCGTGGTCTGTGGGTCTATGTAGTGGCGCTGCTGCCCGTCCTGCTCTTCATCGGCTATACCGTCGCCCATGCACGCCAGCGGGATCGGAGCGCCCAACTGACCCGGCGGAATGAGAAGCCGCTCACCTATCAGGACCTCAAGGCAATTCAATCGGGTATGACGGGCGAAGAAGTGATTGCCCTGCTGGGGAGGCCGCCGATTCGTTTTCATTGGACCGAGCAAAGAGCGGTTGAGGGAGGCGAATCCGTTAAGGTAGCCCTCGAAAGCTATCACTACTCCGACGGCAGCGACGATCTGTACCTGG
>PMHI01000140.1:0-4099 GCA_003156615.1 Acidobacteriaceae bacterium | reverse complement strand
TCCGCCGGGAAGTCCTGATGGCGGGAAAGTTTCTCGCCGGGTTATTGACAACCTGTGTCATTTTTGTAACCAGTGAATTACTCCAGATCATTGCCTTCACTTGGCATTTCAGTCCGAATATGCGCCATCTCTACCTGTACCAGAATCACGGACTCGCGCATGCCATGACCTATTTGGGAGTGACGGCTCTGGCCTGCCTCGGCTATGGAGCTTTCTTCCTGGCGGCGGGGATGCTGTTTCGGAATCCGATCCTTCCGGCCGCCGCGATCTTGATCTGGGAAGGTGTTAATCCGTTTCTGCCCCCGTTGCTTAAACCGTTCAGTGTCATTTTTTACCTTAAATCCCTTTGCCCGGTGAATGTTCCGACACCACCGGGCACTCCACCTCTGCTGGCCATGTTGATCTCGAATCCAGATCCGGTTCCCGGCGCGATCGCAGTCATCGGTGTCGTCGTCGTGGCCCTGCTGGCCCTTTGCGCCTCGGGTTTCCAAGTCCGGCGCATGGAAATCGACTACTCGACCGAATGAGAACCTTTTTCCCTAGTTCTCTATGCCAGCCGGTTGCTGGCATGGAACCCAAAAAGATCAGGCCGTGATCGCTTTGCAATTGGGAGGTGCAGAACGGCTGCATCGTGTGCCGTGCTATCAGCTTCTCCGTGCGTTGTGAAGCGCAGGCCAGAAATCCTTTTCAGGATCGCCATTGATGTCCCCCAAGACCGTTCTGGACCGCGAGGAAGCGCTGAAGGGTTGACGGATCACTTCCGTGAAGGCGACAACACGCCCAAGAATCTCGTCTGTCGATTCCGACATAATCAGTTTTCAGCGACATCGGCCGAACTGCGGCAGCAACACCAAGATATAATCACCAATCTGTTGCCAAGGAGAGCATGGATGCTCGAAGTGATTCGCTCGCCCAAGATCTATGACGTCTGCATCATCGGATCAGGCGCTGCCGGCGGCGCCGCAGCCAAGGTGCTGACGGAGGGAGGGGTCAGCGTCGTGATGCTCGAAGCCGGCCCGCCGCTGGACCCGGCGAAGGACTTCAAGGAGCATCTTTGGCCTTACGATCTCGCCCACCGCGGTGGGGGCGTGGGCGGTAAGCTGCGGGGCGAGGAGGCCGACGAGTTCATGGCGCCAAACGGCGCCTGGGAAATTGACGGCGAACCCTATGTGTTGGCGCCGGGGTCCACGTTTCGCTGGTTCCGTTCGCGGGTCGTCGGTGGGCGCACCAATCACTGGGGCAGAGTCGCGTTGCGCTTCTCTCCGATGGATTTCAAAGCCCGTTCCGGGGATGGCATGGGCGACGACTGGCCGATTACGTATGAGGAACTGGCTCCTTACTACGACAAGGTTGAGTCCTACATCGGGGTTTTCGGGACCAAGGAAAACATCCCGAGTTCTCCGGACGGTATTTTCCAGCCGCCTCCCAAGCCCCGCTGCACCGAAACGCTCCTCAAGAGAGCCTGCGACAAGGTGAAGGTTCTTTGCGTGCCTGCGCGCATGGCCATCATCACACAGCCGCTGAACGGACGCCCGGCGTGCCACTACTGTGGTCAATGCGCCCGCGGATGCAAGTCGGCATCGAACTTCAGCTCCAGTCAGGTGTTGATTCCACCGGCGCTAGCCACGGGCCGTTTGACGCTGGTCACCAACGCAATGGCGCGGGAAATCGTGGTAGGCAAGGACGGCAAGGCCGAAGCCGTCTCCTACATTGACCGGACCACAAAAGGGGAAAAGCTGGTGCGGGCCCGAAGTTTTGTAGTCGCGGCCAGCACGTGCGAGTCCGCACGTCTGCTGCTGAATTCGCGCTCCACGCTGTTCCCCCAGGGATTGGCCAACTCCTCGGGACTGGTAGGGAGAAACCTGATGGATAGCGTAGGCAGTTGGGGTTCGGGTTACTTTCCACAGTTGGAGAAAATGCCCCCTCACAACCACGATGGGAGCGGCGGAAATTATCTGCCTCACGTGTACATGCCCTGGTGGAAATTCGATCGCAAAAACGAATTCCTGCGCGGCTATCACATTGAACCCGGCGGCGGCCGCTTCATGCCAGTCGTCGAACAATTCGACGATGTGTGTGACCACGTCGAAGGCTATGGTGCCTCCCTGAAGCAAAGCTGCCGCCGCTCTTATGGAGCTACGATCGGCATGGAAGCGCTGGGAGAGATGATTCCCAACGAAAACACCTACTGCGAAATCGATCCGAGTGTTGTCGATGAGTGGGGCATTCCGGTACTGCGTTTTCATTGGCGTGCCGGCGAGAACGAAATGAAAATGGCGAAAGATATGCAACAGACCTTTCGTGCCATTGTCGAAGCCGCGGGCGGCACCTACTCGACCGATGTCACTACCGACGGCCCAGCCCCTTACGGCCTCTATGACGGTGGCACGGCGATCCACGAATCAGGCACGGTGCGCATGGGCGACAATCCCAAGAACTCGGTCCTGAATAAGTATTGCCAAGCCCATGATGTAAGAAATCTATTTGTCACCGATGCAGGCGCGTTTGTAACCAGCCCTGACAAGAATCCGACGCTTTCCATCCTGGCGCTATCCTGGAGGGCCTCGGAAAATCTCCTGGAGCAAGCGCAGCGAGGCAATCTGTAGTAGCCGGAATTGACGGAGAACCCGAGGAGCACCACTCATGTCTATTTCGCGCCGTGACCTTATCAAATCGCTCAGCCTTACTGCCGCAGCCGGGTCCACGCTGCGGGTCGTTCCGCTCACAGCCGCAGAAACGGCTCGCCGCATGGTGCGCGTGCATAAAGCGGTGTCATCCTCCGGAGAATATGTGCCCAAATTTTTCCCCGAGCATCAGTACAAAACGCTGCGAGCCTTGTGTCAGGCGATCATTCCCTCCGACCAGGAAAGCGGGGGCGCGATAGAAGCGGGCGCGCCCGAATTCCTGGATTTGCTTAGCAGCGAGAACAAGGATTTCCAACTTCAACTCGGGGGCGGGATCATGTGGCTGGACGCGATCTGCATGCAGCGCTACGGGCAGATCTACCTGCAATGTGCTCCGGAGCAGCGGACAGAAATGCTGGATCTCATCGCGTTCCGCAAAAACGCAGACAAAGATCCCAGGCTACGCCCTGGTATCGAGTTCTTCTCGACGCTGCGCAAGTACACCGCGGACGGATTCTTCACCAGCGAAATCGGAATCCAATACCTCGGCTACATCGGTAACACCTACCTGAAGGAGTTTCCGGGCTGCCCCGCAATACCGGAAGCCTAGTGNNTCGCAAGTTTCGTCGCATTGCAACCACGCCCACCGCCCCACGCGCAGTGTCCGCCGCGCGAGCGGCACAGGATTGCAGATCTCTTCTGGGCCGGGAACGCCTTTGTAGTGGTCGATCCTCGCCTCAATCGCCGAGCCTTGAAAATCGACGCGTTAGGCTAGCCGCGACTTGCAGCACGTCGGCACAACCCCACGCAAAGGAAGTAGCCATAAACGATCGCTAGCACAAGGTCGAAAGCGAAGACCGTTCGTCCAACGGGCGCTTTGAAAACGCCAGCGATCAGCGCCTGATACGCAACCATGCTCTTGAGCACAAACCAGGTAAAGAGAACGGGAATCACAACAGCGCAAAGGACTCTCATCTCCTGGCGCGTGCCGGTCCAGGCCATGGTACCGAGCGCGAAGATTGCCGCGCCCGCTGTGCGGGCACCGTTTGTTCCAGAGAGGCTCTCCGGTGTCCCGTAAAGGGAGGCCAACAGGTGGCTTGCGAACATAAGGCCGCTACCGAGAACGGTCAGCACAATTGCTGTGAGCATCAACGTTGCTTTGAGCTTCCAAGGTACGGCAGGCAATCCATTCGTCATCGAATCATCTCCGCTGAAGCGGCCGTCCGCGGGGTGTATTCACTGGACCGTTTCACAAGTAGGAGAAAAATCAAGCAGTGCACCACCAAACCCAGCGGCACATAGCAAACCGGGATGTACCAAAATGCTCCTAAGCCGCCTCCGGTCCCGGCGAAGCTGCCGCGAACCACCGAGTGAAGAAACTCCAGCAAGCCGAATGCATTGAAGACCCAGACGATTGCGAGTGCCCGTGAATGCCGTGATCGCACCAGAACAAAGGCGGCAAACGCAAGGAGAAA
>PMHI01000717.1 GCA_003156615.1 Acidobacteriaceae bacterium | reverse complement strand
TTCTTTGACGTAGAGTTCGATCCGTGCCTTCAGTTCGTCGGCGGAGGCGACTCGGATCTCACCGAACAGGCGTGAAGGTGAATTCAAACCGGTTCGGCAGCGTTGCCAGGAAGGCGCGCGTCTCGTGGAGATGTGGGCGCAATGCTTGTCCAGCACCAGCCGGATCGAGGGGGTAGTGCAACATTATTATGGAATCGATCTACTTGGTACTGGCAACTCTCAATACTGCTGCACCTCCCCATCCACCGACACCGCCACATACTTATGCNNCGGCTAGGTTTCTCCCGGTTCTGCTCAATGGCCTGCAAGACCCGCCCGTTCATCCGGAACTGAACCATCCGCAGCCGCCCACTCCCCACCCGCTTGACGCGAATCTTCTGGTCCTCGAGAAGAACTTCCTCGCCATTCATCAATTGCACGGCCACCGATCCCAAGACTTTCTCGACTTCAGTCAGGCCCATCACCCACTTTCCCCAAGATTCCTGCCCACAGACTCCATCATAATCCGCAAAATTCCGCAGCACATTCCACCATTACCATCTAGATTCCTTAACGTTCGTGATTCCTCCTTGGCACCCGAAACAAAGAAGGCGGCCGGTCAGGCCGCCCTCCAGAACCCGGTACTAGGTGCTCGGTACTATCTACTGTTTGCTACGGAGCATCGAAGTAACCCGCTCATAATCGTCCACGCTGGCATACTCAATCACAATCTTTCCCTTCCCATGCCGATCCCTGATCCTCACCCGCATCCCTAAAGTGCGCTCCATATCAGTTTGCGCCGCCCGAACATTCGGATCCATCCACCGCGCCCCACCACTCTTCTTCTTTTCTCCCGAGAGAGTCTGTCCCGGCAGCATCGCAAACGACCCATTGATTCGCATCACCCGATCTTCAATCTGATCCCATTTCAACTTATGCGTAACCACTTCTTCCGCCACGGCCTCGATGTAGTCGTTGTTCTCCAGCCGCAAAATCTCCCGGGCGTCGGAGAAGCTGAGCCGGTCCGCCAGCATGTAATCCATCACTTTCTGCGGGAGCCGCAACAGCCGCATATAATTCGACACCGTCTCCCGTGACAACCCAATCCGATCCGCAATCTGCGCCTGCGTCAGCTTAAACTCCAGGCTGAGCACCCGGAACGCCTCCGCCTGCTCGATCGGATTCAAATCCTCCCGGACAATATTCTCGAGCACGGTCATCTCCGCCGCCTGTTGCGGCGAGAGCCGGCGCACCAAAGTCGGGATCGTCTCCTTCCCCGCCATCCTCGAAGCCCGCAACCGCCGCTCCCCGAGAACAAGGATGTAACGCCCTTCCTCCTCCGCCGGCCGCACCACGACAGGCTGCACTACCCCATGTTCCTTGATCGAATCCCGCAGTTCCGAAAGNNNGGCAATGGAATCTCGGTCTCGCCGACGCCACTCCTGCCCTCGGCGCCCGCTTCACTGGCAGCAGGCGATGAAGGAAAGGGCACGGCTTCAGCCGTGCCCCCTTGAGGCGAAAATGATTCGGGCTTTAACCCCTGGTCGGCAACCACCCGCGGCCCCGGCAACAAAGAAGCCAGGCCCCGCCCCAAAGCCCGCCGCTTCTCCACCTTCTCGGCTTTCTTCTCGACGCCGTTCCCCGTCAACTTCTCCGCCGCCGCAGTAGTAGTCATCACTCATCCCCTTCCGAAACCCTGTCATCCTGAAGGCCCGCGACCTTTTGTGGGCCGAAGCCTAGGCCAGCTGCCTGCAGCACGCCGGGCCCGACTCCTTCAGTATATCGATGGACGTCAATATATGTATATCGACATTCATCGATCTATCAAGCTGTCTTATCCATCTCCTCCGCACCCAGCGGCTTCTCCGCCTCTTCTGACGGCTGCTGGCCGTTGGCTGCTGGCTGGGAACTGGCGGCCGCTAATTGCCTCCCAAGAATCTCCTTAGCGAGCCGGATGTAACTCTCCGCCCCCTTCGACCGCGGATCGTACACGAGCGCCGGCTTGCCATGGCTCGGCGCCTCCGCCAGCCGTATGTTCCGCGGTATGGTGGTCGCACACACCTTCTCCCCAAAATAATTTCTCAGCTCAGCCGTCACCTGCTGCGCCAGGTTGGTGCGCTCATCCAGCATAGTCAGCACCACGCCTTCAATCTCAAGCCCTGGGTTCAGCGCCGCGCGGATTCTCTCCACTGTGTCCATCAACTCGCTGATGCCTTCGAGAGCAAAGTATTCCGCCTGCATAGGAATCAGCACTGAGTCAGCCGCCACCAGCGCGTTCAGAGTTAGCAAGTCAAGCGCCGGCGGACAGTCCAGCACAATGTACTGGAAGCGATCACGCAAGGGCGCAATCGCTTGCCGCAGGCGGTACTCGCGCCCCTCAGCTTCCACCAGTTCAATGTTTGCCCCGATCAGGTTCTTGTGCGAGGGGATCAGCCATAGCTGTTCCAGCTCAGTAGTTGCCAGCGCCTCCTCACAAGAGGCTGCGCCCAGCAGCAAGTCGTAAATAGAAATGCGTTCCGGATCCTTCACCAGCCCTAGGCCACTGGTGGCATTCGATTGCGGATCGCAGTCAATGAGCAGTGTGTTCACTTCGGCCGCCGCGAAGGACGCGGCTAGGTTGATGGCAGTCGTAGTTTTCCCCACGCCGCCCTTCTGATTGGCAACAGCGATGACGCGTCCCATATAAATTGTCGAGGAGCCAGAACTTTTTGAAGAATAGTGCGATTCACGTTTCGAATGCAAGGTCGATTGTTGTGCGGAAGTCGAATTTGTGTGCAAAACGTGTCCAATGTTCCAGTCGGAACACTCGCGCAACTTTCTAGCCGCTCATTTCAGTCGCCAGGAGGCCAAGACAGCTTGAGTGTTCCGGCGGAACGCTCGAGCGATTTGGTTAGGACGCCCTTGCACCGATATTGGGGTCCCGACGAGAATTTCGTTCTCGTTAGGACTGAATGAAGCAGCAAGCTTCAACCCGATCGCAGCGACCAAATTCATCCAGCGGGGAGCACAGTTGGTAGAGTCCGGGATGAGGAAGCCCACCTCCTGCCCAAATGGATATCGATGTCTGCTGGCTTCTGGCTCCTGACGCTGGCTCCATAGCCCGAAGGGACAACTACGCCGAAGCGATTGTCTGGTCAGCAATGGGGGCCTTGCTCAACTGGGGTGGCGGCACCTTTGCGCTGTGTTCCGACTGGAACACCCAATCGATGTTCCGGTTGGAACAAGATCATCGATATGTTCCGGTCGGAACATATCTCCATAATGTTCCGGTTGGAACGTTCGTGCTGAGTGTTCCGGTCGGAACACTTGGATGATCTTCGGAGTGGCGTTGACTGGGAAAACTGGCACAAAACGTCGGCGCTTACCACTTTAAGTAGCCCTTTGTAGGATAGGACATCATTCTCTGCAGCATTCTTGGGGTAAAGCGGCTCCTACATTCCACTTGTTTACCTTGGTGGTTCCGGGCGACCGACCAGGATACCGAGTGTTCCGGTCGGAAGACTTGGATGACCTTCGGAATTGGAGTCGACTAGGAAAAATGCCACAGAACGCCGGTGCTTACCACTCTAGGTAGCCTCTTGTAAGATAGGACGTCATTCGAGGCAGCCTTTTGGGGTAAAAATGGCTCTTACACTCCACTTGTTCGCCTTAGTGGTTCCGGATGACCGACTAGGATTAGGCGGGATTTGGACTGGGGGATTGGAATTGGTGGATCCCATGTAACGTAGGGAAGAGTGGAACGGACGGCTTCTAGCTGGGCGGAGGCGATCAGCAGGGCTAGGCGTCCGGAGGGAGCTACGAGCTTGGCGGCGGTTGGGAGGACGTCAGTCAGGCGCTCTACGGCGCGCAGGGTCACTATGTCGAAGTTGACCGGGGGGAGGGCTTTGGCGCGGATGTTTTGTATATTGATGTCCGTCAATGTAAGGGCACGGGCCACTTCGCGCAGGAAGGTTGCTTTCTTGTGGTTGGACTCGATCAGAGTAAGGGCGATGTTGGGGGCCCAGAGTTTCATGGGGAGCCCGGGGAAGCCGGCGCCGGCGCCTACGTCTGCTACGCGCTCGGCCGCGCGGTCGCTGGTTGTTGGTCGTTGGTCGTTAACAGGGTCAAAGTCAAAATCCACCACAGGGGATGCAGAGGGCCGCTCGTAAACGCGCGGGAACAGATGGCTGGCTGCGAAAAGGGATTCGCCGAAGTGGCGGGTTACGATTTCTTCTGGATTGCGAATGGCAGTCAGGTTGATCCGGGCGTTCCAGCGGAGGAGTATATCGATGTACGTCGATATATCTTGATAGAGGTCGTCGTTGGTCGTTGGTCGTTGGTCGTTGGCTTCCTGCAAGAAGGGGTGGAGCAGTTCGGCTATGCGAGCGGCGTGCATTGGATTCTCAGCGCCCACGCGCGAAAAACCGCGGATACACCTGCATCCAGGCCTGTGGGTCAGTGCCCTCGCTTCCTTTGCTTGCCGACTTTGCCTGGGCTGGCTCATGCATGAGGTGATAGACGCCGCCCTCGACCGGACCCCAGTATCGGGTGAAGAAGACTTCGGCAGGGCTCATGAAAAGACACGGAATGTGGTTGCCGTTTTTTCCCATCTTCCGAGGTCTGAATTTACCGCTCTGACTGGACCTTCAAATCCGAACCCGCATGCCTGCGCCTCCCATTCACTCGCAACCGAGTCGTGAGAAGGTCGTTTCGCTCGCTGCCCCAGCATAGCTTACCTAATATTATGGATTCTTCGGGGTGAAAACTCCTGATCGGGTTTTGACAGAGTCGCAACGGGTAGGGATGCTTCGACTGCGTAGGATTTGTCCTCTGGGCGATCCTGCTGCGCTCGGCATGACAGCCGAGCTTTGCTCGACAAACAGCCGAAGTGGCTGTTCCCACAATGAGTCTGGGCGTCAATTGCCGTTTCCGGCCTTTTCGCGTGCGAGTCGGGTCTCCACCATGGTTGATCCGCACTCTCGGTGCTTCAACAAGCTGGACTGGGCGTCAGAATCAACGTCAAATTANNCATGGGCTGGCTATGTTTGCGGGGGTGTGGCAAGCTGGAGGGATGAAGAAACAAGCGTCGGACCAGTCGTCTCATGATCGGCGGTATCAGGAGCGGAAGCGGGCGGAGGCGGAGCGGAAGGCTCCTCAGAAGAAGGTGGT
>PMHI01000638.1 GCA_003156615.1 Acidobacteriaceae bacterium | reverse complement strand
TAAGTCTGCGCCCGGGCTTTTGCTTCGTCGAGTCGGCTCCCCTGGAGCCGCAGCGGATGGGTTGCGAAGCATGGGAACCGGCGACGAGGCGACGATGGTTTTTCCTTGACAAGGAGGGTAGGGCCTGTAAGATAGAGAATATTTATTCATCATAGTGAATAAATATTCATGATGAATAAAGTCCTGCGACAGAGAGCGGTTTTGGAAGCGTTGCGGCAGGGACCCGTAGCCAGCCAGGAAGATTTGCAGCGGGCGTTGCGCAAGCGGGGGTTCAAGGTGGGGCAGGCGACGCTGTCGAGGGATATTCGGGACCTGAATCTGAGCAAGACGGCGGCCGGTTACGCCCTGCCTCAGGGCGAAGGCGCAGCTACCCTGGCTTTGCCCCCGGTCGAGCGACTGGTTCGCGAGTTCGTGCTGGACGTGCGGCCGGCGCAAAACCTGCTGGTGGCGAAGACGATTGTAGGCAGCGCTCAGCCGGTGGCGGCGGCGCTCGATGAACAGGAATGGGAGGAAGTGGTGGGAACGATTGCGGGGGACGATGCCATCCTGATTGTTTGTCCCGACAAGGATGCTGCCAAAAAGGTCGCAGCCCGGATCGAGGAGATGCTCGGCTGATGTCCGGGAAGCTCAAAAGCGCGGTGCTCGGAGCGAGCGGCTATTCCGGTTTGGAGTTGACGCGCCTTCTCGAACGCCATCCGCGACTGGAGAAGCCCCTGCTGTTCCGGCGTGAAAACGGGAGCGACAGTGCGACAGATTTGGCGGAGGTATTTCCCGAGCTATCCGGCAACGGAGGCTATCCCCTTCGACCGCTTTCGTGGCCGGAGCTGAAGAGGCAGGGTGTGCAGTTGCTTTTCCTGGCCACGCCGCATGACGCATCGCGGTCCCTTGTACCGGAGGCCATCGCGCAAGGTTTGCGCGTGATCGATCTGAGCGGCGCGTGGAGACTGAAGCAGGCCGAGCATCGCGCCATCTACCGATTTGAAGATGCGGACGCAGCCACGGCCGCGGAATTGACGGCGAAGGCGGTGTATGGCCTGCCGGAGTTGAACGGCGACCGCATTGCGGCGGCTCAACTGGTGGCCAATCCCGGTTGCTACGCAACCTCAGTGATTTTGGCTTTGGCGCCGCTGCTCCAGGCGGGGATTATCGATCGGGAGCGTGGAATGATCTCCGACTCAAAGTCGGGAGCGTCGGGGGCAGGCAAGGCGCCTACGTCGCGTACTCATTTCGTTTCGGTGGCAGACAATCTCTCCGCCTATTCCGTGTTTAATCACCGGCATCTGGGAGAGATGGTGGAGCAGTTGGGACTGGAAGACGCGGAGCTGACTTTCACCCCTCATCTGCTGCCNNTGCGTGATTTTTATTCGGGCAGACATTGGATGCGAGTATTTGCGACACCGAAGCTGCCGCAGTTGCAGTTTTCGCTGCACACGAACTATTGCGATCTGGGGTTTTGCCTGGCAGAGGACGGCCAGCGGCTGGTCGTGGTTTCCTGCCTGGACAATCTGCGGAAAGGCGCGGCCGGACAGGCGGTACAGAACATGAACCTGATGTATCAGTGGGAAGAGCGGGAGGGTTTGCAGTGACGATCGTGGTGAAGATTGGCGGAGCGGCGATTGAGGATGCGGCGATCCTGCGGAAATGCGCGCGGTCCATCGCGGAGTTGGCCCAGGATGGCCACCGCGTCGTCGTGGTTCATGGCGGCGGCGGTGCGCTGACCCGCATGCTGAATCGGCTGGGAAAGAAGAGCGAGTTTGTGGACGGGCTGCGGGTCACCGATGCGGAGACCCGGGATACGGCGCTGATGGTATTGGCTGGAATCATCAACAAAAAGCTGGTAGCGGCCATTCAGTCAGCGGGCATGCCGGCCATTGGATTCTCGGGCGGCGACGGCATGACGTTCCGAGCCAGGAAGAAGTATGTTCACGGCCGCGATTTGGGATTTGTCGGCGAAATTTGTTTCGCGGAGCCCTGTTGGATCGAAGCGCTGTGGCAGCAGGGAGGCATCCCCGTTCTGGCTTCGTTGGCCTTGGGAGCCGACGGCGAATACTACAACGTGAACGCCGATGAAATGGCGGCAGCTTGCGCTGCGGCCTGCCACGCCAACACGCTCATCTTCCTCACCGACGTGCCTGGAGTTAGAGATGCAGCGGGGAGCGTGATGCCGTGGCTGAGCACGAAGCAGGCCGCCGAACTGGCGGCCGGCTCGGTCATCAGCGGCGGGATGCTGCCCAAGCTGCAGGCCTGCGGGCTGGCGCTAAAACAGGGCGTGGGGCGAGTGCGGATTCTGCCTGCGACCGAGGCGGAGCTCTTGCCGCAGTTCTACCTGACCAAGCTGTCGTGCGGTACGGAGATTACTTATTCATGAGTCAGCTGATTGCTGCTCGTCATAAATCCCGACCGGCGGAAACGAAGGTCCCGCGCAAGGAGTCCAAGTTGAATAGTCATGTGCAAGGCAGGGTTTCGGCGGCAGCTCCCGAGAGAGTGCCGCAAGTGTTTTGGTGTCCCGACCTGGTCTCCACTCGCGACCTCGGCCCCTCCGGCGTCGATGCAGTTTTGCATCTCGCTGGAATGATGAAGTCATGTCCGGCAGATTTTCGCAGGGCGCTTACGGGCCGGCAGATCGTCATGTTCTTCGAGAAGCCTTCCTTGCGAACCCGGCTGACGTTCGAGGCCGGGATCGTAAGCCTCGGCGGAACGGCGATGTTCGTCGATCAGACGCACGAACGGCTTGATGCCCGCGAAACGCTGAGCGATGTAGCACACAACCTGGAGCGCTGGGTGGACCTGATCGTGCTGCGCACATTTTCGCAGCAGACCATCGAGGGCATGGCCGAGCACGCCTCGATTCCGGTCATTAACGCGCTCAGCGACGTCGAGCATCCCTGCCAGGCGCTGGCCGACTATCTTACGCTGCTCGAGCGATTCGGAGATGTGAAGGACCGCTGCCTGGCGTATGTGGGCGACGGCAACAATGTGGCGCACTCGCTGCTGCTGACCTGCGCATGCCTGGGGTCGCAAATCCGCCTGGCAACTCCGAAAGGCTACGCGCCCAGTCCGCAGATTGTTGCCGCTGCACGCGAGATTGCCGGGGAGACCGGCGCCGAAATTCATTTACTGACGGA
>PMHI01000352.1:16505-17589 GCA_003156615.1 Acidobacteriaceae bacterium | reverse complement strand
CATGCCTGAAGGCAGGGGCTTTGCCCCGACTTCGGTAATGAACCCGACGGAGGATCCCGCATCGTGCCCCGCGACGTGCCGCTTGGCGAGGCCATGCCCCACTCTGATTTTCTCGATCTGATCGGGTGACCACTTCCAAATTGTTGAGACTGCGACCACTTCGTAACCTCCCATCGGAGTTCTCCCCAGTCCAGGCAGACCGACGACCATGCAAGTGAAAGCGGCCAGCAACGTCCGGCAGCTACTATAATTATGCTATTGACCTGCCATGGCTGAGGTGGGATCGTGGTCTGATTTTGAAGTGAGTCTGGGGGGTTGGGAGAGGACAATAATGGCAGTCTCAAATCCGGCGGTACCCAACATTCATAGCACGCCAGCGGCGAACGTGGGCTTTTACGAGGAACTCAATACCCGTTGGCACGAGCGTGGGCTGCAGATTTTCATGCTGATTGTGCTCGCACATTGGGCCGAGCACCTGGTCCAGGCTTACCAGATCTATGTTATGGGATGGCCTCGCCCGAAGGCTCTGGGCTTGGTTGGTTTGTGGTATCCCTGGTTGATCCAGACAGAAACGATGCATTATGGCTATGCCTTGGTGATGCTGATCGGCATTTGGGTGTTCCGGAAGGGCTTTACCGGAGTTTCCCATACCTGGTGGATGATCGCGTTCTGGATCCAGTTCTGGCATCATATCGAGCATTTCTTGCTCATCTGGCAGGCCACGTTTCACCACAATTTTTGGGGAAAGCCGGTACCCTGCAGCGTTCTGCAGTTGATCTTCCCGCGCGTCGAATTGCATCTTTTCTACAACTCGATCGTGTTCATCCCGATGGTCATCGGCATGTATTACCACATGTTTCCACCCGAGGGCGAGCGCGGAAACCCGGCCTGCACCTGCGAGTGGGGCCGCCACGATTCAGCAAAAGCTGCCTGAACAGAAAGTGTCGGATCCCTTCTGGAAACTGGGACTGACAAGATGGCTCGCTGGTGTCGTCTGCGCAGCAGACTTGCCCCGGACCAGCTGTTTCCAACCGGTCGCGCCCTCAGCTTTTGACGCGATCGAGCACGAGATCTCTCTTAAACC
>PMHI01000352.1:0-16452 GCA_003156615.1 Acidobacteriaceae bacterium | reverse complement strand
CCTTCATGTCACGCTGCCCGACGGGAAGAAATTGGAGCGACAAATCGACGTGAGGCGCGTCCGACCCAACAAGGCCAGCTGTTGAATCCATCCTCCATTCCGGTCCTGGAAACGCCTGAGTCGCTTCCGTTCGATCTGATGCGAGTACCTGGTCTGGGCCATTTATTCCGCTGGCGGTATGCCCGTCCGCTGCTTCAGGCCCCGCTGCTCGTCCTCAGCCTGGTAATGATCCTGCAGGGATTGTTCGGGCCCACCCTGGCGCCCAAGAATCTAGCCACAACCTTAAGCTGGCTTCACTTTCGCGGCGTGCTGGTGCTTGTGCTATTGTGCGCGGGGAATTTTTTCTGTCTTGCCTGCCCTTTCATGCTGGTGCGTCAAGCGGCGCGACGATTCCTCAAGCCCCGATTCACCTGGCCACGGCCATTGCGCAATAAGTGGCTTTCGGTTGGTCTTTTCGTCCTGATCCTGTTTACTTACGAGCTGTTCGACCTGTGGTCTTCACCGTGGTGGACGGCCTGGCTGATCGTGGCCTACTTTCTTTCCGTGCTCGTGGTGGATGGGTTTTTCAAACACGCCTCATTTTGCAAGTTTGTTTGTCCCATCGGACAATTCAATTTTGTGGCTTCCACACTTTCGCCCTTCGAAGTAAAGGTCCGCGAGCAGGATGTTTGTACGCGCTGCCATACCAAGGACTGCATCCGCGGCAGGCGAGAGCCGGTTTCGGATCTTGTGACAATCCGCGGCTGCGAGCTGGCTCTGTTTCAGCCCAGCAAGGTTGGCAACATGGATTGCACCTTCTGCCTGGACTGCGTTCATGCCTGCCCGCACGACAACATCGGCATCCTGAGCCGTCTGCCGGCGAGCGAATTGATGGTCGATCCAATACGGTCAGGAATAGGGTACTTCTCGCGGCGGAAGGATCTGGCGGCGCTGGCGGTCGTATTTACTTTTGGCGCCCTGTTGAATGCATTTGGCATGGTCAGTCCGGTCTACGCGGTTGAGCGCTGGCTGGGAGAAATGCTGCATGTGAGTCACGAAACTCCCGTGCTGGGCGTGATCTTCGCGTTCTTCCTGATTCTGGAGCCCGCTCTGATGTTGGGGTTGGCAGCGTGGTTGACCCGCGTATGGGCCCGTAGTCCACGCGCCCTATTGCCTCTGGCCGTGCGATACAGCTATGGCCTCGTTCCTCTGGGCTTCGGAATGTGGTTGGCTCACTATTGCTTTCACTTCCTAACCGGGCTCTACACGCTGATCCCCGTCACTCAAAACGCGATAGCGAGTCTGGGCCGGCCCTTCCTGGGAGAGCCCCGTTGGACCTTGACGGGATTGCCAGCCAACGTCGTGCAAGTGGTCGAGATCGGATTCCTGGTGCTTGGATTTGCGGGTTCCCTGGTGGTCACCTACGGTCTGGCAGCGGACGACTCCCCGGATAAACCGCTGCGGGCTTTTCTTCCCTGGGCGGCGGTTTGCCTCGTTCTTTGGTGTGCGTCGCTGTGGTTGATGTTTCAGCCCATGGAAATGCGTGCCATGCTGATGAGCGGATAGCCGCCGTAGGTTTATTGACGATGCTGAATCGCTCTACAAGTGGGGGAGGAGTCTCGGTTGGGCTTCTGGTTGCGCTCTTGCTGCTGTTGCCCGCGCCNNNNTTGGCACCGGGGCCTTCTATGTGTTCGTGGAACCGGCGCCGGGGGGTACGGTTCCGCACGATCTGAAGATCAAGATAGGCGTTCAGCCCGTGACCGGCCGACTGGCCGAGACGTTTTATGAGGCCGAACGCGTGAAATCGCACGGACAGGCGCAATACAACGCTCAGGCCAGATTCGACAGGCAGGAGTTGTGGCGTGTGCGTCTGGTGATTCAGAGTTCGCAAGGCGATGGCGAGGCCATCACCCAAGTAGAAGTGACTCCACCCGGGTTCGGCCGTTGGGATCTCTTGTTATATCTTTTACCGTTTCTTCTGGTTGCGTTCTTATGGTTTCGCGGTATTACGCGCGCCAGGCGGCGTGGCAAGAAACAATTAAGGAAAGAGGCTGGGGCAGCAAATGCCATACAGACTGCAGGCAATGCGAACGATCGCAACTAGCACCGTGCTCGCCGAGAACCATGTTCTGATGGAGGCTGGTTATTAATGTGCGTCTCGTTCCGCTGTCGCACTCGGGCTTACGCTCTCGATACCAGGCGATCAGGCAGTTTTCTATTTGCGGCTTCGTTGCTGTTTCTCGGAAGCCTTGCAGCGTTGCTGTCCGGGTGTCACTCCGCCCCGAAGCTGCCTGAGAAAGGATCAAAGGCCTATGCCGATGTCGTTTCGGCGTTCTATGTCGGGCTCGCTGCCCTGCAGGTTGGCGATGACGTTCACGCCGAGAGCAAGCTTTCGGAGCTGACGCAACTCGTGCCCACAGAACCTGCCGGATGGGCGAATTGGGGAGTGCTCGCGTTGCGCCAGAGAAATTACGACCTGGCCGCGCAAAGACTAGAACGAGCCCGGGCTCTCGCCCCGCAAAATGATCAAATCTACGATCTGCTGGGAATTCTTGAAGCTGATCGCGGCCATTCCGCGGAAGCGATTGCGGACTTGCGGAAAGCCGTTGACCTCAATCCGAAGAACCTGCGCGCCGCTTACGCACTTGGGGAAGAAATCGAACGCCAGGGGGATGCCAACAGCGAACGCGAGTTTCAGCAGGTAATCCAGAGCATTCTGGCGGCGCAGCCGGACAATCTCGCCGCCTTGCTCGAATTGAGCCGCGTAGCCGCGAAGCGCGGCGATGCTGCCACACTGAAGTCAGCAGTCGCTCAAATCAGCGCCCGCTCCTCCGCATGGCCGGCCGAAGTGCAGCAGCAACTTGCGACCGTGCAGGCCGCGGCGGCTGGAACGGATTTGCGAGCCGCCGCCACGCGAACCACCTTTCTGCGCAACGTGCTCATGCGTGTTCCCGAGTACCGCCAGAGTCTCTCAGTCATCAAGGCACCTGCAGGCGAAGAGGCGCGGCCTTTCACCCACTTTGTGCGAATGGAATCGCCTGTCTTCAAGCCTGCCCCTGCAGACACGGCGATCCAATTCCCCATTCAGCCACTGGCCGATGCTGCCCATCGTCACTGGGACTGGATTGGAGCGATCCAGCTCGGCAGCGCAGGTGCACCCGTTATTGCCGAAGCAGATGGCCGGGAAGTCCGCTTGTCTACCGGTGCAACGCTTCCCTTTCCCGGTGGACCGGCCAGTGTTCCGCCCTTGCCTGAGGGAGTCTTACAAGTCGACTTCAACTACGATTTCAAAACCGATCTGGTGCTGGCGGGTGCCGGAGGCGTGCGCCTATTCCGGCAAGACAGTCGGAGCGCATTCACCGATGTAACTGCGCAAACCAAATTGCCGAAGGCCGTGACGAATGCTCCCTATACCGGCGCGTGGGCGGTTGACATTGAAGCGGATGGTGATCTCGATATCGTGCTGGGTGCGAGCGAAGGATTGCCCGTGGTGCTGCGGAACAACGGCGACGACACGTTCTTGGCGATTCATCCGTTTGCCGGAATTGCGGGCGTGCGCGGATTTGCCTGGGCTGACCTTGACGGTGACGGCAATCCCGACGCCGCCATCATCGACGGCGCAGGCCGGCTGCACGTGTTTATGAATGAGCGGCAAGGCCAGTTTCGCGAGCGTCCCCTCCCTGCGGGTTTGCCGATCGTCAAAGCGATTGCAGTGGCTGACGCAAACAACGACGGAGTTCTCGATCTGCTGGTGGCACAGGCTGACGGCGTCATCCTTCGAATCTCCGACAAGAATGAAGGAGAAAACTGGGACATGGCCGAGATTGCTAGAGTCCCGGATGCTGACAGGAATCTCATGGGCGAGGTACGACTCCACGTTGCCGACCTCGACAACAACGGAGCGCTCGACCTTTTTCTGGCTCCGACAAAGCTTGCGTCTGGTGCGGCCGGCGCTCTGATCTGGCTTGGCGATGACAAGGGCAACTTCGTGCCCCTCGAGCACTCTGCAGGACCAGCTTTGGTGTTTGACGCCGCGGACTTGAAGGGCGACGGCAAACTCGATCTAGTGGGCCTTTCCGCCGATGGAGAGCCCGTCCAGGGGATGAATCAGGGATCGAAAAAGTATCACTGGCAGATCGTTCGGCCGCACGCAGTACAAGCCGTCGGCGATCAGCGCATCAATCCATTCGGCGTCGGTGGCGAGATTGAAATACGTTCCGGCTTGCTGGTGCAGAAGCAACCGATCACTGGTCCGCAACTTCATTTCGGATTAGGAGAACAGACCGAGGCGGAGATCGTGCAAGTAGTCTGGCCGAATGGAACGGTGCGCGCCGAATTTGGCGTGAAAGCGGACATGGACATCCTGACCGAGCAGCGCCTGAAGGCTTCCTGTCCGTTCCTCTTCGCTTATAACGGGAAGCAGATGGAGTTCGTGAAGGATGCCGTTCCCTGGGGCTCGGCGATCGGCCTGCGCATCAATACTCTCGGTTCGGCGCAAATCGCGGCGACCGGAGAATGGTACAAGATTGGCCGCGACCAACTCGTGCCGCACGACGGCTACTACGACCTGCGGATCACGGCGGAGTTGTGGGAGGTTTATTACTACGATTATCTGGCGCTCATGGCCGTAGACCATCCGGTGGGCACGGAGATTTTTGTCGATGAGCGTTTTGTAATTCCTCCGCTGAAGCTGGGGCTCACCGCCGTCGCTACGCCGCACGAAATTGCGCGGGCCATCGACGACACAGGCCAGGACGTTACCGACGTCGTCCGTGCGCTCGACGGAAACGCCCTTGCCAGCTTTGGGCGCGGCCAGTATCAAGGCATAACCCGGGATCATTATCTTGAAGTGGACCTCGGCGAGGATGCGCCGAAAAGCGGCCCCCTCTACCTGATCGCACAGGGATCGATCCACGACACAGAGTCGTCGGTGAACGTCGCCATCACCCAAGGCCGCCGCTGGCGCGCTCACGGGTTGAGCCTGGAAGTCCCGGATGGCCAGGGTGGCTGGGTTACGGCGCAGGACAATCTGGGCTTTCCTGCGGGCCGGAAGAAAACGATTCTTTTCAATCTGACCAACATCTTTCGAGCCGGCACTCCGCGCCGCGTGCGAATACGAACCAATCTGGAAATCTACTGGGATGCCATTCATTGGGCACAGGGTGCCCCAGACACGCAGCTGAAGACTGTGACTCTAAGTCCCAACATTGCCGATCTGCATTATCGCGGATATTCCGTCATGCACATGCCGGGGGCCGCGCGAGCGCCCGAGGTGCCCGATTACAACCAGATTGAGGGGACCAAGCAGCGTTGGCGCGATCTGATCGGCTACTACACCCGCTACGGCGACGTGCGCGAACTTGTAAACAAGATCGACGACCGTTACGTGATTGTGAATTCAGGAGATGAACTCTCTCTGCGTTTCTCGGAGCAACCGCCTCCGCCTGCGGGCTGGGTGCGCGACTTCGTGATTGTCGGCGACGGCTGGATTAAAGACGGCGACTACAATTCAACTTTTTCGAAGACCGTGCTGCCTCTTCCCTATCACGCCAAGAATGAGTACACCACGCGGCCTGGTCGCCTGGAAGATGAATGGGTCTACCGACAACATCCCGAAGATTGGAAAAACTACCACACGCGTTATGTCACTCCTGATGTTTTCAGAAACGCCTTGAGGGATGAGAACGGCAAATGACAGGCGACCGGGNNNGCCGACGCGAAGACAGCATTGGCACGTCACGGGTTCTATCTGGAAGAGGTCTCTCAAGCGGCCGGCATCAATTTTGTCCATCAATCTCCGAAGCTTGATCCGAAGTTAGATCCCATTATGCCCGAGGTCGCTTCAATGGGGGCGTCGGTGTCGATCGTCGATTTCGACCGTGACGGCTGGCCCGACATCTACGTTACGAACAGCGCGATCGGGAGTAAGAATGCTCTCTATCGCAACATGCATGACGGAACGTTCAAGGATGTGGCCGGCGAATTGGGCATTGCCGACGTGAACGAGCCCGGCACCGGGGTCTCGACGGGCGCAGTTTGGGGAGACTACGACAATGACGGGTATGAAGATTTGCTCCTGATCAAATGGGGACGACCGGAGTTGTTTCACAACGACCAGGGCTATGGCTTCACGCGCGTAACCGAGCAAGCTGGATTGCCACCCTGGATCAATGCGAACACCGCCATCTGGTTCGATTACGACGGCGACGGACTCTTGGACCTTTTCGTTGGTGGCTACTATTCCGAAGACATTGATCTGTGGCATCTGACGACGACGCGCATCATGCCCGACAGTTTTGAGTACGCCAAGAATGGCGGGCGGAAATATTTGTTTCACAATCTCGGCAATGGGAAATTTGAAGAGGTCAGCTCGAAAGTTGGCATCAACAGTCGGCGTTGGGCTCTGGCGGCCGCCGCGGCAGATTTACGTGGCTCGGGCCATCCTGATCTGTTTGTCGCGAATGATTATGGAGTATCGGAGCTTTACTTCAACGACGGCAAACGGTTTCACGAAGTTGGCGAACAGACTGGCGTCGGCTTCGTCCCCAAGAGCGGCATGAACGCCACGTTTGGCGATATCCTCAATCAAGGCAGATATTCGGTCTACATCTCCAATATTTCGGAGGACGGCATTCTCATTCAAGGGAATAATCTGTGGGTGCCGAAGGAAGGCACTGCGGGCGATGCCGTTAAGTATCAAAATCTGGCACGCGACTTTGGCGTCGAACTGGGGGGATGGAGTTTTGGCGCGCAGTTTGGCGATTTGAACAACGATGGAACGCTCGACCTGTATCTCACGAACGGTTATATTTCGCTCGACCGGAATCGTAGTTACTGGTATGACTTCTCAAAGGTCGCCGGGGGAAACAGTACCATTATTGGTGACGCCAAGAACTGGCCGGCATTTGAAGGACGCAGTTTGTCAGGCTATCAAACCAAGCGACTCTGGCTGAACGATGGCGCTGGCAAGTTCGTCGATGTTGCCCAAGCCGTCGGCGCCACCGATACCTACGACGGACGCTCGGTAGCGCTCGTCGACTTATGGAATCGCGGTGTGCTCGACGTGGTTGTCGCAAATCAGAACGGACCATTGCTGCTTTACAAAAATACGGTCTCCCCCGGGAACGAATGGATCGAATTTGAGTTGGAAGGAACAACCAGTAACCGCAGCGCGATCGGCGCCCAAGTCACGCTGTTTTGGAATGGCCAGCAGCAGGTGCAAGAGGTTTCCGGCGGCAGTGGTTTCGCCGCGCAGAATGATCGGAGGCTGCATTTCGGCCTGGGCCAGAATCCGCACATTGAAAAGGCCATCATTCGCTGGCCATCGGGCAAGATTCAAACCATCGACCAACCGATTGTCCATCAATTGCACAAGATGAAGGAGCCCGCATGAACCAGCAGACGAGCGCGCCCGTTCTGCCCCCTCCTGCGCCAGCTCGGAAGACGCCTGTGTTCAGCCTTGACAACCGCTACATCGCACCCGCTTTTATTACATGCATTCTGTTGGCTGGTCACTTGTCGTTCGGCATTCTCGAGAGCTATCAGAAGACGCTGCTGGCCATCATTACAAGTATCGGTCTCGAACTGGTGCTCGGGCGGATTTTTTTTCACAAATGGATACATCCCGCCAGCGCTTATATCACGGGCATCAGCGTCGGCATTCTGGTGCGGTCGCCGGCCTTCTGGCCGTACGCGCTATGCAGCGCAATTTCCATCACGTCCAAATATGTGTTGCGGGTGAAGGGCCGTCACATCTGGAACCCGTCCAACTTCGGCATTTCCGTGATGCTGTTTCTGGCTGCGGAGAGCGTGGCCACGCTGAGCATCCAGTGGGGCAATTACCTCCTGCCCATGCTCGTGATATGGGCGCTGGGCTCGGTGATTATCTGGCGACTGCGGCGCTTTCACATCACTGGCATTTATGTCGCGTCGTTCATCGCCTTCGCACTGATTCGAAGCTGGATGACCGGAAGTCCGTGGCAATCGGAGATAGCACCGATTACCGGTCCCATGTACCAACTGTTCATTTTCTTCATGATTACCGATCCCAAGACCACAGTTCGGTCCAAGCGAGGTCAATGTCTGGTCGTGTTTCTGGTGGCTGTGGTGGAAATGGTTCTGCGCTTAGACCAGATTGTTTACGCACCTTTTTATGCCCTCTTCGTGGTGGGTCCAACGGCCATGCTGATCGAGATTTGGCTCGAGTCCCGCCATGCGGACACAACAAAACGAACGGTGGCTCAGTGACAGTTCGTGAACGGGGTTCTCGGGCTCAAAGGTCGCGGGCCTGTGCCGTCTGTTCCCTGCTGCTGGTTGCTCTGTTCCTGTTGGCGAGTTGCAAGCCAAAGGCATCGAGCGAGCCGAAAGCTGTTTCTGAAACACCCGTACAGATGCTCCCACCACCAGCGTCTGAACCTCAATCCCATGCCCCCGACTCGACCGAGAAGCCTTCTCGCCCCTCCGGTCCCATTACCTTCACAGATGTCACCGCNNGGGAAAAAGTATCTCCCGGAGACGATGGGCAGCGGTGTTTGCTTTCTCGATTATGACAATGACGGATGGCAGGATATTCTCCTGGTCAACTCCATGGACTGGCCAGGACATAAATCCGTAAAATCCTTCCCCGCGCTCTATCACAATAATGGAGACGGAACGTTTAGCGATGTGACCCGGCAGGCCGGTTTGGCAGTGGAGATGTACGGGCTCGGTTGTACCGTTGGCGACTATGACAACGACGGCTATGTCGATATTTACATCACCACCGTCGGTTCCAATCATCTTTTCCACAATCTTGGCAATGGCAAGTTTGCTGACGTGACCGCCAAGGCGGGAGTGGGCGATCCGGGATTCTCCGCAAGCGCGGTGTGGTTTGACTATGACAACGACGGGAAGCTGGATCTTTTCGTCGCCCACTACATCGACTGGTCCATCGAGACCGATCAATACTGTTCACTGGACAACAAGAACAAGTCTTACTGCACTCCGCAGAGGTATAAAGGGGAAAGCTCGACGCTCTTCCACAACAAGGGCGATGGAACGTTTGAGAACGTCACGCGACGCGCCGGCCTCTACGATCCCACGAGCAAGTCGCTCGGCATCGCATTGTTGGACTATGACAACGATGGCTGGCTCGACCTCTTTGTTTCGAACGACACCGAACCAAACAAGCTCTACCGCAATAATCACAACGGAACCTTCACGGATGTGGCCGTCGCGGCTGGCGTGGCTTACAGCGAAGCGGGCACGGTGCGCGCCGGGATGGGTGCGGATGCAGCTGACTACGACGACTCCGGCTGGCAGAGCCTGGTGATCGGCAACTTCACCAACGAGGGGATGGCGCTTTACCACAACGATGGCTCGGGGCTGTTCACCGATGAAGCTCCTGCTACCGGCATTAAGAGGATATCGACAAGGTCGCTTACATTCGGCACGTTTTTCTTTGACTACGATCTCGATGGCCTGCCCGACATTATCGCCGTCAACGGCCACGTCTCCGACGACATCAGTGTAGTGCAGCCCAACGTCAAGTATGCCCAACCGCCGCATCTTTTCCACAACCTGGGCCAGAAAAAGTTTGAAGAAGTAACCGCGAAACTCGGTTCCGCGCTGCAACGTCCGATCGTGGGCCGTGGCGCGGCCTACGGAGATTTCGACAACGACGGTGATCTGGATCTATTGATTACTGCCAACAACGGGCCAGCGCGGTTGCTGCGCAACGACAACGGAAACCAGAACGATATGCTGCGAGTGAAAACCGTAGGCACTCGATCGAATCGCGACGGCATCGGCGCAAAGGTGACGGTGAAAACCAACGGAGGAATGCGCCTGTTCGCCATGGTGAAGACCGGTTCAAGCTATTTGTCCCAAAGCGAACTGCCGCTAACCTTCGGCCTGGGCAAACCGGAAGCTGGCAAGACAGCGAGCATCGAGATTGTCTGGCCCAGCGGCCAAAAGGATACAATCCCAGACATTAAGCCCAATCAGTTCATCACGGTGAAAGAGGGCAAAGGTATTATTTCGGCCCGGCCCATTGTTTTTTCCAAGACCGGCTCGCCTCAGTCTTCTGCCCAGGCTTCTTCGCGAAAGTGACGAGCCAACTCTGGTGCGCGAATCACTTATTCAGTCGGGCGAGAATCTGCTTTTGATTCTCGATGATCCGGTTGAGAGCACCCTGGTTNNAGCGCAGCCTGATTGGCGATGATGGTCTTCTGATTCTGGACAATCGTCTTCTGATTAGCGATCACTTGGCTTTCTGACATTGTGAAGCGGCCTCCTGCCGCTGGAATCCGATAAAGCGAAAAAGATTAAAGATAAAGATATTGAATCGACTCAGCAAGCGACGGCCCGATTTCACCATACCCATTCGCCGGGCGGCAATCTCGCTCCGCCGTCGCTCGTCTACCTGCTTGCCAGCGCCCCGAGCGTATGAACCAGCGCTGCCGCCAATTGGTCAGGCTTAAATCCAAAAGGGCCAGGCTTGCTCTTGTAAGCAATGCGGCCTTCGGAGTCGATCAAATAGATGCGATCAGGCCAGCCGGTGTACGCTCGTTCGGTCGAATTGCCGAACTCGTCGAGCACAGCCGGAAATTCGATGCCAAGTTTCCGCACGCAAGCCCCGGCGACGAATGCTCTTTCTTCTTCTGTCTTCGGGCTGGCAAAAACGACCTTGTCTTTGACATTGCTCTCCATTTGCCACACGTCGCTGGGATGCGCTTCTGTAATGTAGACGACCAGGAATGCCACGCGCTCGCGATACTGCTCGTAAAGCTTGTTGAGGGCAGGAACCTCCCGCCGAAACGGCGGTCACGTGTAGCTGCCGAATACCAGCACCACTGGTTGCCGTTGGTTTAACGCGGAGAGCTGAACCCGCTCACTCTTGTCCACCTTGAACAGCGAAAAGTCTGGCGCGGCATCTCCCGTATGAAGCGTTCCGGCACGAGCGCGTAGCCAGGCAGTTTCAAATGGAAAAAGCAAAAAGGGGATGGGGCCAGGCATTCTGGCCATCACCCGCCCGAAAGTCTCGGGAGGCTGATGCATCGCCCACCAGACAAAAGTTCCGAATGAAAGGTAAGCAATGATCAGAACAAAAAATAGTCTGAGCAGCAGGCTTCGAGCGAACGGACTCAACGTCAAACGACGACTAGTCATATTGTTTCTCGATCGCATGTACTTGCGCGGTCGATTCGACATAGCCCACTTCAGCCAGTCGTCGGCCATTTTCGCGATATATATTTGGTGATTTCAGGGCTGAATACCCACGGGCCGCGAATGCCTGGCAATCCTTCAGGAAATTGAATGCGGGCCATGGGCGATCCTGCAGTTTGACGGATGTCAGGCCGCTTCCACTGGTGCATCAGAGTTTAGCGCATCCCGGTTCGGTTTTAAGTAGCCGGCATCGGCCATGCTCCTCCCCATTTCGCGGTAGGCTTTCGGATCAGTCGGCTGCCAAGTCCCCAGACCATCCACGTAGCGGTTGTACATGCAGAATGCGGCCGCGATCAGAACCGTGTCGTGGATCTCCTTATCGGTTGCGCCCTGCTGACGTGCCCGCTCGACATCTTCCCCAGTCACGTGTTTGCCCCCCTTTTGCACTTTGCCCGCAATCGCCAGCAGTGCCCTTAGCTTCTCCGAAATCTCGGCTGTGCCGAAATTCTGTTTGATTCGATCGATCAGTTCGTAGTTCCCACCAAGATGCTCGGCTGCCGCCGCACCATGCGAAAGCTGGCAGAAACAGCAATCGTTCTGAGACGAAACGTAGGTTGCAATGATTTCGCGTTCCCCAGAAGTGAGAGTGTTCGGACCGCGCAACAGAACCTCTGCCAATTCGCGTAGAGCTTTGGCAGTTTCGGGGCTGATTGCCATCGGGCCTAAAATGCCGGGCAGATTATCGGGAACTTTGATGTGAGCCATGACGTCGATCTCCTCGAAATCGTTAAAACAAGAACTTCAGCGCCACCTGGATCACCCGCGGGCTTATATCCGACTGAATTTGGCCGAACGTCGGCGATTCGATGTCACTGACCGGCAAGCGGAGATTGGTATGGTTCAGCAGATTAAACAATTCACCGCGGAATTGAAGCTGTTTCGATTCCGTCAGCCGAATGTTCTTGAAGGCCGATGCGTCCCAGTCCACGTATCCCGGGCCCTGGACCACGTTCCTGCCTTCGTCCCCGAAGACTTCGAACCGGCCTAGAGGATCGGGCTGGAGTTGCTGAAAAGCGCTCACGTTGAACCATTCCTGAGGCGTTCGCGGACCGGAGTTTGGGTTGCCAATCAGACTGGGACGGTTTGCGGAGAAGCCGGTGATCTCCGGTGCCTGCCCTTGCAGCGAAACGTCGTTCGAGTCGAATACCGTGAAGGGCCCGCCGCTCATGGCAGTCACAATTCCGTTCAACTGCCAGTTGCCGAACACATGCCCATACCAACTGCTGGAATGCGCGAGGAATGGCAGCACCCACTGATAACTCAGCACAAAACGATTGCGGGAATCGAACATCGACCGGCCGCGCTCGGCCGCCAGATCGAATGGGTCTTGCGCCAGGTCATTTTCTCCGGCGACGGGTTGCGAAGCAGAGCCGGTAATGTTGAACGAAGACACGTCATCGATCGCATGCGACCAGGTGTAGGACGCCAGGAAGGACAGACCGTGGCTGAAGCGTTTGCGCAAGCTGGTTTGCAAGGCGTTATAGCTGGAGTTTGCCACGCTGGCGATTTCCCCGACGGAACTGTAAATGCAATTGTTCGGGTTCGCTAGGGTGCATCCAGAATAGAGGCGCCGCTGGTTCACATTGCTCTCGGTGGAAATTGGACACGGGCTCGCCACCGAACAGCCAGCGCTGGTCGTGTCCACGCCAGGGATAAAGACTGGCGGATTGCCTTCAATGAATCGCGGTAGCCTCACACCAGTCGTACCCACGTACCCGATCTGAAAGAGCCAGTCTGCGCCAAAAGACTGTTGAATGTTCAGATTCCAATCCTGCGCGTAGGGCAGATGGAGATTGCGGGCGACTACGAGCAGGGTCATCGGCTCGGGAAAAGCCTGACTGAAAGGATTCGGCGTGTAGAACGGGTTGGCAAAGGAGTTGATGGGGAAACTAATTTGCTGCGTCTTGAGGAAAGGAGGCGAACTGACGGGGTCTTGCAACGGACCACCCTCTCCGGTGTAGTACGGCTCGTAGAAAATTCCGTAGGCAGCACTGACCACCATTTTGGAATCTCCACGCGGGTCCCAGGCAACGCCGAAGCGCGGAGCGAAAGCGGTTTTCTGGGTTGGAATCAAGCCCGCAGGCACACCCCGATCGCCGGGATAGAGAAGTCCTGCGGGAGCGCTCGGCATGACTGTCGATTGAGCCCCGGGAACGAAGAGATTGACCTCGTTGTGCCTTTCCGTTGAGGGAAAGGGCAGCTCATAGCGAAGTCCCAAGTTCAAGGTGAGGCGAGAACTGACCTTGTAGGTATCCTGGCCATAAGCATCCAGGGCTCGGTCGCGGATTTCACGAGCAAAATTACCTCCACCCTGCAGAAAGACCACGGGATTGCCAGACAGGAAGCTGGCGAATCCGTCACTGTAGGGGAAGTTGGAGAACACAAAGAAGCCGTTGCTGGCGATACCCTGCAAGGCGTTGATCTGGTCGCGCCGATAGCCTCCACCGAATTTAAACTCGTGGCGACCGTGAACCCAGCTCAGAGAGGCGGAGGGGTCGAAGGTATTCTGAAACGTGTTGCGCGGTCCGGTAATGGGATCGCCCACCGAGGCGTATCCTCCGACCTGAATAAATGGAGGTCCGGCAGCTGAAGGCAACGTCGGAGCGTACTGAAAGCCTAAGTCCGACGGCGACTCATGATTCAGGTGCTCATCGAGCAGGAACTTATTGCGGAGGTAGGAAAAGCGCGCCACGCCGATCGTGTTCGGCGAAAACAGGTGCGTCTCCTGCGCCACAAAGTTCTGTGCGCGATCATCCTCGCCTACCGGAAAGCCGGGCACATTGGCTCCCACCGGCGAGAGCGGATCCGTGGTTGGACCTGCGCTGAACATATAGCGGAAATTCAATGTGTCCGCGCGGGAAAGGTAGTGATCCACGCGTACGCCGAATTGGTCGTTATTCTCGCTTAGCGTCTGCGTAGCGATGAACCCATTTTCCCCCTGGTTTGGCAGAGGAAAAAAGGGCAAGACATTGGTCGCAATCGGATCGATGGGCGTGAACAGAGTCATTTGGTTGAAGGGCACCGGCGTTGGCACCGGTGTTAAAAAAAAGGTGAGTTGCCCATTGGGGTTGCTGCACAGGCCGCTCGGATTGAACGAGGCTCCGGGGAGATCCGTACACTCCTCCGCAAAATTGCCTTGCCTTTCTGCCGCGGACGGCACGGTCGCAGGCACGGTCTCACCCTGGCGGTTGCGGAAGCCTTCGTAATATCCGAAAAAGAAAGTCTTATCCTTTAGAATCGGCCCACCAAAGGTTGCGCCGAACTGGTTCTGCTTCAACGGCTGCACGCTTTGCGTGAAGTAATCGGAGGAATCCATGGCATCGTTGCGCAGGAACTCCCAGGCGGCCCCATGAAACGAATTGGATCCTGACCGCGTAACTATGTTGGTGGTAGAGCCCGTGTTCCGGCCGAATTCTGCATTCGCGTTGTGGCTCAGAATTTTGAACTCGGCAATCGCGTCAATCGGCGGTTTGAGCACAAATCCGCCGTCCACAGAGCTTTCGTTGTCGGCGCCATCGATCATAAAGTTGTTCGACTCCGGCCGCTGGCCGTCGACGGCATAGGCCTGATTCTGTCGCGCGGGACCGCCGGCTTCAAGAAGTCCGGCAGTCAGGGGCACGACGCCGGGCTGAAGAAGTCCCAGCTGGGAAAAATTGCGCCCGTCCAGCGGGAGGTCGAGGATCTCGCGCTCCATCACGGCTTCGCCGAGACTGCTGACTGTGGACTGCACCAGAGCCGCATTCGCGCTCACTTCCACCTGCTGCGTTTCCGACCCGACCTTCAGGCGAATGCCAACCGTCGCGGTCTCGTTCACATCCAACGAGATGCCTTGCTGCAGGTAAGTCTGGAAGCCTTTCGCCTGAGTCTCTAGCTGGTAGTGCCCAATCGGTAGTTCGACCAGCACGTACTCTCCCTGATGGTCTGTGACCGCAACGCGTGTTAAGCCGGTTTCGATCTGCTTCGCGGTAACAGTAGCGGCTTGCACAATCGCCCCGCTCGGATCGACCACCGTTCCGCGGATGCTTCCTGTTATCTGCTGTCCAGCAAGGTTCAAACTTATGAGGCTCACTCCTGCAATGACCGCAACTAGCGCAAAGGCCAGTCTTCTCAAATTGCTCATGCGTCTCCCCATTCGTCCTCACGAATCTCTTTTAACGTTGAGATGAAGACATCTCCGCGAGCGAACACTGAATGCGCCCGAAGATTTTCCCGACAGAGTGCCGCGATTATAGGGACGCATAACAGCGAGTCAATAATCTGAAAGGAGTACCAGCCCTCGTCGAAGTGCGAAAGGACAGCGCAGTAGTGTCTTTAGATTATTGCGCCCACAATCTCATCCGGCTAACTTACCGCCACCCGGATTGTTCTCGTCGCAGTCGTTTGGACGGCGCGCGTGTGGAACCACAGAAGCCCTGGGACCCACCGGAATCACTACGCTACCTCTCCGTCCTGGCCGTGGACTTGCGGCCCGAGTTTGGCTGAGCTTCAACGACTGCTACAGTTGTAGACAAGCCAAAGCTTGAGCTCCTCGAAGAGGCTTATCCGATGCCAAAGCGTGAACAGACCAGTACTAGGATTCGCGATAGCGTAGAAGGCGTCCCAGCCGCAAAACCGGCTACCAAAATCAAGATCATTGAAGATGCTGACGCCACCGGAGAAACGGCTGCGGCTTATGACTTTTGGCGAGCTGGGTCGGGGAGACAGCAGGTTCCCGGCATCATCAAGTGCTTCGGAGCCCGGCCTGACTTCCTGCGAAGCGTAATCGCCCTAGGAAACACGGTCCACTTTTCGGAGGGGCATCTTTCCCGTCGACATAAAGAGATGATTGCCAGCTACGTCTCTTATTTGAACCGGTGTCCGTATTGACTGGACAGCCATGCCTACTTCCTGCGGGTCCAGGGAGCACCCGATCAATGTGTAAAAGCAATCGTCGAAGGCAAGCTTGACGAAGCGGGACTCACGCCGGCGGAGCGCGCTTTGCTGGAATATGTGGAACTCATTACTCACACTGCCTACCGATCCACGCCCGAAGACGTCGAGAAGGTGCGTATCGCAGGATGGAAAGAAGAACAGATCTCAGAGGCCGTGTACATCACAGCCTTGTTCGCTTTCTTCAATCGTGTCGCTGATGCATTCGGTGTTCCTTCGCAGGACTATCTCGCAACTGGGAAATTGACACCTTGAGCTTCGATGTTTTCCGACAATACTTACAGGCGTTGACAAACGAAACGATGTAGAGGAGTTAACGGAGAATGACGCGACGGGTAC
>PMHI01000067.1 GCA_003156615.1 Acidobacteriaceae bacterium | reverse complement strand
ATGAGATGGGGTTGGACGTTCCTGTTTGGGGTGATGATCATCTGCTTATTTGGGAAGAGGGGCGAAGATTGGCAGGATCGCTTCCCTTCCCGGGGGGTCATGGCCACGGCCACCATTGCAATCGTATGCACAATCATGCCGTTGCTGGTTAGCTTAGTCCGGCCTATTTATTGGCCCGGGCGCTACACGATGATTGCTCTGCCGGCGTTTGCGACGGCGCTTGGTTGTCTGGTGGCGGTGCTTGGAAGCCCGCCGTTGCGCGTGGCCNNTATGGCGTGCTCCTCACTGTAATCGTGCTGCATGTTCGGACTCGTACTGAGGTGTTTGAGACCAGTTCGAATGTGTTCCAGGAGAAGGAGTCCGACAAGCCGGCAACTCTGGAACTGTGCGAGATCACCCATCCGGGAGACACGCTGGTATTTACGGGCCTCAGCAGGGCGGGGGTCGAGTACTATTTCCGACGGCTTAACTGTGGGCGGGATTTGGTTCTGGTCAGCGTCCCGAGCGACACCGCCCGGCACTTAGGATGGGCAAGGCAAGAAACCCCTGAGGAACTGCAAGCAGAAGCCCACGTCATCGTGCAACAGTTCACGACGGAAAACTTGGAGGGGCGTAGGCTGTGGGTCGTACTAGAGCGGGGAAAGACTAGCGACGCTCTGACGGAGACGCTGAGTCGGAGCCTTAATCCTGTCGGAGTCGACGCTCTGCGTGGGTCCTTTTTCGATGAAGTCAGGGCATTTACACCGAAAACCCACACACAACCGACCTCGCCTGTGTCTCTCCGCTAGGGACGGCCAGCCAAATGAATTACGCTCCGGCTGTTCTCTGCGATAGAGCTTCATGCCTGCCGAGNNAGCCAGCCAGTCCGCCATCCGGCCGACATTGTCATCCCCGGCCTCCAGGGGCAAACCCTCCTTCACCTGCTGGTAGTGTCTGGTCACGTAAATGAGCTTTTCGGACATTTCAGCGGCGTCGGTGTCGCTGTAGGTGACTACGCCTCGAGGCCGGCGTCCGTGATGTCGACGAGATGGCGCCGCCGGTCGGCGGGGTCCCGCCGGCGCTCCACGTACTCCAGATCCTCGAGGTCGTTGNNGCAGAGGAAGCAACGGCTGAGCAGCGTGAGAAACTGATCATGCGTCAGATTCGCCAGCAGCAACAGGCTGGCTCGCTCCTCCGCCGGCCAGTCGCGCAAATACTCTCTCACCGCCAGCATCTCCTTCTCCGGGAAACCTAACCAGATAAATCCCGCGCCCGGCTGTTCTTTGCGGTAGAGCTTCATGCCCTCGCGAAGCGTATCCAGGCGGTACTCCGGCCGAAACGACACGTACGAAAGAATCACCGGTCGCCTGCCGCGGAAAAATTCCTCCACTTCTTCCGGAAGCGCCGCGGAAGAAAACTTCAAGTATTGCGGTGAAAAGGTGGCGATGGTTTCAACTTTGGGAGAGGCAATACCATAGCGCTCAATCGCTTCCTTGATCGGCTGACTGTCACATGCAATCGCCCCCCCCAGCGCGAACAAAGCGTAGAACACCCAGTGAGCGATGCTCGTGTCCTCGCGCGGGAAGTAGTCCTGTGACAGACCGCCATGAAACGTGATCAGGGCCGGGCGAGACAGAATCCGCCCGGTCAATGCGGCCGCCAGGGCGAGCGCATATCCCTTCTTTGACATACCGTTGACATGCACATTGAGGCGGTAGCCGCGCGCAGCGTAGCGCCAGATCTTTCTCAGATAGTCCGCGGCACCTTGCACGTCAACGTACTCCGGGCTTTTGATCCTCCGCCCTTCGTTGATCTTGAGCACTTCGCATATGTGACCGCGCCGGCGCAATTCCTCGGTCACCAGCTTAAGCTGGATCGCCCAGCCGCACATCGGGGGCGGATAATTTCCGATCTGAAGAATCTTCGCGGGCTGTGTCATGAGTCGGTTCCCGGTGGTCCGGCTAGAAGGGGGGCAGTTCGCAGGACACTAGCACCTTGCCGAATGGCCCATTTCTTGAACAGCAGTTTTGCATCGAAATAGAACTGGTAGAGCAGGCGCATCCGCCTCAAGGACCCATGAAGTGAAGCTTGACTGGTATTGGGCAGCGAGTACGCAAGCTCGCGCAGGGTTGCTCCGAGCAACGCCTCCAGGCGCTCCTGTTGAGCAGCCGACAGACTGGTCTTCCATCTGCCCACCGGACTGAACTCCCCTTTTTTCATCTCTGCCGAGAAGGAACTGTTCGGCCGGCTCACCGAGCCGATGCCTGCGCGCTCAATCTTGTCATAATCCAGTTCCTGCCCGATGAACCCGCTTAGGCTCTGCAAAACTTTGTGGGGATCCAGCACGAGATCTTCAAAGCGAACCTCCATATAATCTCGGCCCAGAGTTTGACCGTCCTTGCGGCCCTTGCGCACAATCCACTCCCAGTACAAAGCCGCCACCTCGAGCGTCTTGCGGCGATCCCAGGCAAACGGCCGGATCCAGGCCTGTTTCTCGAGCGATAGGGCCACATCTCTGCCGTCGCGGATGATATGAATGATCAGCGCGTCGGGAATCGTCTGTTTAATGCGATCCAGATACAGCAGATGTTCAGGCGTGCAGTCCGCCCAGCG
>PMHI01000274.1:7687-12644 GCA_003156615.1 Acidobacteriaceae bacterium | reverse complement strand
AGATGCCATCGAAGCTGCCCAGAAAGCCGACGCCATCGTTTACGTCCTGCTCTGCGCCGATCGCGGTTTCTACGGATCGTTCGGAGTGGGCTATAGCGGCGAGGGTGAAATGCGCAAGCTCACCGAGGCCACCGGGGGCCGCGTCATTAACGTCGGCAACAAACTCGACAAACTACGAGAGGCCTTCGACCAGATCGCCGCCGAACTGCGCAGTCAGTACAACCTCGGCTATACGCCTACCAACACGGTCCTCGATAGCGGCTACCGCAAACTGGAAATCAAGTCCAAAGAGAACTACAAGATCCAATGCCGCGCCGGTTACTACGCCACTCCGCGCGAACCGGTGCCGCAGTAGGGAGACATGTCTCGAACGCCGGGGATACTGTAAGACTTAGCAATTCCACCTGACGTCAAAGACGACCGAGAATCGCAAGCCCCTAGGTTGTTTGAGAAGTGCTTGAGGGGACATTGCCGATCGTTGCGCCTGAAACTGTCGACGGATTGCCGCACCAACTCGTGAAGACTCGATGTCGGACACGTCCTCGGAGGGCCAGCCAGCCTNNGCCGGCCGCCACTGAAGAATTCCGAAGCCGGACATCCCCTATCCGCCGGCCCCAAAACCATTTAGTCTACAGGCGCCCGATCGACGGATTTGGAGAGGCTTATGGCAAATACGTTTGGTACAGACATTTTGATCCAGGCCGAAGACCCAATGAAGGCCGCTAGCTTCTATGTCAACGAACTCGGTTTTGAAATCACGGATAAGAAACCAAATCTAGTCAGCCTCCACGGACCACACATCAATTTCTTCATTGAACGAGGTCCTGCCCTTGGACCAGTTCTGGAAGTTACAGTCAAAAGCGTCAAGGAAGCCAAAGCAAGGCTCAAGAAAAAGGGCTGCCGGGTGATTAAGGACGAACCTGAGTTTCCAAGATGCTACGTCAGAGATCCAAACGGGCTAATCTATAACCTGACAGAGTGACGGGCCTTGTGATCTGATGTCTAGACGTGAACCGGAGGGTGCCATGCCAGTCCAAAATCTCTCACCTTTTTCCCGCCGCTCATTTCTGCAACTCTCAGCCGCCACTTCAGCCGCAGCGGCCTTCCACGTGGTCACCGAGCCCATGCTCGCCGCCGCGGCTCGCCGGCCAATCTCGAAGGATGGGGTCATGATCGACTCCAACGAGAATCCGCTTGGCCCCAGCCAATCCGCGCGCAGCGCTCTGTCCGCCATCATCCCTCAAGGTGGACGCTACCTCTTCGATCTCAGCGACGACCTCGTGCACACTTTCGCGCAGCTCGAAGGCCTCAACCCCGACTCTGTCAGCGTCTTTCCCGGTTCCAGCCCTGCGCTCGGCTTCACGGTCGTCGCCTTTACTTCGCCGCAGAAAAGCTACGTCACCGCCGATCCCGGTTATGAAGCCGGCATGTACTCGGCCAAGGCCGCCGAGGCCCGCGTCGTCAAGGTTCCGCTCACCAGGACTCACGCTCACGACGTCAAGGCCATGATCGCGGCAGCGCCCGATGCCGGCGTCTTCTACGTTTGCAATCCCAATAATCCCACCGGCACGCTCACGCCGCACTCCGATCTCGAGTACCTTGTCGAAAACAAACCCAAGGGTTCCATCGTGATGGTCGACGAAGCCTACATCCATTTTTGCGATGCGCCCTCCACGCTCGATTTCGTCAAGGCCGGTAAGGATGTGGTCGTGCTGCGCACCTTCTCAAAAACGTACGGCATGGCCGGCCTGCGCTGCGGATTCGCCATCGCCCGCCCCGATCTGCTGGACAAAATCACGACCCGCTCCGGCTGGAACTTCATGCCCATCACCGCCGTCGCCGCCGCCTCGGCCAGTCTGAAAGAGCCGGGCCTGGTCCCGGAACGCAAGCGCATCAACGCCACGGTTCGGCAGGAGACCTTCCAGTGGCTCGACCGCAACGGCTACTCCCACACGCCTTCTGAGTCGAACTGCTTCCTGCTCGATACCAAACGCCCGGGCAAAGAGGTGATCGACGCTATGGCCGAGCAAAATGTTTTTATCGGACGCATCTGGCCCATTATGCCGACCTCGGTCCGCATCACCGTCGGCACCCACGAAGAAATGGAGCAGTTCCAGACAGCGTTCCAGAAAGTGATGCGCGGCACAACGGCGTTCTCGCTTCCGCCAGCAAGGCCTACCCGGGATTCGCGTCGGCACCGAGCGCTGTTGTCGTGATGCAAGTGCGCGAGCGCGGGCAGTGAACGTGCTCGATGAGCCGACCTCTATTGAGCGAAGGCGAACGAACTCCGGCTTGCTGCTTTTGACTTTGCTTTTTGGCGCATAAGACAGCCCCGGGTTAGCTCGATGACAACGGTTCGTCAGTGGTAGGTCAGACTTGGATACCAGTCCGTGCCCCGGCCTTCAGGAGTGAAATCCAGCAGGTTCCACAGCGGCCAAATCATGTCGACGTGGCGCTGGTTCTGCCCTGGCTCGGGCGGAACCAGCAGCAGCTCAGAATGGAAAAAGTGGTGAATCTTCCCACCACGGCGGACAAAGACATTCAGCGATGGCTGTTGACCTTCTTCCGCGTTCTCGCCGCGGTAGTCGCGGTTGAACTTGTTGCCGGCGGAAGAAAGAAGACGCAAGCGGTTCCATCCGCGCTCGCGCGCGAAGTTCCGGATTCTCTCCAGCGGAGACTTTGCAACCACCGCAAGACTTATGCGCTGGGCGGCATGGACTGCGGTGGCGTTAAGGGCGTCGATGATGGAACTGCAATTCGGACACGCCGCTTTCATCTTCGGCCCAAACATGAAGCTGTAGATGGCAAGAGTGTCTTTGCCGGTTTGAAACAGCTGCGAGAACGAAACCTGCCGGACGGTTTGTGAGCCGTTTCGATCGGCTGATCCCTCCTCAAAGATATAGTCTTCCGGTATCTCGCCGCCTAGGGGAAGTTGGCGACGCAGAGCTGCAACTTCTTCGATGTGTCTTCTGAGCTCGATTTCTGCCTGCAACAATTGGTTGCGGGCACGGCGGTAAGAATCATTTTCACCGGGGAATCGAAAGGAGTGAAAAGGGGCCATGTATTCCTCCAGAGCGCCTTGCTGACGGGCTTCGAGCTGGATTCGATCTCGAACATACTGCCAGCTTTCGNNGGAGTATAGCTTTCGATCGAATGCGGAATTTTCTGGAGGATAACAAAATGTGGCAATTCAACCGCTTGGCCCCTTGGGCTCGCGGGCTCGCGATGCGCAGTCTGCTTCTGGCCGGTACAACAGTCTTGCTCGTGCCCTTGGCCTTGGTGGCACCGGCTCATGCCCAAGTTGTCGTCGGCGTCGGCATAGGCGCAACTCCACCCATGTGTTCCTATGGCTATTACAACTATGCGCCGTACGGCTGCGCACCCAGCGGCTTTTATGGGCCGGGCTATTTCTATAACGGGATCTTCCTGGGCGTGGGCCCGTGGGCGAACTGGGGTTATGGCCACGGTTGGGGAGAGCATCGCTTCAGCGGTGGCGGAGGCGGAAGATACGTCGCCGGCCGTGGAAACGGCGGTGGACACGTTTATGCAGCCAATCACGCACGCGGCTCAGCGGCGGTACACACCGCCAGCCATAGCGCGGCACACACTACGAGCCATAGCAATGGCGGCGCCCACGCCGCCGCAGCGCATGGTGGCGCCTCTCACGGCGGCGGATCGCATGGTGGTGGCGAACACCATTAACGAGTAGCTGCCGAATTTGGCAGGGCATGGAACAAGAAGCGGCGGAGCTTAACCACTCCGCCGCCCTTGCATGGATCGCGCCGTGTCGCACCTGCTTCGTGGCGGGCACCCCAGCTGCCCGAGTCGCCGCTTACGGCACCAACTCCTGGGTCAGTACGGCTCCGCCCATGGACGCCAGCACTAAGGATTCCTTGACCGCTTTGTGGGAATCGCGGGCTATCCAAAGGGTTTCTTTGTCGTCGCCTCCGTCGGCCGAACTGATCTCCACTTTGTAGGCGTCAAAGGTTCCGGCCGGCACCGTTACGTTGTCGATGCCGGAGACTTTTAGCTGCATCAGCTTCACTTTTTGTTTTTGAACGTCGAAGTTCCGGTACGTGGTGCTGTAGCCCTCGGCCAGCGGCAGGCACGAGATCGATTGTTTCGCGGCGGCGGCATCGGCAAAAAGCGGTCCACCCAGATCGACCGAGATGGGCTGGTCCTTCCCGTTCATATTCATGTTGCCGACCGCTTTGTCGCCGCTGAAGTCGAGGTCGACCGCTACCGGTCCGTGTTTCAGGTTGAGCTTGCGCGCGATCAGGCTGCCTTTTTCCAGAGTGGCGGTTTCGGTCACGGTCCCGCTGGGTGTCTCCATCACATCGGTGGCGGTCCAGGCGCCGCCGTCTTCCGCGATGGTGGTCGAGATGACCAGCGAGATTTTCTGGCCGCTGGCCTCAATCTGCGCCTGATACTTGTACGTCCCAGGTTGAAGGTCCATGGCCAGCTTGGGGACGCCGACGGAACTCGCGTCCACTTTCTTGGCCAGGACCACGGTTTTAGGATCGACTGTGATCTCCTTCAGGCGTGCCACTACCTCCGGCGTTCCGCCTTCCTGGTAGCGGCCGCCCAGATACTGGGCGAAAAATTTCTCCGTGGCCATGACCGTGGCCATGTTGTTTACCGGACGGGCAAAGCCGTGGCCCTCGTCGGGAATCAGCAGGTATTCCACAGGGAATCCGCGGTCGCGCAGTGCGATCACAATCTGCTCCGACTCAGCGTGGTTGACACGGGCATCGTTGGCGCCTTGGGCGATCATCAGCGGTGTCTTGATCTTGGCCGCAGAGGTGAGCGGAGAGCGCTCAATCAGCATCGCTTTGCCTTCCGGCGTGGTGGGGTCGCCCATGCGCTTGTAGAACATCACGCGAATGGATTCCCAGTAGGGCGGAATTGACTCCAGCAGCGTGATGAGGTTCGAGGGACCGAACAATTCCACTGCCGC
>PMHI01000274.1:0-7623 GCA_003156615.1 Acidobacteriaceae bacterium | reverse complement strand
GAGCCGCGAAAGTTCATGCTCAGCACGGCGTAACCGCGGTTGGCAAAGAACTGCGCATACCCGTTGTAACCCCACACGTCGCGGCCCCACGGTCCGCCATGGGGAAAGATAATCGTTGGCAAGCTCTTGCCGGGAATGCCTTTGGGCAGTGTGATGTAGGCGGGGATCTCCAACCCATCCGACGACTTGTAGCGGATCGATTTCATCTCCGCAAGGGATTCGCGGGGCAGCTTTTCCCGCACCCTATATTGCAGCGTGAGTTTGTGGGTCTTGCGCTCAAAGAGGTAGGCCTCACCCGGCTCGGTGTCGCTGGTGGCATTCACCAGCCAGAGCTGCTCGTCCAGCGTGGACGAGGTGCGGCTGAGTTCCTTGCCGGGTAGTTTCCCGGTGAGCCATTTGAAATCCGCCTCAAAGCCTTTGTCTTTGAAATAGCGGCGCACTCGGTCGTCCTCGTAAGTGGTCATCGCCAGTTCGTCGGTCGCCTCAGAAAAGACTGCCCCGCCGAAATCCACCTTCTTGAGGGGGTCGGATTCCACCATTTCCGTCTTTCCGCTTGCCGGATCGAACAGCACCAGGGCGCTCAGGTCCACGTCCGCGCCCTTGTTGGTTTCCATGTAGGCCTGCGTGCCATCTTTCTGGAACCGGAGTGTGCTGCAAGACTCAAAGACGTTGCAGGAATAAATCTGAGTGAATTTGTCAGAATCGACGCGCAGGATTTCCGTGTCACCGTTCTCCGCCGACCGCGTGGCCAGGCGCAGGTTGCCTTCAAGATCGAAATCCCAGCCGACAATGCGCTCCGTGTTCTTGCGCACCAGCGTCTTCTCGCCGGTGGAGAGCTTCAACTTGTAAAGGTCATGCCAGGCCTTATCGCGGTCGTTCAGGCCAATATAGATGGTGTCCGGATCGTTCTTGGGTACATTCACAAGCTGCACGCGAATGCCTTTGAGCCCAGTGAGGTCGCGCGAGGCGGGAGCGTCCGAGCCAGCGCCAGGTTTGGCTGCCGGGTCGACGGCGTAAACGTTGTAGTTTTCGTCGCCGTCGTTATCTTTCACGTAAAGAATGTATTTGCTGTCGCGGCTCCAGAAATAGCCGGGGATCGGGCGCTTGAGTTCAGCGGTGAGCAGCCGTGCCGCGTTGAAAGGCTCGTTCACGCCCTTGACATAGATGTTGCGCGTGTCTTTCCATGGCTTTTGAAACGCCAGATACTTTCCGTCGGGCGACAGTTGCGCACCCGAGATTTCGGGATTCCCGAAGATCAGCTCGCGGTCGATCAGCGGTGGCAGACCTGCGGGAGTTTTCTTATCGCTATTAGTATTCTGCGCTGTGAGCGACGAGACGGCGAGCGCCAGACACAATAGAGCCTTGAACATTCTTTTCATGACGACAAACTTCCTTTCGGCCTGCAACGTGTTCCTCCCAAGCAGAGAGCACGTTTGACCGGCAAATTCTACCAGTTTGTTGGCGTAGCACCGCGTTTCACTCGTTCTGGGAAAGGAGTTGACTGCGCCAGGGGCGGCGTCACCGGTGCCAAAAACTGGTCTCGACCTCCCGCCACTTGCGATTCTGATCTGGGATCAGGATCGGCCTAAGGCCGGCTTCCTACTGGTGCGACGGGCGATCGCTGGCATGGTGGCAAGGACGGTCATGGCGACTGCCTTTTGAACCTGTTGGAGAGATTCCTCAACCTATCGTCACCGGGAACACGCGCCATTCGGTTAAGGCTCTCACCGACGGTCGGGCTACTATCGTCGACTCCCGCCGAGGCGTGATTTCAATGAGACGCGCCCGGCGGCAACAGTGCTCCTTTTCGCTGGTCGGCTTCCCGCAGACTTTCTAGTCTACCGATTCCTCCCAAGCGACTGTCCGCCGCTCCCGGCTGCTCTTGTGGGCGAGCAGCACCGCCCGCATCGTCCGCAATGCCTGCTGCGGCGTAACCTCCAGCGGCGCCTTCTTCTCGATTGCATCCCGCACATTCGCATAGAACCCGCGATAATCTCCGCGCTCCGTCTTCACCTTCACGCTCGGCTCGCCTACCAGACTCAAAGTTCCCCACAAGCTTTCCGCTTCCTCTCCCCAATCGGCGCCCCAGTCCGTTCCCTGCGGAGGGTTCTCTCCGCGCAGCCGCGCCTCCTGCGGGTCCATTCCATACTTCACAAACGATCCCTTGGTTCCATGAACCAGAAAATGCGGCCCCGGCGCAAATGCGACGATCCGCGCCCGCCCCATCGCCCGCAGCCCAGCTCCCGAGTTGGGATACTCCAGGCAAACGTCGAACGAATCATCCACCCGCGACGTCTCCCGCTGGCAGAACGCCGACGCCGTAATCGTCCGCGGCTCTCCAAACAGCACCAGCGCCTGATCGATCACATGCGGCCCCAGGTCAAACAACACCCCTGCTCCGGGCTGATCCACTCGTTCCCGCCACGCATTTTCCTTCGGCTCCAGGCGAAACCGGTCATACCGGCATTCATATTCCACCACCGTCCCGAGGATGCCTGCCTGCACAATCTTTTTCACCGTGCCAAAATCTCCGTCCCACCGCCGGTCTTGATAAACCGTGATCAACCGATCGCGCTCCGCCGCCAGCCGCACCAGTTCGTCGGATTCCGCCAGCGTCGGGGCAAACGGCTTGTCCACCACCACATTCCGCCCCGCCAACAAGCACGCCCGCGCCAGTTCGAAGTGGGAATCATTGGGCGTCGCGACCACGCAGAGCTGGACTTCCTTATCCGCCAGCAGCTCCGCGACCGTTCGCGCCACCCGCACGTCCGAATATTTTTCCCGCGCGCTCGTTCCCCTGCGTTCCAGAATGCAAGCCAGTTCCATCCCTGGCACGCCCCGGATCACCCCCGCATGAAACGCCTGCCCCGCCATCCCAAATCCAATCAATCCCACTCGCACCATCACAACTCCTCGGTCGCCAATGGACCGCTTCACCGAAACATCGAACCCGGAAGCCGGCGCTACCGATCCTTTACCCGCCGCACAAACTTCAGCCCCGACCAGACTTCGGTCACGGCGCAAACCTTCACATCCACCAGTCCTCGATCGAGCCCAATCCCGCGCACCACATTTTCATCCACGTCCGTGGCCACGCCAGAACTCTTCTTCGGCCAACTCACCCACAACATGCCAGCCGGAGCCAGCACCTTCGTCATCCGGGAAAACTCCTTCGCCAATTCCGCGCGCGATTTGCTGAAAATCATCACAAAATCCAGGGCGTCTCCGTGCTTCAGGTCGCACTCGGCCAAGGCCTCGCGCAATTGCGCACGCACTTCTGCCGGAGAGTTCGCCAAGCGCACGCGAAACCCCGGCTTGATCCCCAATTTTTTCGGAAGTGGTGTCCCCGAATATCCCGGCATTCCATTGACCGTGAGAAAGGATGAACGTTGTTGGCGCAACCAGAAGCTAGCAGTTAGAAGCCGAAAGCCGAAGCCCCAAGGCCACCTTACTGCACCGGCGCGTACCATCCCCGCCGCGCCCTCACCCGGAAGTTCTTCCGGTCAACCGCTACAATCTCAATCGTGCGGAAGTGTCCGTCCGACTTCAAGTCCGCTGGCGTATAGGAAACGGCATACTGGCTGCGCAACTCGTCCTGAATCTCGGCGAAGTCATTCGACACATCGCGAATCTGGAAGGGAAAGAACGGCCGCCCCCCGGTCGCATCCGCGATACGTTCCAGAACCTTGTCGCCCGCTCCCTTGGTGCCGCTTACGTTCGTGCTGATCGTGTATACGATCGCTTCCGCCCGCTGGGCCATCTCAATCGCTTCCTCGCGCGTCACATGGCTCAAATTATCTTCCCCATCGCTCAGCAGGATAATCGCCCGCCGCGTCGGCCCGTTCTGCGCCTTCTTGAGCAGCTTGTCACGGCACGTGAAGTACAGCGCATCGTACAGCGCCGTTCCCCCACCCGGACGCAGCACGCGCACCCCTTGCCCCAACGCCTCGGTGTCGTCAGTGAAGTCCTGCGTCACTTCCGGCGTGGCGTCAAACCCCACGACCATCGCCTGGTCATGGCCCCGCCGCACCGTCTGGTTCAAAAACTCGATCGCCGACTCTTGCTCGAACTTGAACCGGTCCCGCACCGAGTTGCTGGCATCGATCAGCAAAGCGACTTGCAACGGCAAATTCGTTTCCGCATGGAAGCTCCGAATCTCTGCCGCCGGCTTGTTGTCGTCCACAATGTGGAAGTCGCCCTCCTTCAGGTCGGTCACTCGCTTCCCGTGCTTGTCCGTCACTGTGAACACCACGTTCACTTCGTTGATGCCGACTCTGATGCGAGGGATCTCCGGGTTGTCCGCGCCCGCACCCGGAGCGCCGGACTTCTGCTCGGCAGGATTCTGCACCGCGGCCGGCGCCTGCTGCGGTTTTGACGCCGCTGTTCCCGCAGGGGATGCCGCCGCCTGCGATGGTGAAGTTTGCGCAACCGCAGCTGCCGGCGCAGCTCCTGAACGGGACATCCCAATCCCGCCAAGTCCTGCCCACAGCGACACAACCACCGCCCACCGCGCTAACGAATGTCCTTTGAAAAAGTTTCTCGTAAAGGTGCCCCTCACAGGGTGTTAGCTCTAGGATGTAATTATAGCCGCATGGGCTGCCTGGGCGGCCATTCCTACTCCCCCTCCACCCGGCTCAGAAACTCTTGCAACTCCTCCGGCAACTCACTCCTCAAGGCAACGGTTGCCCCCGTCCGCGGATGCCGGAACTGCAACTCCGCCGCGTGCAGAAAATTCCGCCCCAACCCAATCGCCGCCGAATGCCCGCGCGCCTGCCGCGGCGCCCCATACATCGTATCCCCCACCACCGGATGCCCCATCGCCGCAACGTGCACCCGAATCTGGTGCGTCCGTCCCGTATCAATCTTCACGTCCAGCAAACTAAATTTCCCAAACTCAGTATCCAGACGCCGCACTACCCGATAATGCGTGACCGCCGCCCGCCCGCCCTCCAGCCGCGTCGTCATCCGCGTGCGCCGTACCCGGTCCCGGCTGATGCTTTCGGTCATCATTCCCTGATCTTGTTTCACCCACCCATGCACCAGCGCTACATATTTCTTCTTCACTTCCCGCGCCGCAAACTGCGAGCTCAGGTGGCGATGCGCATCGTCGTTTTTTGCCACCACAATCAATCCGCTGGTCTCTTTATCCAGACGATGCACAATCCCCGGCCGCAATGGGCCGCCCACACCAGACAGACTTCGGAGATGATGCAGCAGCGCATTCACCAGGGTCCCGCGATTGCGCGCATCGTCGGTCGACCCCGCTCCCCCGTGGACCATCATTCCCGCAGGCTTGTCGATCACCGCGAGATCGTCATCTTCGTACACAATGTCGAGCGGGATCTCCTCGGCGATGGCCTTCAGCGGAGCCCGCTGGGCCTCGCCCAGCACGCTGATGCGATCGCCGCCTCGCAGCTTCAGCGAAGCCTTGGCCGCCGCCTCGTTCACCAAAACCTTCCCTTCGCAGATCAGTTCCTGCACGCGAGCCCGGCTCACACCCTTAAGACGTGCTACGAGAAATCGATCCAGGCGCTTGCCGGCATCTTCATGGGGGGCGGAAATGAGAATGGGAAAAGCTTCCGGCATTCGCTGCGAAGGATACTACAAGCTATCTTATGAAGTGGTTCGAGCCAGCTACTCTCGGTAGGAGGCGATATTTGCCATGAGGAAAAATGCTTGGAGAGCGGTGATCGAGGTGGGTTTTATCATCTTCCTGTTTTATTCCAATCTCTTGATGGGGGAATTTGAGCGTTCCGGCATGGGGCGAAAGAGAGGAGTAGTCTGGGCCATCGGGGATGTTCTTACCATGGCTAACTTCGGAATCGCCATGATCGCCGCGATCATCGGTTACCTGCTTTTCGAATTTCTTCGCAAGAGGTCGTAGCGGTAGAAAACCCGAACCCCGGCTCCGCTTCGAGAAGGTACGGCTTACCTCGTCACTCCCACCGCCTGCGCTGCCACCGCCTCCGCCCCGGGCCTCAGCCACCAGAGCAGTCCGCCCCCCATCACCAGCCCAATCGCGATCAACTGTGTCCCGGTCATCGCCCCGCCAAACACCGATCCCCGCCCCGGATCGCCTCGCAGGTATTCCAGAAAGAACCGTGCCACTCCATAAATAAACATGAACGCACCAAATACCTGCCCATCGAATTTCCTCCGCTTCAGCAGCCACATCAGGAAGATGAAATTCGCCAACTCTACCGCCGATTCGAGCAACTGCGTGGGCTCCAACGGTACGTTCAGCGGCGTCCCGGTAATCTGATTCGCCAGCGGATTGCGAAACACCACGCCCCAGAAATGATGCGTCTCTTTCCCATAGCAGCACCCAGCAGCAAAACAGCCAATCCGTCCAATCGCATGTCCCAGGGCCAGCCCCGGCGCAAACGCATCGCAAGTTCTAAGCGCGGGCAGATGATGCCTGCGTACGTACCACGCCGCTGCCAGGAACGCGGCAATCAATCCGCCGGAAAAGACTCCTCCGGCCTGCAGTGTGGCAATGCTGAAAATCTCCGAAGGATGCGCCGCGTAGATGCTCCAATCGTTGATGACATAGAGCACCTTCGCGCCCACAATCCCGCACAGCACCACCAGAATCCCCAGGTTCCACGCCTTTTCGCCGTCAATCCCCAGGCGCTCGGAATTGCGCACACTGATCCACAAACCGACCAGCACTCCCAGCGATACCAGGAAGCCATAAGTCGGCAGGAAAAACCGCCCGAAATGCACTAATTGCGGATACACAGTTATGTTGGATGCACAAAGCGAGGACTTTGTACCGTGATCAGTGTAGCAGGGAGCAGCGTTGCTGATGGGAGAGCAAGCATGCTTATGGAGGGACAGCCGTCGCGGCTGTCTTCGAAGGGCGCAGCCCGGCGGCCCGGGGAAGCAATCAGCCTCGGCTCGTGTGGTCGCAGGCGACTCGCCCGCGAAGGGCGTAACGCCGACCCCAGCATTCTTCGGTCGCTCTACGGCCCGGACGGTAACTCACCCATCGCCGCACGCACCCTGGAAGCTTCCTCAGGGGTCCGTTCTTGACTACCTGTGGAGAGCTGGAAGTCGTCAATGGGATGGAAAGGAAGCTTGCCCAAAACCTTCGCCTCAGACTGGACTAGACCGCCACTTCTCCCTCAGGGGCCTTCTTCCAGCGATCCCCTCCAGATTCTTCCGATTCTTCCACTTCTGCTTGACTTCCCGCCCCATACTGAGTAATAACTATTTCGTCCTTCCGGACGGGTTTGGGGGTGTGTCTGTTTGGCGGAAATTCGGCTGCAAGAGGGTGAATCCCTTGAGAACGCGCTGCGCCGCTTCAAGCGCAAAGTACAGCAGGAAGATATTATCAAGGAGGTCAAGCGCCACTCCTTTTACCTGAAACCCGGTGAAAAGAAACGGGTGAAGGCCGCGCTGGCTCGCAAGCGCGCGCGTAAGAAGGTTCGCAAGGAGCAAGACTAGGAGCATGAAGGGGTCGCCCCTTCCCCGGGGCGACCCTCTCTATCTGGTACCCATCGGAGAGAGGTTGCACGAGGGATTACTCATTACTCATCGTTCATTCGGCATTCTGTGAGAGTAGTTGTATCCACGCTCCGTTCTAGGGGCGTGGCGGGCCGAGTCCAGGGGCAGTTTGAG
>PMHI01000147.1 GCA_003156615.1 Acidobacteriaceae bacterium | reverse complement strand
CACCGATGATCAGGTAGGCGGTTCCCACTGCGGCAATTCCTACGAATGAAACTTGCAGGGCGACTACCAGTAGATTATCGAGACTGAGATATTTCGGACTGAAAAGCGAGATCAACAACAAGCAAAGGATGAGGGTCAACGCCAACCCGAAGTTGCGGCCGCGGGCTGCAGCGATTCGCGAAACCAGACCAGGAGATTTCACAATGCATCCCGCCGAAAAGTCATGCCCGTCATGCATGCGACCACTTGCTCTCGGGAGGTTCCGGCCACGCTGGTGTCAAGAGTGATGCGGCCCAGCCGCAGCACGACCACGCGCTCGGCCAGGGCGAATACGTCATCCAGATTGTGACTGATCACGATGACCGCCACCCCTCGGGCTGCAACCCGTTGGATCAGTGCCAGGGTCGCCTTGGTTTGGCGTACGCCCAGCGCGGCCGTGGGTTCGTCGAATTGTATGAGGCGGTGGGCCTTGACCGTGGCCCGCGCGATGGCGATCGCCTGTCTTTGCCCGCCGGAGAGCCGGCGCACCGGGCTATTCAGATCGGCCAGATCGATGCCGAGTTCCGCAATGTGCTGCCGTGCCTCTTCGAGCGCACGTCGCTGGTCGAGGATCTGCAAGGGGCCGATCCGGTAGCGGACCGGTTCCTGGCCCAACATCACATTCGCGGTTGCGCCCAGGTTGTCACACAGAAAAAGTTGCTGATAAACGGTTTCGATTCCGAACTCCCGAGCCCGCTTGGCGTTGAGTTGCGGAACTTTTACATCGCCCAGCCAGATCCTGCCTTCATCCGGCTGATAAATGCCGCTAAGAATCTTGACCAGAGTGCTCTTTCCCGCACCGTTGTCCCCCACTAGCGCCACAATTTCACCGGGCATCAGATCGAGCGACACTACGTCGAGTGCCCGCACTCCCCCGAAGTATTTGGTAATCCCGATGCATCGAACCAAGGGGGTTAGAGCCGCGCGGGTTGGTTCGAGATTTGTCACTTGCAGTTGGAATTACCGGGGCGTCGTAAGCGGCACGTCACTATATCGCATTACTTCCGGGTCGGTATAGAAGTGGGCATATTCCGGTGCTTGCGCATTTCGCGAGATACGGTCGAACTGATCGACGTTGTCCCGGGTGACCAATTTGCTGCCCATGATTCGCGTGGGCGGAACCTTTTCTCCGCGCAAGCAGCGGGCCAGGTCGCGAACCGCCTGGGTGGCACTGAACGAGAAAGAAAAGAATGCGCAACACTGGTAAATTCCGCCTTCCGCCACTTTTTCCATGCCCAGGCGGGTTCCGTCCGCACTGCCCACAAAGAAGCGGCTGCGATCATGACGTCCCGCTTCGAGCGCCGCGGTATAGGCGCCGACTCCCGGATCATCGCCAAAGGCCAGGAGCACGGAAATCTTGGGATGCGCCTGCAACAGGTTGGCGGACGCCGACGCTCCACGATCCACCGTGTTAGCTTCCACTTCTCCCACCACTCGCGCTCCCGGACAATTTTCTCGCACCCCGTCTTTTAATCCCTGGCTTCGTACAATCAGTTCAGGATCGGTCAGATTCGTCAGCAGCCCGACTTCTGCGGTCCCGTTCAAGTTTTCGTTGATCCATCGCGCCGCGAAACTGCCCACCTGATAACCGGCAATGTGCTGATCCAGAACGATGTTTTGCGTGCAGCCAGTGATAGGGGAAGCGCTGTGGTTGAAAACGCAAACGCCTTTTTCTCTGGCCCGGGCGACAATCTGATCCATGCCTTCCGGCAGTACAAACATAAAAATTCCGCCGAATCCCTGCGCGATGAACAGCTCGATATCGATCGTCTGCTTGAGAAAATCTCCTTCCGCATCCACCAGCACCAGCCTGAGATCGGTCCCGGGTTTTTCCGCTTCGCGCCGCATGTCGGCGTAAAACTCGTTCAGGATCTCGGCTTCATAGGGAATGGAAATTCCAATCCGGCGGTGAAACGATCGATCGCCAACGCGACTGCACGAGGTGGCGCCGGCAAAAGCAAACGCGCCGCACACGCCGGCCAACCCTGCCAAAAACCCACGTCGATTGATGGCCCGGTCCGCTTGCACGGAGCCGCGGAGTAAGCTCTCNNCCGGAGCCGCGGAGTAAGTTCTCGCAGTGTTCGGGTGGATCCGGCGTGTGAAGCGCCATAGCCCCTGTTTGTAGAATGCGCGGAGAGCGCTGTCAACGGCATTCAATACCGTGAACTCCGGCGTGCCCGTTCAAGCTACGGGCCTACGATCCCTTTTCCTTCCTCAACATTGAGAATTCGGTCGATCCCGGGCACCCTCGAAATGCGCTCCTTGGTTCCGCTTGGCCAGTCGATCTCAATGTTGTCGATCACTGTGACCGCTCCCAGTCCAAAATGGGCCCGCAGATCCGAACTCGACCCATAGCTTCCTCCGCTGAAGATGTCGACGCGTTGCCGTGCCCCGCCTGCGGAAACGAACACNNCGAGGGCCCTTGGGACCGCCGGTTAATTTCAGCGTTATCCAGTGGTTGCCGTTTTTTACCACATTCCGAAGAAGCGTGGGGGTCGAGTCGATGTTATTGATCACGACGTCGATATGCCCGTCATTGAAGAGATCGCCAAATGCGGCGCCCCGGCCCGGAATTACGTCGGCCAATCCGCTGCCCGTGGCGGGCGGTACCTCTTCAAACTTGCTCCCGTTCAGGTTGCGGAAAAGTTGCGGGCGCTGCGCCCAGGTGGTTCCCCAGTCCTGTTGGTCCACAGTGGGATAGACATGACCATTCGCCACGAAAATGTCGAGCAGGCCGTCATTGTCAAAGTCGAGGAATCCCGTTCCCCAAGCGAGAAACGGAATGGTCGGATATCCCAAACCAGCCCGATAGGCTACTTCTGAAAAATTGCCGCCGCCTTCGTTCTTGTAAAGCGCGTTGTAGTCGTCGGAGAAGGAACTCACATAGAAATCGACTTTACCATCCCGGTTGTAATCGCCGACGGCGATTCCCATCGAAGCCTGCTCGCGGCCATCGTCGGACAACGCGAATCCTGAAGCCACACCGATCTCCTCGAAGGTCCCGTCGCGACGGTTTCG
>PMHI01000607.1:18501-23769 GCA_003156615.1 Acidobacteriaceae bacterium | reverse complement strand
GGCGGTGGGTCAGTCCTTCTACACATGAGACGCACCCCACCGCATTGCTGGGGAGCCTTTCGCGAAATCCTCTGCTCCGAGCGGCCTATGCCAGACGTCACTCGCACGACGCAAAGATTGAATCTCGGGTCGGTCCCTGAGAGCAGCGCGTGCTAGTTGTGAATGCGGAGGGTGTTGATCCCGAAGGTCTTCATCTTGTTGTAAAGCGTGCTCCGGGTCAGACCCAGGCGGGCTGCGGCCCGCGCAACGTTGCCGCGCTCCGCGTCTAATGCTTTTTGGATGTGCAAGCGCTGAATTTCGCGGAGAGTAAGCTGGGATTCTCCGCCAACCGCCACTTCGCTCCTAAACTCCAGATGCAGATCTTTAGGCCGGATGGTTTCGCCAGTGGCGAGTAAGACCGCTCTCTCGATCACATTCTTCAGTTCGCGGATGTTGCCGGGCCAGGAGTATGTGGTCATGGTTTCGATTGCCGGATCGGAGAGGGTAAGATGCAGCCGTCCCAGATCGACGGCGACACGCTCGAAAAAGTGCTGCGCCAGGATTGGGATATCCTCGAGTCTTTCTCGAAGCGGAGGCATGCGAATGACGACTGTGCTGACTCGAAAGTAGAGATCGCTGCGGAATTTCTTCTGCTGAACGAGCTGTGCCAGATCTTCGTGACTGGCGGCGACGAGGCGCACGTCCAGTTGGCGCTCCTGCACGTCACCCAAGCGTCGGAACCGTTTCTCTTCCAGAATCTTTAGCAACTTGGGCTGGATTTGCAGGTCCATGTCTCCGATTTCGTCGAGAAACACAGTTCCCCGCTGGGCAACCTCGAGCAGTCCCATCTTGCGTTGAACCGCCCCCGTAAATGCGCCTGCTTCGTGCCCGAAGAGCTCTGTCTCAAGAAGCTCTCGTCCGAAGCCGGCGCAATTCAGATCGACAAAAGGCTCCTCTGCTCTCGGGCTTTGATCATGCACCCATTTGGCCAGCACACCCTTACCGGAACCGGTTTCTCCTGCGATCAGGATCGGACAGTGGCTCAGACACACTCTTTCTGCCTGTTCCGCTACCTCGCAGATAGCAGAGCTCGTGCCCAGAAAAGGATCAGCGCTCTCCCTTTTTTCCCGTGCTTTCCCTGCAAGCTGCTTCTGGAGGTTGCGTTGGTTCTTCAGCGCGCGTTCCAGCACTACTGCGATAGCAGCCATTTCCACCGGTTTGGTCAAGAATTGTTCGGCACCTTCCTTAATCGCCTGCACGGCCAGCGGAACGCTGCCGTTTCCAGTAAGCAAAATCAGCGGCACAGATGGGTGAGATTGCTTGAGTTGCGGCAAGAGATCCAGTGCCGTCCCATCGGGCAATGAGTAATCCAGGATGGCCGCATCGGGAGACGAATTCCTGAATGCTTCCCTGATGCCTGCACAGTTCATGGCTGGAATGACTTCATAATCGATCGACTCGAGAAATTCGCTGAGCGCGCCTCGAATGGCCTGGTCATCCTCGCCGATAACGATGCTTTTCTTGGCCATGTTTGGATCGTGCGTGTGCCTGGGTCGCACCCTCCATTGCAGGATGCGAGCGCCCGGACGCTTTGAGGGTCTTTGGAGAAATCTAACGTGGACGGTAACCACGTGACAGATAACGTCAGTAATCTCCAGAGTGTGGAGGAAGGTGACGTACTCAATGCCCACTTTTATTAGTTGTCACTTCTGTAACTAGCTCCGCGACCTCGCTTCGTGCGACGCTTGCATTGATCTCGCAGAAAAATTGGTGGAGTATGTCGTACCAATCAAGCCCACCCATCACCGGGACCGTTCTGGTTGCGGACGATGAATCGTCCAATCGGGAACTGCTGAAAGAGTTGCTGTCTGGCGAAGGCTTCGAGGTGATTACCGTACCGGACGGCCGTACTGTTCTCGAGGAACTGGGCAGAGTACGGACTGATTTGGTTCTTTTGGACGTGTTGATGCCTGACCTCAGCGGGCTCGAGGTCTGCGAAAGAATCAAGGCCAACCCAGAGACCTACCTAATCCCTGTCATCTTGGTTACATCGCTTTCTGATAAGCGGGATCGAATCAACGGGATCAAAGTGGGTGCAGATGACTTCCTTTCCCGACCCGTAGATCGAACCGAACTGCTGGCCCGCGTGCGATCGTTGTTAAAGCTCAAGTTGCGCACGGACGAACTGGAGCGGGCTGAGACCGTTCTTTTTACCCTTGCGCGCAGCATTGAAGGCAAAGACCCCTATACCCTGGGCCATTGCGAACGCCTCGCCGAATACTCTGCCCGCTTGGGCGAGCAGATCGGGCTTTCCGAGGAGCAGCTTACCGCTCTGCGGCGGGGAGGCGTCGTGCATGACATTGGGAAGATCGCGGTGCCGGATTCGATTCTGTTGAAGCCATCTAAGCTCTCGGAAGAAGAATGGAAGTTGGTTCGTGAACATCCTGTGGTCGGCGAGCGTATCTGCGCTCCGTTAAAGTCGTTTCGATGCGTGCTCCCCGTTATCCGCCATCACCACGAGAAATTCGACGGCTCAGGGTATCCAGACGGACTTCGGGGCCAGTCGATCCCCATCACGGCCAGAACGCTGCAGATTGTTGATGTTTATGATGCCCTGACTACGAAGAGATCTTACAAGCGCGCTTTTTCCCCAAGCGAAGCTCTGAAGATGATGAAGGAGGAGGTGGCGAGAGGTTGGTGGGATTCCGACATCTTTGGTCAGTTCGAGAGGCTGATCGCGAACTCTGAAGCCATTGGCTTATCTCGAGGCGCGGCTGCGAAGCGCTAGCGATCCCTCTGCAAGGTGCACGTTCCCGAAGCGCGAGGTTCTGACGTAGGTGTGCGATTGAACGCTCGAGAGGGGGAAATTGAAAGTATTCGCCAGAGTCGGGAAGTGGGTCTCGAAAGGTCGCTGGCGGCTCCATCTTCTTTTTCTGTTGCTCTTGATTGTGCCGATCGCACTTTTTGCATACTCCATGGGCGAGGTTCTGAAACGCCAAGCCGAGGCGCAAGCCGCAACCGAGGCTACCCAAATTGCCCACGTCTCGGCGAGCTTGGTGGAGGATCACTTTCGGCAGAGCATAGCCTTCCTCGAATCGATTGCCACCCGCCGTACTCTTGGCCACGCCTGGACCGCGGGGAATCTCGATCTGGTCGAATGGCACCTGCGCAGCGCCAAGTCACTGCGCCCAGACTTCTCCTTCGTGGGTTTATACGACCTTGACGGCCGGATGCGCGTCATCTATCCGCCTCAACCAGCATTGCTCGGCCAAGAGTTCGCAAACCGGGACTGGTACAAGGGTGTAGCCGAGCGATGGGAGCCCCAAATTTCGGAGGTGTATCAGAGCGCTGTTCCGCCGCACGAACTCGTCGTCGCCATTGCCGTTCCAGTAACGGATGCCCAGGGCAAGCCGATCGCCATTCTGATGGGAGCAGATGCTTTAGACACGATCAGCCAGCGATTAGGAACCCAGCTGGAAGGTGGATGGACAATTCAGCTCGTCGACCACAGTGCGCGCGCGGTCGCCCGCCACGGCAGCGATTCCGGTGTTCCGGTTGACCTGAGTCTCTACCAGCCTGTGCACCGAGTGCAGGCGGGGCAGTCCGGAAGTGGAAGCTTTAGACGCGGGAGTGAGACGATCTTCGCCGGGTACGAACCGGCAGGAAAATCCGGCTGGGGAGTCGTGGTCGAACAGCCTTCAGTGTTGCTCGAACGAAGCGTTTGGTTGATGGAACGACGGATATGGTTTCTAGGTTTTGTATTTCTGCTGGTTGGCCTGAGCCTGAGCACATTCATGGGTTCGCTCTATGCCCGGCTCGAAACCGGCAATCGTTTTCTCGACCTGTCGGTCGACATGTTCTGCATTCTTGGATTTGATGGATTCTTCAAAAACCTAAACCCAAGCTGGGAAAGAGTGCTGGGTTTTACCACGGCAGAGCTAACGGAGAGGCCCCGCGTCGAATTCATACACCCTGAGGATCGTGAAGCGACAGCACGGGAAGTTGCCCGACTGCAGCACGGCGAAGTCACGCTGGCTTTCGAAAACCGCTACCTTTGCAAAGACGGTTCGTACAAGTGGTTGCTGTGGAATGCAGTCTCCCCGTCCGACCAGAGCGCCATCTACGCCGTCGCTCGCGACATCACGGGCAGAAAGCGCGCGGAAGCCGAATTGCGGGAAAGTGAGGATCGCCACCGAAAGCTGTTCGAGCTGAATCCCCAGCCCACCTGGATTTACGACCGTGAAACGCTTCGCTTCTTAGCCGTAAACCGAGCCGCTTTGCGGAAGTATGGCTATACCCAGGAAGAGTTCCTCTCTATGACCATCCAGGAGATCCGGCCGCGGGAGGAAATTCCGGCGCTTCTGAAAAGTATAGCTACTCTCCACGACGGGCGCCGGGAATATGGTGTTTGGCGGCATCGCAGAAAGGATGGCACCATTCTCCCGGTTGAGATCACTTCCTATTCGTTCCTATTCGCTGGACGCCCCGCTGATTTCGTGATCGCTGTTGACATTACCGAACGGCAGCGCGCTGAGCAGGAGCGGCAGAAATTCACCGAAAGCTTGGAGACGGCCAATCGGGAGCTTGAACTCCAGAACCGAGAGGTGGAGCGGGCCACGCGATTGAAGAGCAAGTTTCTTGCCAGCATGAGCCACGAGTTGCGGACTCCATTGAATGCAATCGTTGGCTTTTCAGATCTGCTGGCGGAAGGCACTCCGGGCGACCTGAATGCAAAGCAAAAACGTTTCGTGAATCACATTAAGCAAGGTTCGATTCATCTGTTGCAGTTGATCAACGACATTCTCGATCTCTCGAAGATCGAAGCCGGCCAGCTGGAACTTCACTGCGAGGACTTTCTCGTCGCGGATGCCTTGCCCGAAGTCCTTTCCACGATCCGCCCACTGGCGATGGCAAAAAACATTCAGGTGCGGCAGAAGCTAGAGACAGAGCGACCGATCTATGCCGATCGGGTGCGTTTCAAGCAAGTGCTGTACAACCTGCTCAGCAACGCCGTCAAATTCACCCCCAAAGACGGCAGCATCGAAGTTCGTTCCTATGATGAGAGGACCTCGGTTTGCCTGTCCGTGAGGGATACCGGTATCGGCGTCCGGCCCGAGGACCAGGAGATGATCTTCGAGGAATTTCGGCAGGTGGAAGGGACTGCGAGATCCCACGAGGGAACAGGACTGGGACTCGCCATCACCAAGCGCCTTGTAGAGCAACAAGGAGGCAAGATCTGGTTGGAAAGCGAACCTGGGAAAGGCAGCCGATTTAGCTTCACTCTTCCTC
>PMHI01000607.1:0-18467 GCA_003156615.1 Acidobacteriaceae bacterium | reverse complement strand
GAATCAGGAGCGGAGGCGGTCGAGAAGGCCCAGCAACTCCTTCCGGAAGCCATCACCCTCGATATCTTGATGCCAGGCGGGGGTGGGTTCGAATCCCTCGTAGCGCTCAGAGCAACGGCTGCAACGGCTAATATTCCAATCATCATGGTCTCGATCGTCGACCAGCAGAAGGTAGGATTTGCCCTGGGAGCAACCGACTACCTCATCAAGCCGATCCAGAAGCCGGTGCTCCTTCAGAGCATCCGTAACTACGTTCCTTCTCCAACGGATGATGATGCCGCCATCCTTCTCGTCGATGATGATTCCCAAAACTTGGAACTGGTGGCAGAGACTCTGCGCGCCGCCGGCTATGAGACGCAGAGCGTTCGGAGCGGTGCCCGGGCACTGGAAGTGCTGTCGTCCAAAGTCGTCGGGGCCGTCTTGCTCGATTTGTTGATGCCGGGGATGGATGGTTTCGAGGTAATTCGTCACGTCCGGCAAGAACCAACCTTGAAGGAGTTGCCCATTCTTGTGATGACCGCTAAGAACCTGACCCAGGAGGAAATGGGCCTTCTGAGTCGCGAGACGCAAGGTCTTTTGCAGAAGAAAGGACCATGGCAGCACCAGCTCATCGCCGAGGTAGGAAGAGTTGTCCGCGGCGGGAGGCTGACCAAAGCTGTCGGACAATCATGAGAAAAGCTCTGATCGCAGAAGATCATCCGGTCAATCGCGAACTGTTGCGCGAGTTACTCGAAGGGCGTGGCTGGGAAGTGGAAGAAGCGTGTGACGGCGAGGCAGCTCTGGGGATGCTTGAGCGCACCCGGCCGGATATCCTGCTGCTGGACCTCGGCATGCCAAAGCTGGATGGATTCGGAGTGCTAAGCAAGATCCGTGAAAATGCCCAACTGGCTGACCTGCCCGTGCTCGCAGTGACTGCGTTCGCGATGAGAGGAGACCGGGAAAAAGTACTGGATGCGGGCTTCGATGGATACTTATCGAAGCCAATCAATGCGATTTCATTGGCTGAGGAACTCGAACGGCTTCTCGGCCGGCCCGGCGCTCGCCGTGCCGTTCCAGCTCAAGCCGCCAACCGCCTGTACGACGGAAAGGCGGGGCCAGGAAATCCGCAGAGCAATGCTTAGGTAGGTCCTCAATCTCCTGGTGAGAGTCAATCCGGCTTTTCTACCTCTGCGATGAATTGTCGGATCGCCTCGGCGTTTTGCTCGCTCAGCTTCGTAAATTGGATTCCTTGCCGGGTTTCAGAGGCCCAGATCACGAGGCCGAAAGCATCGATTCGCGCACCGGACATGGGCAGCCGGAACCATAGGCGCACCATGTCTCCCTGCTTCAGGTTGCCGATGTCGACCTGAATCCCACCTCGACTGAGATTCCAACTCACCCCCCGTACGGTTCTGGACTCAATCTCGCAAAGCACCTGGGTTTGCAAGGAGACGCGCGCTTGCCGTCGCCGATTCTCAGTGAGTGACCCACGTACAGTCCGAAACAGATTGCTCAGCCTTTGCCTATCGACCGGCTTTTGTAGAAAGAAGGTTGCTCCAGCCGCAAAAACCTGTTGCATCGTAGTTCTGTCGTCGCGCCCGGTTACGATCACAATCGGAGTGGACTTGTTCCAGGAGGATTCTCGGACACATCGGGCCAGCTCGAAACCGTTCATGTTGGGCATTTCGAGATCTAAGAAAATCCCGTCGTATCTCTCTCGCTTGATCAGATCAGCCGCTCTCTCACCATCGCTGATGGGGCGAACCTCTGCCTTGAGAGACGTGAATACCTCGTCCATCAGTTCCAGGCTCGGTAAGTCATCTTCCACTACAAGAAGTTTCAACGATGACATTTGGTCGATTCCTCGCATCAATGGCCTCGCTCGCTCCGTATCCTTAATCGCGAACATGTGCTCCACGGTGTCGACTGCGGCCCCGGGGCCCGACGGAAAAGAGGGATTCCGCAGGTTTTCGACCTCGGGGGAGCGACCGACGCCGTGCGCCGTTTCGGCTCGAACTCCTCCTACCAGCTGCAGGCAGGTTCGGAGCTTCCTGGTCTGAGCTTCATGCACTGTTCTCCGACTTGCTGAGATCAAATTCCAGGGGTAGGGCGCTGTCCCGGCCTCGGTTTCTGCCGAGGTTCGGTGCACTTCGGTGAAACGTGTCTCTTTGGCGCACGTGGGCCACGGACATTTGGACGACGGACCGCCTCCCAGAACACACCCGATCCGAGAGGTGCTGCCGGTTGAGTGCGCGGGCAACATTCAACAGAGCCTGGGATCCGCAGGCGTGGCAGTTTGTGTGCGTGGTCGTTATCGTTTCGCAGTCGAGACAAAGACTGGCCTGCCGGAGCGGGATCAGGCTGAGATTAGACGAAGGGTTCACTTCCGATCCTCCAGATTTCTGCCGCTGGGTTTTTCTGCGGCTTGCAAAGTCCGACTGAGATGCTCCTTCAGGTTCGGAGCGCGGGTTGATGGACTGACAATTCCAAACCCCACAAGGCGCGGATCGAATCGGGTTCGCAAACTCTCTATTCTCGGGGGCGTCCCCACACTACAAACGTTATCGTTGGCGCGCTGTGGCGGCTGATGGCGAAGATCAGACCGTGGCGAGTCGTCTTCGGGAAATGGCATTGGCTTCGGCATGCCCGTGACACAAGCAATTGTGGAACCATGGCTTTGAGTTGATTGTTCACAAGCACTTAGATCGCGTGCGACAGGAGGGTGTATGGGAAGTCCTGTTCTGATTTTGGAAATCGAACACTCGGTCGAAAGTTGCGATCAACTCCGCGCCTGCTGCGGCGTCAGTAAACTCCTGTATTACTCCTGTACCCTTGCGCGCTTACGGATTGCTGATGTAATCGAAGCAAGGCTATCGTCGAAGATCCGGGTGAGCTGGGAGTTGCTGGCAACCGACTTAGGCGTTGTGCAGTTCGGCCACGCAGGCGAGACCTACCGAGTGTCCGATGGAAGCTCCAGTCGCCAATGTGGCAACCGCCAGGGTTCATCAAGCCTGTTACCAGCCCTCCGCAGATCTGCTTCGAGTCCGGGATCTGACTGTCCGCTTCTGTGAGAAAGGCCGCGAATTCACAGCCGTCGACCGAGTGAGTTTCGATATCGCTCGCGGCGAGATTGTGGGCTTGCTGGGTGAGTCCGGTTGTGGCAAGACAACCATCGCCCTTTCTCTACTATGCCTCCTCCCCGATGCCGCGCGGGTAAGCTGCAGTTCCATTTTTTTCCGCGGGCGCGATCTCTCTTCGCTCGATGAATCTCACCTCCGTGAAGTTCGCGGCGCTGAAGCGGCCATCATCTACCAGGACCCCAGCGTGCTGAATCCGGTCGTCCGGGTCGGGAAGCAGGTGAGTGAGGTACTGCGCGCTCACCACAGATGCACCGCGCGCCAAGCGCGGGAGGAGGCAGAGGCGGTGTTTGCCGCGATCGGCTTGCGCGATGTCGATCGGATTTACGACGCCTACCCGCACCAGTTGAGTGGAGGGCAATGTCAACGGGTTGCGATCGCACAGGCTCTGATTTGCAAGCCGCGTCTGGTGATTGCCGACGAACCCCTAGCGTCAGTGGATCAAAATACTGCCTATGAAATCCTCGATTTTATCGAACATCTGAAGGAGTCCACCGGCACCTCGTTCTTATTCATCAGTCATGATCCAGCTACTCTCGCTCGAATCGCTGATCGAGTCATGGTGATGTATGCAGGCCAAATTGTAGAGAATGGTTCGCTCGGCGAGCTTTACTCCGAGCCCCGGCATCCGTATACGGAAGCTTTGTTGCGATGCGCCCCGCAGCGCATCGCTCCGAACGATTTTGATCACGGAAAGCGCCGCTTACCTTGCATTCCTGGCAAGTCGCCCGATCCTCTCGAAGTGCTGCCCGGCTGTTCTTTCTCGAGCCGGTGCAGGGATCGAATGGAGGTTTGCGACTCGCATAGGCCCGACGAGATCGAGGTTTCCCCTCGCAGATCCGTTCGTTGCTTCAAATACGGGGTCGGATAGACCATGCCTCCCACACAATTGCCTCTGCTGGAGGTTCAAGACTTGTCGAAGACCTACACCCAGGGGCGCTGGTGGAAACGCCAATTCTGCGTCCGTGCCCTGATCGATGTGGACCTGGTCGTGAAAACTGGCGGCACGTTGGCGTTGGTCGGCGAGTCCGGGTCCGGAAAGACAACGCTAGCCATGTGCCTGGTTGGTCGTGAGCGGCCCGATGCTGGAGACATTCGATTCGAGGGCAAGAGTCTGCTTGAGTTTGACCGAAAGGAACGCATCTCCGCTGGGCGAGATATCCAGCTTATTTTTCAGGACTCAGCAGGTGCATTGAATCCCCGTATGTCAGCTGCCGAAATCATCGAAGAACCCTTGCTGATACGAGGCCAATGGCGCAGCAAAGAGCGAGCCGAATGGGTTTTGGAAACGATGGAACAGGTGGGCTTCCGCCCCATTTGGAAAGATCGCAGACCAAATGAGTTGAGTGGTGGACAAAGGCAGAGATTGGCCATCGCCCGAGCCTTGGTTCTAAGACCCAAGTTGCTAGTATTGGACGAGGCGCTAGCTGGACTTGATCTTTCGATCCAGGGACAAATCACGAATCTCCTCCTGGACCTGCAGACTGCACAAGGACTGAGTTATCTCTTCATTTCCCACAATCTTGAGCTTGTCGCCCGCATCGCAGACGACGTTGCGGTTATCCATGAAGGCAGAGTTGTCGAGCAGGCAAAGCCGTCGGAAATATGCAAGCATACTCAGCACCCTCGCATCCAGGCGCTAGGGTCGCCCGGGTTCGCTCGGAAACTCACATTCGGCGCCCCCACAGGAGCTTAGAGATTTGGGATGAAATACTTCGGGCATCGTATTCTTCAGAGTCTCTTCCTGCTATTCGGTGTCTCCCTGCTCTCTTTTGCTTTTGTCGAGTTGGCCCCAGGAAACTTCTTCGACGAAATGAGATTGAATCCGCAGATCTCAAGTGAAACGATATCTAATCTGCGAAGGCAGTACGGAATGGAGCAGTCGCTGCCCATTCGGTATTTCCGATGGTTACACTCTGCCGCAAAGGGCGAATTCGGTTTCTCGTTCGCCTATAACGCTCCCGTGGCACCTCTGCTCTGGTCGAGAGCGCGCAACACGCTGCTATTAACAGGATCGGCGACACTGCTGGCTTGGTTGCTCGCCCTGCCTTTGGGAATTCTAAGCGCCGAGAAACGCCGGGGCTGGATCGACCGTGCCGGCGGGCTGGTAACGTCGGTGTTGCTGGCCACACCGGACTTGCTGCTGGTCTTAGTCTTGTTGCTGGTCGCCCTCCGTACCCGGTGGCTTCCCGCCGGAGGAACGTTATCGCTGGGAGGTGCAGATCAAAGCCGGTGGCAGCAATTGCAAAGCATAGGCGCCCATTTGATAGGCCCGGTGCTCGTACTCGTGCTTGGGAGTTTGCCCGTACTGACGCGGCATGTTCGGGCCGCCATGATCGAGGCGCTAGATTCACCTTGCGTTCGTGCCGCCCGGGCTCATGGAATTGCCCGCCGGCACATCGTGCTTCGCCACGCCCTCCCGGTGGCGGCAAATCCTCTCATTTCCCTCTTTGGACTCTCTCTGGGATCACTTCTGAGCGCGTCGTTACTAACCGAAGTGGTTATGAGCTGGCCCGGACTCGGACCTTTGCTGTTGGAGGCGATTCTGTCGCGCGACCTGTACGTGGTGATTGGCGCTGTGATGCTCGCCTCATTGTTTCTGGTGTGCGGCATGCTGTTCGCTGATGTTCTACTGTTCGCCGCCGATCCGCGCATTCGCAAGGAGAATCTGGCATGAGAGGGGAGAAAAGAATTGCTGTCCTGCTGCTTGGTTTAGCAGCATTGCACCTGACGGCATTCTTCGCCGGATTCTTCTCCCCTTATGACTTCGCAGAACAAGATCGAGCCATTCCATTTGCTCCGCCCTCACGGCTTCATTTTAGGGATGCGCAAGGAGCCACGCACTGGCGGCCCTTCGTTTGTCTTCTCATCGAGCGTCCTGGAACCTTTGGAAACTATGACGAAGATGTACACAGATGCTTCCCTCTGCACTTCCTAGTACGAGGGTCGGAGTACAAGTTCCTGGATCGGTTCAAATCGAACTGGCATTTGTTTGGAGTCAGCCCTCCGGCGAGGGTGCTTGTGATGGGCACGGATAGCTATGGGAGGGACGTATTTTCCCGCCTTCTCTACGGCGCTCAAGTCTCCCTGTTCTGCGGATTGCTGGCTACGGCTTTGTCGTTGGGAATCGGCGCCCTGCTGGGGACCGTGGCCGGTTACTACGGCGGATGGGTTGACGCTGTCGTCATGCGTTGTGCAGAGCTCTTCCTCGCATTACCCTGGTTGTACCTATTGTTCGCCCTCCGGGCATTCCTTCCGCTCCACATCAATCCGGGCCAGGCATTTGCGCTGATCATTGCAGTCATTGGAGCAGTTGGTTGGGCACGCCCGGCACGCCTTATTCGAGGCATAGTGCTCAGCGCGAAAGAACGTCAGTATGTTCTCGCGGCGCGAGTCTTCGGAGGATCGGACTTATATCTCATGCGCCGCCATATCTTGCCGCAGACCTACAGCGTCCTTCTTACTCAGGCAGCGCTCCTCATTCCCCAGTACATTCTCGCCGAGGTNNACGTTATCTTTCTTGGGTCTGGGAGTGGGCGAGCCTACGCCAAGCTGGGGTAATATGCTGGCAGCGCTCCAGCAATACCATGTGCTCGTTTCGTATTGGTGGATGTGGGCTCCGGGATTGGTGTTGATCCCGGTTTTCCTGGGTTATATGCTTCTGGCAAGTGCGGTGCAGGATGAGGAGCAACGGGTTCCGAGGTGCGCAGTATGAGCGTTCGTGGCTTCAAGGGCGCCCTCATTGTTGCCGCTTTCATCTGTGCATCTGCTGCGTCCAACCGGGCCCAGGCGCAGATACCAAGCGAAGAAATCCTTATCGCGGATAACCCGATCGGACAGCCGGGTGGTCGTTTGGTCGTATCGCTGCGTTCCGAGCCAAAAACACTGAACCCGGTCACTTCCGCTGATATCTCATCCCGGGAAGTCATTGCGCAAATGGTCGGTGATCTGGTCCATATCAACCGGCTTTCCCAACAGACCGAGCTGGCTCTGGCCAAGACGTGGCACGTGTCTCCTGATGGACTTCGGTATACTCTCGAACTGCGCCGTGGCCTGCATTTTTCTGACGGTCATCCGGTCGACGCCGATGACGTGATCTTCAGCTTCAAGGTGTATCTGGATGAGGCTGTTCATTCTCCACAGCGCGACTTGTTAGTCATCCACGGTAGCCCGATAAGTGTCGAAAAGGTTGATGCCTATCGCGTGGTCTTCAAATTAGCTCAACCCTACGCCAGCGCAGAACGATTGTTCGACAGCATAGCCATTCTGCCCAGACATCTTCTGGAAGAAGCCTACAAAAGCGGAAAGCTGGCGCAAAGTTGGGGCCTGGGAACATCTCCTCAAGAAATCGCGGGGCTCGGTCCGTTTCGGCTCAAGCAATACGTTGCCGGAGAGCGGATCACCCTCGAACGGAATCCTTACTACTGGAGAGCAGATCGCGATGGGACTCGACTTCCTTACCTAGATCAGATTACCTTCTTGTTCGTTGCAAACTCGGACGCCGAAGTAATTCGTTTTCAGGCCGGGGACACGGACGTCATCAACCGAATCAGCGCTGAAGATTATTCGGTTTTGGAGAGCGACCAGGGCCCCCGTTCATTTCATCTGTCCGATCTCGGCCCCAGCCTCGAATTCAATTTTCTCTTTTTCAACCTGAATAGTGTTTTGCCTGCCCAATCTTTTGCGCTCGCCCGAAAGCAAGCCTGGTTTCGAGAAGTTAAATTCCGCCAGGCAGTTTCACTGGGCATCGACCGGCAGGCAATTAGCCGAATCGTGTATCGAGGCCGCGGGACTCCTTTGTGGACGCCAGTCACCCCGGCCAGTAACTTCTGGGTGGACACGGCTATTCCTCATCCCGCGCGGTCGGTTGAGGGCGCGAGGAAACTGCTCGCGTCGGCACGATTCTCCTGGAAGGATGATGGCACATTGGTGGACGCCAGCAGCTCCCCGGTTGAGTTTTCGATCATCACCAGTGCCTCGAACCTACAGCGTACGCAGATAGCAACCATGATTCAGGCGGACCTGAAGGATTTGGGAATCCGCGTCCAGGTTGTAGCGCTGGATTTCCACTCTGTCTTGGACCGCATCTTGCAAACTCACGACTACGAAGCCGCCGTTCTCGGCCTCGGGGCAGGAGACGTAGACCCAACCTCAGAGATGAATATCTGGCGGTCGTCCGGAAATGATCATGTTTGGGACCTTGGTGAGCCTCATCCGGCAACGAGTTGGGAATCAGAGATTGACCAACTGATGGAAAAGCAACTTTCTACCATGAAGCCCAAGGACCGGAAGTTACTGTACGACCGCGTGCAAGAAATCCTGGCCGAGGAGCTCCCCATCATCTGTCTGGCAAGCCCCAATATCTTGGTAGGGGCCAAGGATCAGCTGGCTAATTTCAAACCTGCGACCCTCGATCCGCATACTCTGTGGAACTCTCAAGAGTTGTTCTTCCGGGAAAAGGAAGTGACTGGCAAGCCATGACCACCGCGCCAGGGAAAGCCCGGATCGGGTACACGAATCAATTTTCCGATTCTCGCCTGATTCAAGAGTGCCTCAACGGCAACGAGGCGGCTTGGTCGGCTCTCATCGCGAAATATAAAAATCTGATCTTCTCGATTCCTGTACGGTACGGTTTTTCCGAAGAAGACTCTGCCGATATTTTCCAGGCAGTGTGCATGGACCTGTTAGCCGAATTGTCATCTCTGCGCGAACCCAACGCTTTGGCCGGCTGGCTTATCCAGGTTACGCGGAATAAATGCTTCCACCGAAAACAGGCGCAACAACGGCAGAAGCTGCAGGAGGTTGACGACCTCGACTCGTACGCCTCGCCAGAGGAGCCGAAGGATTTTGCTTTGCAGGTTCAGCAAGAGCAAATGCTGCGCGAGGCTTTGTTGGCTCTCTCTCCACGTTGCCAGCGTCTGGTGCGAATGCTGTTCTTTGAGATGCCGGCGCGCCCCTATCAGCAGGTTGCGAAAGATCTGGATCTGGCCTCTGGTTCCATTGGTTTTATCCGCAAACGCTGCCTGGACAAGTTACGGCAGCGGTTGGAGCAGGTGGGCTTCCACCCGTCGTGAAAGCCACCCGAAGCGCCGGCCATGCCCGCCGGGAGAAGCTGTTGACCCAGCTTTCCCGACTCGAAGGCAAAGCCGCGCCGGCCAAGTTCTTAGCGAAACATCCCGAGCTTTTCAAGGCAGAGGTAGTGTCATGGCTTACGGACTCTGTCCGCGAGCAGGCAAGGGTCGATACGGGTCGAGCCATAATGCTCGCTAAGTGTGCCGTAACCATCGCACACCAACTGGGTAATCGTTCTGCAATAGCGCAAAGTCTTCGGGCAATGGGCAATGCGCTCCACGTCTCCGGTCAGAACCGCTCTGCCGTCCACTATCATGAAAAAGCTGGCAAGATCTTCGGCAAGTTGCGCAGCAGCACAGAACTTGCGCGTACCTTGAATGCCTCGATACAGCCTCTAATCCTCACCGGGCAGTACGACCGCGCGTTTTCGGCAGTTGAGCGGGCGCGTCAGATTTTCACGACCGAAGGCAATCAATGGCGCCTCGCGCGCCTCGAATTAAATGTCGGAAACATTTTTCAGCGTCAGGGTCGATTCACCGAAGCTCTGGAATGCTACGAGCGAGCCCACCGTTATTTCTTTAACAACCCGGAACAAGAGCCAGAGGCACTGCCGGTAGCTCTGCATAATGTCGCTATGTGCCTTGTGGGTTTGAGCGATTTCCCCCGAGCCATCGCCGCCTATGAAGAGGCGCGACGGTTCGCCGTGGAACATGGCATGCAGCTACTGATCGGGCAGGCAGATTACAACATCGCGTCACTTTACTATCTTGGAGGCGAGCCCAGTCGTGCGATTGAGATGTTGCGTTCGACTCGCGAGACCTGCCGCCGAGCCAGTGACCACTACCACGTCGCGCTTTGCTATCTTGACTTGTCAGAAATCTACCTTGAGGTGAATCAGGCCAAACAAGCCGAGGAGATGGCCCGGGAAGCTGCGGTCGACTTTGAGCGCCTGGAAATGGATTACGAAGCTGGCAAGTCTCTGGCTAATCTCGCCCTGGCCATGTGGCAGCAAGGCAAAGCGGGGCCTGCTCTTGAGCTCTTCGCCAAGGCCCGAAAAATATTCGTCAAAGAAGAAAACCATATATGGCCCTCCCGAATCGATCTCTACCAGGCGGTTATCATCATCGAACAAGGCCGGTATGCTGAGGCGCAACGCCTCTGCCTCGCAGCCCTGAAAGTATTCCGGGCCTCCAAGGTTCCGCACAACCTGATCCTGTGCCGTCTGCTCCTTGCACATTTGTATTTGCGGATGGGGAAAACAGCTTTGGCGCGCTCGCACTGTAGCGCCGCTTTGAAGCATCTGGGCGGGCTCGAACTCCCTGCCCTAAGTTGTCAGGCACATCACCTCATGGGCCGAATTCACTTTGCGGCCGGAAACCGAACGGAAGCCTACAGTTGCTATCAGGACGCCCGTCAGACTTTGGAAACGCTACGCAGCGGTCTAAACCGGGAAGAGCTCAGAATCTCCTTCATGAAGAATCGGCTCGAGATCTATGAAGGATTAGTCGAGTTGTGCCTGGACCGCTCGCCAGGCCAACGCGGTTTCGAGGAAGCTTTTGAGAACATCGAACAATCAAAGTCACGAAGCTTGCGCGACCTGATGTTCAAGTCAGGATCTGAATTCCATTTGGCTTCGAACGCGGACCCTGATCTCCTCCGCAAAATGCGTAACCTTCGGGCAGAGATCAATTGGCATTCCCGTAGCTACGAAACTGAGCAACTTCGTGGCGCCAAGGGATCTCCGCAGCGATTGACTCAGATCCAGGCCGAGATTCGAAAGCGCGAAAGCGATCTCCTCCGGGTCGTACGGGAGATGCCACTGTCTGTGGCGGAATCCGCCGGGCTGGTTTCGCCGAAGGCGGCAACGGCGGAAGAAATTCGCTCCCATCTGCCTCCAGCCTCCATGCTCCTCGAATACTTCCAGATTCGTGGCCGCTTTGTCGCGGTTCTGTTGAGACACGATTTGCTGGAGATTGTTCCCGTAGCTGAGGTCTCACGAATGAGCGACTTGCTTACGCGCTTCCAGTTTCAACTTTCGAAGTTCCGGCTCACCTCCGACTACACCAACGCCTTTGGCAAGTCCCTACTGGAAACTACACAGCGGCACCTGAAAGAGATCTATGACGAACTGCTCGGTCCCGTGGAGAAGTGGCTCACGGGAAACCATCTGCTCGTCGTGCCTCACGGCATTCTCCATGCTTTGCCGTTTCATGCTCTGTTCGACGGCCAGCAATATCTCATCGACTCATTCAATGTTTCCTACGCGCCGAGCGCTACAATTTTTGGCCTTTGTCAGGCTCGGTCCTCGAACCTGTCTGGATCCGGTCTTGTACTAGGTGTTCCTGACGCGGCAGCACCTTTCGTTTTGGATGAAGCCAAGGCGGTTGCTGCCGCCATACCGGCATCCGAACTGTTCCTCGGCGGGACTGCCACCGCCGCCGTGCTCGAGGAGAAAGGGCGGCAGAGCCGGTTCGTTCACATCGCCACGCACGGCTATTTTCGACAGGATGACCCAATGTTTTCTGGAATCCGTTTGGGGGATGGCATATTGAGTCTTTATGATCTCTACCAACTGAAGCTCCCGGCCGAACTGATCACCCTGAGTGGGTGTGCGACGGGTCTCAGCGTGGTGGCTGACGGAGACGAGTTGCTTGGGCTCGTTCGAGGGCTGATCTATGCGGGGGCGCAGTCGACCCTTCTCACTCTCTGGGACGTGCAGGACTACAGCACCGCGCAGTTTATGACCGCCTTCTATGGGCACTTGGCAACCTGCGCGGATAAGGCCTCTGCCTTACGACAAGCTGCCTTAGACCTCCGGAAAGCTTACCCCCATCCCTACTATTGGGCCCCTTTCGTGTTGCAGGGAAAGGTTACCTCCAGGTAACCTCCGCTCGCAGTTTTTTCTTCAGTGTCCTATATTTTTGAGCCCTCCTCTTACCCTTATTGGGTAGATGCACCCACTCCCGTTCACCGTTGGAGAGCTATGAACCACTTTTCGATCGACGATTGGATCGACTTTGCCCGCGAGGTCGAGGGCAGCGCTCAAAAGAGCGCGATGCAGCAACACCTGGATGAAGGATGTTCTAGATGCTCGAAAACTTTGGCGATATGGAGGCATGTCGTGGATATTGCGAAGCTTCAGAATACTTGGGAACCCCCAGCATGGGCAGTGCGAGCAGTAAACACCAGCTTTGCTCTGCGGAAGGTGGTTCCATTCCCGGCCGGCAAGCTGGAGTTGGCAACGCTACTTTTCGATAGCGCTTTCGAACTGGACGCTGCCGGGGTGCGTGGTAGTTCCGCTGTAGTCAGACAACTGCTTTACAAGTCCGGTAGCGTGTGTATCGACATGCGCATGCAACCGAAGCCGGGATCGGATTCTGTGGTTTTGATGGGGCAACTCCTTGACTCCACCAAGCCGGATCATGGGGTCAGCGGAGTTCCGGTGAGCCTGCTTTGTCAAGGAGATACCGTGTCGCGAGCAAGAACCAACGACGTCGGGGAGTTTGACTTCGGCATTACCGCGCTCGACCACCTGCAGCTCGTTTTTGGAATCGAGGGAAACAGGACGATCATTGTGCCTGTTCCCGACGGGGAAAGCGCGCGGGATCTCACTTAGACATGACTTAGGTAACACCCAAGATTAAAAATTCGTAATCTTGAGCTGGCACCTCGGTGGTGTTCGAATCTTCAACCAAGAGTCCGTGGAGAAAGTCCAGCTGGGAACGGTCAACAGATTTGGGGAGGCTCAATGAAGTGCTACCGCTGGATATTGTTCCTGATTCTGCTCGCAGCAGCCGGACCATCGGCATCCGCACAACAGCGATTGATTGTGCGCGATACGCTGGGGTCGAGTGGTCTCCAGATCAGCTGTCTCATCTTGAATTGCAACGTGGGGAGTAATCTCGGCGATCCGGCCGGCCAGCTCTTCTTGGTTACAGTCGACGGCTCAGTGAATTTGAATTCCTTCCTGGCGCTCTTGTTGAACCAGGTTGGAGTTGTCGACGCAGAGGCTGATCAGGAACTGTTCTTGATTGGGGCCGCGGCAGGGCCGGTTCCAGAATCCCTGACCGACAGCACTCCGCTGCCTTACTATGGCGCTTCTGTTTGGGACGGTTACGTAAATCAGCCTGCTGCGGTGATTGTTCGCGTGCTTCAGACGCAGAGCACATTCAATGTCGCCGGCGCCGGCACCGTGGCCATGATCGATACTGGGGTTGACACTCAGCACCCGGCGCTGGTCCGAGTTCTGGTGCCTGGCTACAATTTCATCAACAACACTCCCAGCGGGAGTGAAATGGGTGACGTGAATGAATCGTCAGCGGCGTTACTCGACGGAGGGTCCCCGGCACCGACTTATGTGAGCCCATCCACGATTGCAGTCGTCAACGAGTCTACGGCTGCGCTACTCGATAGCGGCCAGAATGCCGACTTTGGGCATGGCACCATGACTGCCGGAATCGTCCACCTGGTCGCCCCCCAAGCGAACATTATGCCGCTCAAGGCGTTCGCTGCGAATGGCACCGGCTATGTATCGAACATTATTCGGGCCACTTACTATGCGGTTCAAAACGGCGGCAATGTGCTCAGCATGAGCTTCAGCTTTAGCCCCTCCTCGAACGAAATGGCGACGGCGATCAATTATGCGAACAGTCAAGGCTTGATCTGTGTCGCTTCGGCGGGAAACGACGGCGAGGATGTGATGGTGTATCCAGCAGCTCTGCCGAATGTCATGGGAGTCGCTTCCACCACCGACTATGACACACCGTCCAGCTTCTCCAACTACGGACCGGACGTGTGGGTGGCTGCTCCTGGGGAGGGTATTGTCTCAACCTATCCTTTCGGCACCTACGCGGCCGGATGGGGAACTTCCTTTAGCGCACCTTTTGTGTCCGGCACAGCCGCATTGTTGATGAACGTTTCGGCAGGCGTCAATCAGCAAACTGCCGCGGCGGCCATCGCTAACGCGCAGCCGATTTCGAGCACCGGCATGGGAAATGGGAGGCTCGACACTTACATGGCCGTGCAGTCCTGGGTCACGACGACGAGACAGAAGTGAGAGGCTGAAGTCGGTGGCGCCGCGATCAGCGGTTTTAGACTTTCGGGTTCACATGCTGCTGATGGTTAGCTGATAATCGTCCTATGTATTCGTGGGAAGCGCTCCCCCTGTGTAGATTGAAGCCAAGCGGAATGGTTTCAAGTGCATTCCTGAACCTCGCAACATCTGATCTACGGGCTGCTGGGCAACGGGTGTGCGAGTTGCCATATGGCCGAAATCGCAACCCTGACGACCCACTCGCTGTTTTGACGGAGCAGCGGGGAACGTGCAGTACCAAACACGCGCTCCTTCGCCGTCATTGCTATCGAACAGAGAATTGATCTTGTTCTCATGTTGGGCATTTATGAGATGAATGAACGCAACACGCCGGGCGTTGGCGCCGTCTTAGAGAGGTACCGTCTAAAGGCGTTGCCCGAAGCTCACTGCTACCTGCGATTTGGGAACAAACGCATCGATGTCACTCGGCAACGTGCGAGCGACCTCGAACCGATATCCTATTTCCTGCACGAAGAGGAGATCGCTCCGAATCAGATCACGTTGTACAAAATCGATGTTCACAAGACCTTCCTTCAGCACTGGATGGCGGAGGGGCGAGGTGAGGACGAGATGACACTCGCAAGCACTTGGGCGATCCGGGAAGAATGCATTGCGGCCTTGAGCCTACGTTAATCACCGATTATTGTGGGCTATGAATATTCGCTCGTAATCCTCGTTCTTTCCGGCCCAGCGCAGTGTTTTGACGCGTTCGACAAGAATCTCATCGCCTGACCGGTTTGGGTCGTCGAGAACCTGCATCACTTCGCCAATATAGTCCGCCAGAGGCATAGCATGGGGGTCGGTCGCCTGATGGGGCCCACTAAGTTCCGTTTGCACGTACGGCGGGATAAGTTCTAGGACCTCCACCGACGTTTCCCTCAGCTGAAATCGGAGCGACTGCATCCAGGAGTGAAGAAAAGCCTTCGTGGCGCAGTACGTAGGAAAAGGGGCGAACGGAACAAAGGCTAACCCGGAGGTTGTAGTGATGATAGTCGAGTTCGGCTGCTGTTTGAGGCTCGGGAGTAGTGTCGCAGTCAGGTGAAGTACGCCGACGATGTTGGTGTGAATAATAGACCGCGCCCCGGAGAGATCGATCGTGTCGGCGGTGAGGTCTTCACGCTTCGAGATTCCGGCATTGTTGATAAGGACGTTAAGTTTGGGAAACTGTTCCCGGACGCGGGCCGCGAACGCCTCAACGGCGCGTGGATCTTCAACGTCGAGTTGCATGCCGTGCATGCCGGGGTGGGCGGCGGTGATCTCGTTGAGCAGAGCCTGACGGCGTCCGGCGATGATGACCTGATTACCGCGCTCATGGAAAACCTCGGCAAGGGCGCGACCGATACCGCTGGTCCCGCCAGTGATGAGAATGGTGTTGCCCGTGAGACGCATAGAGTTTTTCTCCTGTAAGACGCGTGCGAAAGTTTTACCCCAAACTGTGCTCAACCAGGACCAAAGGTCAAGGCGCTCGGAGGCCTTCAGACCGCGCATTTCGCTAGTGGTGAATCCAGTGATGAACATGCCGATGATGAACATGCCGACTGACAGTTACTTCTCGACCGGCTGAAGGACTGCGGGCTTCAATACTTCCTCGCACCACTGCCGGAAGCCGGTGTGGGTGGTGGACTGCGGGGTGCGTAGCTCGGCGTTGTCGAGGCCTTCGTTCTTGGCCACCATCATGTCGATCATCCCCTGCGCCATGGCCTCGGACATCCCCGATGCGGTCAGCCTGGCCTTAAAGGCCTCGAAGGGAATTTGCTGGAAGCGCACTGGTTTTCCCAGCACCTCGGACATGATTTTCGCCATATCGTGGAAGGACAGGTCCTCGNNGGACCGAGGACCGGGACGCTGCCCTGTCCGCTCCAGGAAGGATCGAGCAGCAACCTGGCGGCAACGACGGCGATGTCGCGAGTGGCGCAGGTCGGAAGCTTGCGATCTCCGGAGATCGGCGAAAAGAACATGCCCTGGTTCTTGATCGCCTCGACCTGCCTTAGGATGTTGTCCATAAACGAGGGCATCGTCAGAGCCCGGTAGCTCACGCCCGTGCTCGCGATCAGGTCGTCCATCGCCAGCGACGCCGACACCAGCCCGGCGTTCTTGGGCCACCCGCGGCCCAGAGCCGAGACTCCGACCACCCGCTTGACCCGTTGGCTCCGGAGAGCGTCGCAGGCCGGCCGAGTGAAGTCGAGATAGGCGGCCATGACGCTGTGGGCTCGGACATCTGGGGGCACTAGCCAGAACACGGAGTCAGCGCCCTTGAACGCCTTAGTGACGACGTCGATGTCGCCGTGCGACCCCTGCACGACCTCGACGCGCTTCCGCATTTGCGAGGGCAGGCGGGCGAGATCGCGCGCGATCACGCGAATAGGCTCGCCGCTGTCGAGGAGATTCTCGAGGACCTGTTGGCCGATAGTGCCAGTTGGTGTGGTGACGACAATCATGATGCTTCCTCCATGGTTGGGCCTTTACCTCTGCACTATGAGATGATCAAGACGGCAGACGGTTCCTGTGTGTCCGTCTGATTTTCATTCGCGAGCGTCTTGCCGTGGATATCTTCGATCAGCTTCTAGCCGATCTGCGTCAGGAAAGCTGCGTCTTTTGCCGCCTGGAGGTGACCGAGCCCTGGCACATTCAGAAAAGTGCCTGCTCTGTCGCACCGTTCTACGCGGTGCTTTCCGGCAAGGCCCGCATCGAGGCCGCGAACAACGCTTACGACCTGTGCGCGGGAGACTTCCTGGTGCTGCCAGGCGGAGAGCCCCATCAGGTTAAGGGTGCCGACCCCGCGAGCGCACGTCCGGTTCCTCTTCTGTCGCTGCTTGCCGAGGCGGGCGCAGAGCCATGGAAGCCCGGTGTGCGTTATCGAAGAACAGTCCACCTCCGGCATGGAGGCGGCGGCGCGCAGAGCGTACTTCTTATCGGCATTTTCTACTTCGGTGACCGGCGCAAAAACCCGCTACTCACAGCATTGCCGCCTGTGCTCGTCGTCCGAGCCGGTAAGGACCGCAATGCATCGTGGTTGAAGATGACTCTGAATGCGATCTCCGTGGAGCTTGCGGAAGAGCAGCCAGGATCACATCTGGTGATCGCGAAGCTCGCGGATCTACTTTTTATGCAATCTCTGCGCGCGTTTCTGGCTACGGACCACCACAATTCGGTCGGCTGGATGCGCGGCATCATGGACCCTCTTGTAGGGCGTGCCATCTCCTCGATGCACGCGGCACCGGAACGCCGCTGGACGTTGCAAGCGCTTGCCGAAGAGGTCGGCTGTTCGAGAGCCGTCTTCGCCCAGCGATTCAGCGCTCTGGTCGGCCAGGGAGCGATTAGCTATTTGACGGCGTGGCGCATGCACGTCGCGGCCGGTCTGCTGCTGGACGGAAGCGGCAACATTGGAACCGTGGCCAGCCGAGTAGGGTACGAATCGGAAGCAGCCTTCCCCATCGCATTCAAGCGCTGGGCTGGGATCTCACCCGGCGGATATCGCCGAAAGATGCTTGCGGCAGCAGCCTGATAACTTGCGTGCATCTCGCTCAGCGCTTCGATGCGCTTCAGATCGACTCTCTTCCTGCACTTGCACTCCCGCCGATCAGTCTTAAATAAGTCGGCTCGTAGGAAGTGATCGCGATTGCTCCCGGTTCACGCTAGTGCTTTATCGGAGGCGCGCCTTGAGGAGAAGTCGGAGGCGAGGAGGGCATTGCCGGCGCGCGTTCGATGAAGCAGTCGCGTTTCTCGGTACTAATTTGGAGGGTCCAACTTGGATGAGTGGCTGAAGACTTCGCGCGAATGGCCAACCTCATCCTCCGCTACGGCCCCGTCCCCGCTTCCGCGCCGACCTCGCCCAACTCGTGTCACAGAAGAACTTCGTCGGCTAACCAGACCGTCTCTCCATCTTTACTGTCTTTACTGTGATGGCCTTGGGATTGAGTAGGGACAAATCGACACCGTCCATCGCATAACGGGCATACAGGAAGTCGTGGATCGAGACCAGGCGATCGCCATCGAAATCCAGGGCAACAAAATAGGCAGGCGTCCCCAGTGAAATCGCGCGATCGTACACGATCATCGCGGCCCGGCCATCGACAACGCCAGCCGCGTAAGCCCAGTGTTTGGCGACCGCATAGGCAGCGTAGTATTCCCCGACCTCGCTTTTTCCTTGCTTGCGCAGCTTCGCGACGAGGTCGAGTTTGACGTCG
>PMHI01000618.1:461-2535 GCA_003156615.1 Acidobacteriaceae bacterium | reverse complement strand
GGACGAAATTCAAAGTTGTTTTAACGATTTCTACAGTGGCAAGCGGTGGGTACGCATTTTCCTGGCGTCGAGCTTGCCGGAAATCCGATTCTCGGTTCACACCAACTTCTGCGACGTCGGCTTCTGCCTTGCTCGGGACGGCCGCCGGCTCATCGTGGTTTCCTGTCTCGACAATCTGCTCAAAGGCGCAGCCGGTCAGGCCGTGCAGAACATGAATCTCATGTACGGCTGGGACGAAGCGGAGGGCCTGCAATGAAAATTGTCGTCAAGATCGGCGGTGCGGCGATCGAGGATAAAGCGAGTCTCAAGAAATGCGCGCAAGCGGTTGTTCAACTTTGCCACGATGGACACCAGGTGGCTGTCGTGCACGGAGGCGGCAGCGCGTTGACGCGTACTCTGAAACTCCTGGGGAAAGAAAGCGACTTCGTCCACGGATTGCGCGTGACCGATGCCGAGACGCGCGACGTGGCCTTGATGGTGCTCGCCGGCATTGTGAACAAGAGCCTGGTGGCGGCGATTGCTGGCGCGGGACAACCGGCGATCGGCCTTTGTGGCGGAGACGGCGGCGTTTTTCGTGCCCGCAAAAAACAAGACGCGGAATACGACCTGGGGTACGTCGGCGAAATCTGCTTTTCTGAACCGCGCTGGCTCCGAGCCATCTGGGCCGAAGGTGGCATTCCAGTGCTCTCCTCGGTCGCGCTCGGAGGCGACGGCCAATACTACAACGTGAATGCGGACCAGATGGCGGCCGCCTGTGCCATCGCTTGCGAAGCCGACGCGCTCATTTTTCTCACCGACGTTGCCGGTGTAACGCAAGCCGACGGCTCGGTGATGGCTCGGTTACATACCAGCCAGGTTGCCGGGCTCATCGACGAATCCGTGATCAGTGGCGGCATGATGCCCAAGCTCGAAGCTTGTGCGCAAGCTCTGAAATCCGGTGTGGGGCGAGTGCGCATCCTGCCCGCGTCGCAAGTCGAAATGTTGCCCCTGTTTTATTTCACCAAGCTGGAGTGCGGCACAGAGGTGCTGAGAACATGAGCCTCGCCTCCGTAACCCGCATGGAAGCGAAGCTTCTGCTTTCCACCTACGAGCGACAGCCCATTCTTTTTGTTCGCGGGCGCGGCGTGTATCTCTGGGATTCGCGGGGGAAGCGCTATCTCGATTTTCTCAGCGGAATCGGAGTGAACGCGCTCGGCCACAACCATCCTGCGATCACTGCGGCAATCAAGCGCCAGGCTGGCCGGTTGATTCATGTTTCGAATCTCTTCTTCCACGAGTATCAGGCCGAACTTGCCCGGATGTTAGCTGAAATATCGGGGCTCGACCGCGCTTTCTTTTGCAACAGCGGCACCGAGGCATGGGAGGCNNCAAAGACGCGCATCCTTGCCATGGAAAACTCCTTTCATGGACGCACCTTCGGCGCGCTCGCCACGACCGGTCAGCCGAAATATCGTGCCCCGTTCGTTCCTCTCTTGCCAGGCGTGACTTTCGTGAAGTTCAATGACCTCGGCGACCTGCGGCGCAAATTCGATTCCAGCGTCTGTGCGGTTTGCATCGAGACCATTCAAGGAGAAGGCGGAATTTGTCCAGTCAGTCGGGAGTTTCTCGAACTGGCTTCGCGCCTGACTAAACAAAGCGGCGCGTTGCTGGTGCTCGACGAGATTCAATGCGGCCTCGGTCGCACGGGACGCCACTTCGCCTACCAGCACTATGACGTGCTGCCGGATGTAGTCACGGTCGCCAAGCCACTGGCTTGCGGTTTGCCGCTCGGCGCGATCCTCGCCACCGAACGGGTTGCGAGTTGCATGCATCCCGGAATGCACGGGACGACTTTCGGCGGAGGCCCACTCGCCTGCTCGGTTGCCATCGAGTTCCTGCGCGAGGAGAAAAAATTGCTGAAGCACGTTTGCACGCTCGGCAAATACTTTCACAACGCGCTCGAAGCACTCGACAAAAAGCATAAGGCGGTTCATGACGTTCGCGGGGCCGGTTTAATGCTGGCCGTGGAATTGGACTCGTCCGAACTGGCGAAAGCGGTGGCCAAACAGTTGTTGCAGGAAGGGATCATCATCAA
>PMHI01000618.1:0-391 GCA_003156615.1 Acidobacteriaceae bacterium | reverse complement strand
CTGCCTGATGCCGAGCAGATTCACGCTCTCATCGCAGCCTATTCCGGCGATGGGACTCTGCTGCCGCGCAACCTGGCGGAGATCTGTGAGAACGTGCGCGACTTTATCGTCCTGGAGCATGAAAGACGCATCATCGGATGTGGCGCTCTCCACCTCTACGGCGTGCATCTGGCCGAGATTCGTTCGATCACCGTGGATCCCTCGAGCCAGAGCAACGGTGGTGGCAGACGCCTGGTGAAGGCTCTGCTGGCACAAGCGGAAAAACACAAAGTCACTTGCGTGTGCCTGTTTACCCGCATTCCAGAATTTTTCGGACGCCTGGGCTTCACTGCGGCATCACACCAGGACCTTCCCGACAAGATTCACAAGGATTGTTATCAGTGTCCCAGAC
>PMHI01000704.1 GCA_003156615.1 Acidobacteriaceae bacterium | reverse complement strand
CTTCCGGGAAGCAGGCTTCGCCAGCTGTTCAATCGCCGTCGCCATGCTGCCGATCGACCGACCAGACGCTTGCCTGGTCTTTCTCGAATGGGTAGACGTGTACCATCCAGCTGAAAATTACGGGATGAAAAGTTCCGCCCGCAGCAGCGCAAGCTTCCTCGGTGGTGATCGATCCCCTTAAGCCGAACTGCGGATGAGGCGCCAGCAAATCCTTCCAGCGATCGGCAGGCGGGGTGCAGAAATTCACGTGCTCGTGCCATTGCGCGATGCTGAGCGGAATGCGCTCGTCGAGTTCATCTTCGTCGAGACGCTTGGGCGCGGTGTACATGACTCCTATCAGTTTGTAGTCGTCCCCATGTTTTTCATAGAGCAGCGACGTCGGGTGCTCGGGATTGAAACGAACGCGGGCTTCCATCGCGTATGCGTAGTTGGTGAAGTGGTACATCTTCTGCGGAACTTCGGGATGAAAAATCTGGAAGCCGTCGGCCAGCGCAACATGATAGTCGAGGTACTTTTCTGAAGCCTTGCGCGCGGCATCGACCACCTGCTCGGCTCGCGCGCGATCGCCCGGCTTCGGCGGACGCAGCGCCGTCATCTTCATGTGTGGACCCATGTCCATGTGGCCTTCCATCGAATGCATGGCGTGGGCGCTGGCGTCGCCGCCTTTCTCCGCGCCCGTGGGGATCTCTTTCATGCCCGGCATGTCCATGCCCGGCATGCTCGGCTGGGCACTGGGCGGGGTGCTGCTTGTGGCGGGTGGCTGCTGGCCCGAAGTCACGCTGGCCAACAGGAAAAGCGAAATCAGAACGACAATTCGATCGCGCATGACCAAGTCTCCCATACTCGGTGTTCCGTTGCTATTAACCCTGTCACAGGAACGTTGTTTCTCGAAGGAAATGGGATTACCGGAGATTACAGAGGTAACACGGAATCAACCGACAAGTGCATTGACGTTTGGCGAGGACTAGAGTTTCTGATACACCTAAGTGCTTGAATCTCGAAACCGCCTTCATTCTCTTTTTCGCCGGGATGCTGGGGGGAGCGCTGAATTCGGTTGCCGGTGGCGGCAGCTTCATCGCTTTCCCGGCGCTGCTGTTTACGGGAGTACCGCCGATTCCGGCCAATGCCACGAATACGATTGCCCTGTGGACGGCCGCGGTGGGCAGTGGGGGCGCGTACCGCAGCCGGTTGAATGTGCCGCGCCGCATTATGGCGCCCCTGCTGGCGGTGAGTCTGATCGGCGGCGGAGCGGGGGCGGTGCTGATGCTGAAAACGCCGGCGCAGACTTTCATGCGGGTGCTCCCCTGGCTTACGCTGGGCGCCACTTTGTTGTTTGCATTTGGCAAGAGGGTGGCGGGTTCGCGAGGTTCCGTCATCGAACAGGAACCCACGAGCTGGACGCTAGCGGGCGTCACGTTTTTTCAACTGCTGGTCGCAATCTATGGTGGTTACTTCGGCGGCGGCATGGGCATTGTAATGCTGGCCATGCTGGCAACGCTTGGTATGACCGACATCCATGCTATGAACGCCTTGAAGACTGTCATGGTGTTCGTGATCAACGGCGTTGCGGTGGTGGCTTTCGTTGTGGCGCGCGCGGTGTACTGGAAGCACGGGATCGTGATGATCGTAGGAGGACTTCTGGGCGGCTACCTCGGCGCACACTACGCGCAGAAGCTGCCGCAGTCCTGGATTCGCGTCTTTGTCGTGCTGGTTGGAGCGGGGATGACGGTCTATTTCTTCGCCAAGGCGTACTGACTCGGCGAGTCTCGGTATGCCAGGGTGGTAGCTTTTCGGCGAAGCCTTGTTTATTGCAAAGGGGCAGAGACGTGTTCGTGAACGATCATCCACTTGCCGTCCTGATTCTCGAAAACCACGGTCCAGCGGAAGTTGCCCATCTCAACCTTGTCGGCTTTTGTCGTCATCTCTTCCTTCACCGTCGCGGTGGCCCAGACCAAGTCTCCGTGGGGATGGATGACGGCGTCATCGTTCAGCGTGAACTTCGCGCTTTTGTAGCCGGAGACCACGCCCTGCACTCCCTTTTCGTATTCCTCCCAGCTGCCGTATTTCAAAGGGGCGATGTCGAAGAAGGTGTGCGGGCCGCTGGCATAGAACTTGGCAACGTTGGCGGGATCGAGGGTAGACCAGCCATCCCAGATCTTCTGCAGGTAGGACTTGTCGGGAGCGGGAGGGGCCGCAGATTTCTTCGCGGGCGGCTTAGGCGGCTGCGCCAGGGCAGACAGCGTGAGAGCGAGCAGGCACAACAAAACCGGGAAAGGTCGCTTCATGGTAGGTTCCCTCTCTGAGTGGGTCCGAAGATTCGGGGGAATTCTCGCACACCATGCCGCAATCCGCAAAAGGCGCATTGACCGATTTCCACCACGCACGCTAGAATAGTTGAGTTTGCCTGTACTCGCCGACCCGTTCTGGGGAGGCTCGCCCTGGCTTCAATCGCCGTGGCGGAAAACACAGCAAGCATGGGAAGTTCAGCGGGAAGTTTCAGGGCAAGCCAGGGGTTGCGCCCGTGTGCGCAGGTTTGCGTTTGGTGAGCTGACTTCCACGATATTTTGACGGAGGCAGACGTATGTACGCGGTCATCCGCGCCGGTGGGAAGCAATACCGGGTGGCGCCCGGAGACGTGATTCGCGTGGAGAAACTAGCTACGGGCACCGATGGCCTGGTGGAGTTCCCGGAGATCTTGGCCGTATCGGGCGGAGAAGGTCAGATCGGCAAACCAGAATCAGGAGCGCGGGTCGTCGGTCAACTGGTTGAAGAAGGCCGCGGCGCAAAGATCCTGGTCTTCCACTACAAGCGCAAGAAGCAGTATAAGAAGCTGCGCGGGCACCGGCAGTCCTTCAGCGCGGTGCGCATCACGGAGATCGCGTTTGATGGGCAGAGCTTCAAAGCTCCGGAGTTGGCGAAGAAAAAGCCGAAGCCGGCGAAGGTCCTCTCTGCGGACGCGGAAGAGCCGGGGACGGAAGTGAAGGCAGCGGGGTCGGCCCACAAGAAAGCTGCGCCCAAGAAAGCGGCAAAGAAAGCGAGTTCGAAGAAGAAGAAAAGGTAAGGACGGGCAGGTGCCCGTCCCCACACGATTTTGCTGGCAACTGGCCACCGGAAACTGATTTCTTATGGCACACAAAAAAGGACAAGGCACTTCACGAAACGGGCGCGATTC
>PMHI01000302.1 GCA_003156615.1 Acidobacteriaceae bacterium | reverse complement strand
GGCGGCACGTCGCTTTTCCTCGATTCCAGTGGCGACTACAGCGAGGAAATTGCGTGGGCTGCCGGCGGCGGCGGAATCGCCCAGTTCTCCTATTGCGGCTACTGGCAGCAGAATGCCGACGTCCTCTCCTGCGAAGACGGGGCCAAAGGAGTTCCTGACATCGCCATGGACGCCGATCCGTACGAGACGGCAGCGACTATCTACTACGAGTGCGGTTCTGCCGGCGCCAGCGCGTGCCAGGAAACAGGAGTTGGCGGCACCAGCTTGTCCTCCCCTCTGTCTTTAGGCGTGTGGGCTCGGCTGCTTTCAGCCAGCAACAACAAGCTCGGTTATGCGCCGCCGAATCTCTATAACTTCTATCAGCCCGGAACTTACGGAGTGGAGTCAACCGATCCCGGATTTAACGACATCACCGTGGGTAGCNNGCTCTATGCGGCCGCTCCCGGGTGGGACTTCACATCCGGCTTGGGATCATTTGACGTAAGCGCAATTAACGCCTTGCTCAATCCACCCAAGACAACAACCAAGACAAAATAGTAGCGTGAAATAGATAATCGTGTCAGGGTGCCCCACTCATCGCACTCTTTGCGATGAGTGGGGTTCCACAGCTGTGTCACTCTTGGGATTTAGGGTGCGCGTGCACCGCTGTGTTTTGTATCGAACAATTGACGGGGTCACCGTGNNCCGATGTATCATAAGGCGGGGCTGGCGTTTTCGAAGGGCTAAAATTTTTACCGGGATCCTATATCTTTTCCCACTCGCGCACACACTTCATGTTTGAACGATGCTGATATTTCGTGTAGTGCGAAGCGGCAATGCGATCACGCCACCGTCGTGGAGGAGTTGTGAAACACTTTTCGTTAACCGAATGGACTGATTTTGTGCGCGGGGTTGTGACTGGCGAGCAGAGAGCGTCCATGCAGAAGCACCTGGATGAGGATTGCAGTCGTTGCCAGAAAACCGTTGGGATGTGGACATCAATCGTGACATTCGCCAAGCACGAAGCTACCTATGACCCACCAGCCAGCGCCCTCCGCGTCGCCAAGTCGTATCTTGCACCTTTCAGGCTAGCTTCGCTCCAGACTCGGGTTCTGCAACTGGCTAAGTGTACTTTTGACAGTTTTGCAAGTCAGGTCTTAGCTGGCGTGCGGGGTTCCGAGCCAGTCCCCCAGCAATTGATGTACCGCTGCGGCCATGTTTCCATAGACTTACGGTTGGAGCCGAAGCCTGCGACCCGATCCATGGCTCTGGCGGGGCAGGTGCTCGATTCTGGGCACCCCGGGGGTGGATTAGCGGGGATACCGGTTTCCCTCCTCTCCAGGGAGGATACCTGGCTTGAGACCACCACCAATCAGCTTGGTGAATTTCATTTTTCGTTTCCCGCGGCGCACCATCTAAGATTGCTGTTTGGAATGCAAGGTGCTGCCTGGCTGGTGTTGCTCCCCGACACCGAGGCAGCCGGTGTTGCTTAACTGTGGAAAATCTAAGGTATAATGTTGCAACCTCGCCGAAGCTATGCCATTTTCTGGTGGCTGACGGTGAGGCGCTGAAACCGTGACGTGACTGATTGGCCCTAGTCCAGCTNNAAATCGTGATCATGAAACATCGGTTTTTCATTTACAGTTTAGGGCTGTGGATGGTTGCTGCCCTGAGCGCCAACGCGCAACAGCAGGGGCTCATCGTGCGCGACAGCCAGGGAGAATCAAGTCTGACGAGGCTCTGCTCCAGCCTGGGATGCAACGTCGTACGCGGGTTAGGCGATCCGCAGGAGCAGGTATTCTTGGTGGTCCCCGTGGGCGTCAGCCTTAACACCTTGCTGCAGAGTCTGCACGGTCAGGCAAACATTGTGGACGCAGAGATAGATCAGCTCGTGAGCCTGGAAAGTCCGGCGCTAAGCCTCATCCCGGCCGGACTGTCCGACACAACTCTGGTGGATTACTACGGCGCATCCTTGTGGGAAGGATACGTCAATCAACCGGCCAATGTGATTGTTCGGACCGCACAAACACAGCTCGAGTTCGACGTCTCCGGGTCGAATATCGTGGCCATGATCGATACCGGTCTCGACCCTGATCATCCAGCGTTGGCGCCGGTGGTGCTGACCGGTTACGACTTCACCCGCAATAAGAAGGGTGCGGATGAAAAAGGAGACCTCGATCACTCGACCGCTGCCGTTTTGGATAGCGGCGGTGATGGCATTCCCATCTACGTGACTCCGTGGCTGGCAGCGGTTCTAACTCCCNNGTATTGGATAGCGGCGGTGATAAAATTCCCCTTTACGTGACCCCATGGCTCGCTGCGGTGCTGACCCCAGCAGGGGCCGCGGCGCTCGACAACCCGGAATACGCCGACTTCGGTCACGGAACCATGACCGCCGGCATCGTCCACATGGTTGCGCCCACCGCCAAGATTCTTCCGCTCAAGGCATTCTCGGCAGATGGAACCGGTTATCTCTCCAACATTGTGCGGGCTGTATACTACGCTGCCGGACAACATAGCAAAGTGC
>PMHI01000452.1 GCA_003156615.1 Acidobacteriaceae bacterium | reverse complement strand
ACGCCCTGGTGGTCATTAACGGCCAGTGCGCACTGCAGTCGTCGCAGCTCGCGGATGTCGAATACCGGCTGGTGCGAGTGCTCGGTAACGTGATCGGTTTGGGTTGGTCGCAGATGAATCTGAACGTGATTACCGGCAATCCACGTCCCACGCCCGATGACTATGCTGGTTTTCCCGCAATGCACTTTATGGACCCGGTTACCTGTGTGCCAATCACNNTCAGCTCGCCTCAGACGATGCAGCCGCGCTGTCCCGCCTTTATCCCAGCCCGGCGGCCACCACCGCCCGCATTTACGGCTCGGTTTACTTCGTGGACCGCCTGGGTAAAATCGCCCAACCCATGCAGGGCGTGAACGTGGTCGCGCGTTGGATTGATCCTTCCACCAACCTGCCCTCGGACGAGTATGGAGCTTCGTCGGTTTCCGGATTCCTCTTCACCGGCAACGCCGGCAATCCCATCACAGGCTTGAGCGATCCGCTGGGAAATCTCTACAGTGAGTTCGGATCATCCGATCAAACGCTCGAAGGATTTTTCGATCTCGGTGGATTACCCATCCCGAACGGCGCGAGCACCGCGCAATACCAGCTCTCGCTCGAGGCTCTGGATCCGCTGTGGTCGGCCGGCGTTTGCCCCTATGACCTGTCGCAGGTCGCCCCTTCGGGAACTTTCCAACCCATCGCGGTAACCGTGGGCGCCGGCGGCCAGTTTGAGCAGGACATCCACCTCGCCGGCAGCGCCCAGCCCGTCCCGCCATGGGCCGCAACGGAGACTTGGAGCGCTCCAGCGCAGGTTCTTCCCCCAGGTGATTGGGGCGGCTCGTTGAGCGGCTACGGCGATGTTGCCTACTTCTTGATCACCGCCCAGGCCAACCGCACTTTGTCCGTAGCCGTCACAGCACTCGACGAAACCAGCGACCCTAGTGAGTCGAAGGCCGAACCTGTGGTGGGCTTATGGACCCTCGGCGATCCGCAGGGCACTGCTCCGCCAGCCCTTACCCCGGCTCCGTTCAACTCAGAGACGTTCGGCATGAGCCGTCTCGACGCGCAAGTCTTGAATTCCAACAGCTTCATCATCGGCATCTCCGATCTGCGCGGCGATGGCCGCCCCGATTACCACTACCACGCTCATGTGCTCTACGGAGATTCGGCGAGTCCGCCGCGCGTGTCTGTCAATGGTGGCGCGATCACTTTGCAGGGCACCGGCTTTGCGCCCGGGCTCGCCGTCGCCTTGGGCAGCATCAACGTGCCCCTGCTGGCAACCAACGCCAGCCAGATGCTCGCGGCCGCTCCCGCGCAAAGTGACGGGCCGCAAACCATCACCATCAACGATCCAGTCAGCGGCGCATCTTCCATCATGACCAATGTGCTGACCTTCGGAGCTTCTTCTACCGACCAGATCGTTTTGTTGCAGGGAGCGAATCCTCCAACGCCAGTGGGAACCCAGGCCACNNCTGCTTGGCGATCAGCAACGAAAGCGGAATGGCTTCCACGTGGGTTACGCCCGCCGCCACGGGGAATGCGGCGATCACGGCCACTCTCGCCCCCGGCGTCTACAGCCCCGCTCAGTCAGTGGCTGCTACGATGACGGCTACCTCTTCATCGTCGGACATCGGAGTCACAACGCCCTATCTCTTGATCGCCCAGGGAGCATCGGTCAGCGTACCGCTTACGGCGCGCGTGGTAAACCTGGGCGCGCCACAGACTGGCGTCACCGTGAACTTCGCGATCGCGCAGGGATCCGGTGCGCTCAGTTCTGCGAGCGCGGTGACCAGCAGAAACGGCTACGCGTCGGTCACACTAACATTGACGAACTTCACCGCCAACGTGCAGCTCACCGCTTGCGTTGCGCCCGGAAACAATCCTTGCCAAACCTTCTATGGGAATGCGGTGGCCGCCGCGATGATGAACCTGCAGGCCGTAGCCGGTGCGGGCCAGGTCGTCACGGGGACGGCGTTTCAGCCTCTGATGGTCCGCGTAACCGACTCGTCCACGCCGCCCAATCCTGTCCTCGGGGCGAGCGTACTGTTTCAATCCACCGTGCTGCGTCCGCTGGGAAACAATCTAACGCTGACGCCGGGCGACCCCACTGTCACCCAAACAGGAATGCCCGTCATCCTCAGCGTGAGCCAGAGCACGGCGCAGAGCGACGCCAACGGCCTGGCAAGTTTTGCCCCTTCGGTGGGATCGCTTACTGGCCCGCTGGAGATTGAGATTCAGGTTTCGGCCGGAACTACAGCCGTACTGCAGGACGAACTGGAGACTTTTCCGGCCGACAGCAGCGGGAACATTTCCCCCACCTTTAGCCAGTGGCACGGAAGTGTTCCCGCCCCCAGGGGGCCACCGCTGCTGCTGCGCGCCGACGATCGTTGAAAATACGGCTTGCGCGCAGCGTAGGACGGGAAGGCGTTTGCTATGATGCCGTGCGCTGCTTTCCACTCCAATCCGGTTCCCGACGCCGCATGTCAGCTCCAGGAAACACGGGCCCGGAGGGACCATCGACAATAGCCCGCCAGTTTACTGTCGGGA
>PMHI01000055.1:1072-2792 GCA_003156615.1 Acidobacteriaceae bacterium | reverse complement strand
AAATACAAGTCCTTCTGGATTCCGCCTCGAAAACTATGGACTTCCTACTGAAATTTGAGCGGGACATCCGATGACGACGGAACACCGAGACGGAATGATTGCTCCCGGCACGAAGTTGGAACATTATCAAATCCTTTCTATGCTGGGAGCTGGCGGGATGGGTGAAGTTTACCTTGCCCAGGACTTGCGGCTCGGTCGCAAGGTTGCGCTCAAAATGCTTCTTCCGGAACTGACTCTTGACGAGAGTGATTTGCGGCGTTTTGAGCACGAAGCGCGCGCGACTTCAGCGCTGAATCACCCCAACATCCTTACTATTTATGAATTCGGACAGGCTGAAGGGCTGCGTTTTATTGTTTCCGAGTATATCGAGGGTTTAACTCTTCGCGACAAAATGGCAAGCGGCAGGATGGAGCTGAGTACCGCGATTGACGTTGCCATCCAGATTGCNNCCCGACAATGTGATTGTTCGAGCGGACGGAATCGTTAAAGTGCTCGATTTCGGAATCGCCAAGCTGGGCCATCGGGCGGGCGATCAGACGATTGGAAGAGGATTAACGGTGACATCCACGGCCAGCACGCTGGGGATGGTCGTGGGCACGGCTAAGTACATGTCGCCGGAACAGGCTCGCGGAGTTGAAGTAGATGGACGCAGCGATATTTTCAGCCTGGGATCGGTAATGTATGAGATGGTCACCGGTAGGGCGGCGTTTAACGGTGTGACGGCAAGTGATGTGATGGCTGAGATTTTGAAAGTTGAGCCGCCGCCGGTAGAGTTTGTTCTGGACGTGCCGCAGGAAATCGAGCACATCATCGGCAAAGCGCTGCGCAAGGACCGCGAGACCCGGTTCCAGTCGGTGGGAGATCTTTTGATCGACCTACGGGACTTCAAGAAGGAGGCAGAGTTTCAAGCCAAGCTGCATAGGTCGACTGGGGGGCAAGCGGCGAGGACGGGATCGGGTAGCAGAACACCGGCGCGAGCCACGCCTGCCCTCACCGGGGACGTGACATCTTCTCCGACAACATGGCCAAGAATCTGGCTGTGGCGACTGGCGGCATTGCTGGTTGCGATTGCTGCCATCGGCTACTTCTATGCCAGGAGATCGACTCCGCCCACTTCGGCGCGGCCGCGCAGCTTAGCGATTCTTCCATTCCGAAATCTTAAGCAGGATCCGGAAACCGATTTCCTCGGATTCTCGCTGGCGGATGCGATCATCACCAAACTTGGATATGTCAATGCTCTGACTATTCGTCCNNGAGGACTTGGACGTGGATACGCTGCTTACGGGCAGCTTCATTAAAGACGGCGATGACCTGAGGATCACCGCCCAACTCATCGATGTAAAGCCAGACAAACTTCTGTGGCGAGAGGCCATCGATGTAAAGTACGACAAACTGCTGACGGTCCAAGACCGAGTGTCGCAGCAGATCGTCAAGGAGTTGGAGCTGAACCTGTCGCCCAGAGAAGCTGAAAATCTCAAGCCCGAGAAAAAGATTAGTACCGCCGCTTACGAATACTATCTCCGCGGAATCGACCTCTACTCGCTGAATGAGTTTGCAGCGGCGATAAAAATGCTAGAGAAGTCTACGGCGATTGAACCGAACTATGCGCCCTCGTGGGCGCATCTGGGGAGAGCATACACGACCAATGCGTCACTTCAGTTCGGGGGGCGCGAGGACTACGGCAAAGCGCAGGTTGACTATGAGAAAGCGATTGCATTAA
>PMHI01000055.1:0-1059 GCA_003156615.1 Acidobacteriaceae bacterium | reverse complement strand
TGCGAAAAAGCGCGTCAAATCGACCCTCTGGTCAAAATCAACAGCTCGGCGATGAACAGCTACCTTTACCTGGGCGAATATGAGAAATTTCTGCGTAGCCTGCCGGCTAACGATTCTGTTTACATCAACTTTTATCGAGGCTTTGGCGAATACTACCTAAACAATCACGACCAGGCTGCCCAGGAGTTTGATCGCGCCTTTGAAAAGGATCCTTCGTTGCTTCCGGCAAATGTAGGAAAAGCCCTCAGCTACTCAATCAGGCGCGACAATGCGGGCGGCTTAAGACTGCTACGGCGAACGGAAAGCAAGATCGAAGAGCGCGGCGTTAGCGACGCTGAGGGTATATACAAGGTCGCTCAAGCCTATGCGGTTTTGGGTGACAAGGTTTCCGCCTTGCACATGCTGCGTCTTAGCGTCGAGAACGGATTCTTTTGCTACACCTACTTCGCGCGCGATCCGTTGCTGCAAAATCTTCGCGCCGCACCAGAATTCCAGACACTGATGAGCCAGGCTCTGCATCGGCATCAGCAGTTTAAAAGCGCTTTTTTTTAAAACCTGTTGAGTGCGACTTAGAGCCCGCCTCTCCCGTTTAGTCGACAACCCTTACCTAAAACTTCATCGGGCAGGAACTTGAGCGCCACGAAACGATGCAGGCGTGTGTCCTCGGCCTTGAGACCACCCCCATACCCCGCCGCCGAGCTGTTCGACAATACGGTAGTGGAAGATGGTCTGGCCGATCATTGGAAGATGGTCGGCTCTCGGGTCGACTCATCTTACGGAGGCGGCATCCCGCAGTCAACGAATACAGATGTGGAGAATCGAACCCCGAGCACTCGGCCTTGGAACGGGGTCGGGCAGTTGCCGTACTCACATTGCGATTTGGAACAAGATAGAATCACTCCCGGTCGATCGGCCCAACCTGCCCAGATTACCGGGGCGCCGTGAGCGGAAATCCTATCTGAGCCCCTTCACCAAATAGAGCTCGGAAAGCAGGCGAGTATAGCTGTAAACGTAGGCTCGAGCGTCAGAGCTGAAATAAATGTGAGAGATGTCATGAAG
>PMHI01000057.1 GCA_003156615.1 Acidobacteriaceae bacterium | reverse complement strand
ATGATCTGCATGCGGCTCTCTTCACGGGGAGCCGCACATGTGGTCGTCGCTAGCAGCGCGAAGTGGGAAATCCGGGTCGGGATGACAAGGGGGGAGCAGTGGCTCAGTTTGGAGTGGTTGCGGGATGGGAAGAAAAAGCAGATCCCCCCAGCACGGTTCGCTCTGCAAGAAAATAACGCTGCAACGTCCTTACAAGACCTAATTTGGACAGGAGTGAAAGCAATTGGTACGTTTTTGGTTTGCTCACGTTACCCCACTCATGGTGTCGTCCTGGTCCAGGACTCAACGAACAGAACGGGGCGGCCGATAATATTCAGGGGATCCGTGCAGCACATTTAGCCGCTCTGTCTGGGTGCGGCTTATAACGTTCGGCTGGGCCCGCGTTGGTACAGCTACAACGCGGTCAACTATAACCAAGGAGACCTGTCGGTGTTAGATATCTACGGTTTGATCTCAAAGAGTGAGCCGGATGATGTTCGGTGGGAGAAGGTTAAACAATTCAAGCTGGTTCTGACCAACGCAGCCTATCCTGTGCCCGCCGAACAGGTAGCTGCGAGGCTAATCGAACAAATGCTGGAGCGTGGTCGCTCCCCATCTTCCCCGGAAGCACAGCAAGTTAAGTAGCGAGACCATTGACAGCTCAGATAAAGGCAAGGCTGGGTTTCGGGGCGAGGCGAAGATGTGTTGGAAAGGAGTGGTGCGCGCGGAGAGATTCGAACTCTCGACCTTCTGTTGAACTGGGCGTGCACCCGGAAATGCCGATACCCAGTAGGAGGGCAGAGGTGTGCACCGAAGCGGCTATCTTGTATTGTTTAGCGTGTGCTTGGCCTGCTTTCGGGCGCGCCTGATTCGGTCTGTCAGCAACAGCGGCCCGAGCGAAAGGCCTTACCTACCCTCACGAGGCGCATGATGCCCACAGCTTGATGTCCGAGCAACCAGCGCGGGGCTATCCCGTGCATCTGCGCACTGTCGTCACTACTACGACCCTTACATCGAGCCGCTGCATCCGACGGTTTGGGTCTCCGACTCTTCTGGCGGCATCTATGTTGCCCTCTCCTCTGTGCCTGCGGTTCCTTTCAAGGCGGGCGACCTGGTTGAGCACTGAGACGCACCAAGACCCTGCACACTGGTTGATGGATCCAACGCTGGCCGCCTACGGATACCGGTATTTCCCGGAGAGCCCGCGACGCGGACTCCTTAAGAGTCTCAGTTTCGGTAAGTTCCGGAGCCAGCACTGCAGCGCCGGAAGATTGCAACCAAGGTCTCTGGCATACACGGGGCAAGCGGACTCTTCCATCCAGCTATCCCGCTGAAATCATTCCGTGCATGGCGATCCCGACCAGGATGCTTATCCTGGTCGGGAGTAGCACCTCAAGATCGTTTCAGCCTGGCATACTGCTCCGGCGTCAGCCACTGGTGGTAGAGCGGCGAACTCCGCTCCTGCTGTTGCGCGACCAACTGCTTCAGGGCCTCCTGCTGGCTGGCGCTAGGCACCGTGAGCAAGGTCATGTAGCTCAGCTTGAGTGCAGGATCGACGGGTCCCTGAACGTATTGTGCCTGCGCTTTTAAGGGAACGCCCCCCGGAAGCTTGATCAGTTGGCCAGCGACCGGCCCGGTGACGCGATCCGGCGTGGCGGCGAAGCTGAAGATGGAAAAGCTCAGGGCGGCAAACACGAGGATCGCAAGTTTAAGCGCGAAAAAATCACACACTGACAGAGCGGTAGCTGGGGATCGTTGCATGATCACTCCGTGGCGCAGTAAGAATAGAAGGGTCTGAGTTGCATTATCTATGCTTCTCCTCGTCGGATCAAGTAATTCCCTGATTAAGTATCGTTTCAAATTGGGACACTATCCCGAATAAGGCGGTTATGACGAGGGACGTTACTTCGTTTCCGTGACGAAACTTTACATTGACTCGGCGGCCTGCGGTTGGCGGAGAAAGCCTGCCCTGAGCGAAGCCGAAGGGAGTGTCCGCCCGACACGCGCGATGCCACCGCCGGAAGCACCAGGTGGTGCTCATTAGTTTCTTCGTCTAAGGTTGCACTACTTGCCCTTCTCTTTTGGCCGTTCTACAAAACGATGGAGGTATCCGGCTCGTTCTGTCTCGTACTCGTGAATCCCGCCCTGAGAAGCAGTTCGCAACCTGAGCGGCCCTCGCTTCTCCCGAACCCCTCGGTATACGGGCAGACTGAAAACAAGGGGCTTGTTGGGTTCGTTTTGTAATTTTCGCTTTTCCCGAGAACGGAACTCCCCTGGGTAATGAATGCTAATCAAGTTACCATTTTGGTAGCATCTTCGTCTGCTTCATTGCTAGTAATGCTTCGAGTGCCCGATACATGCGGCGGTCGTAGGTAGTTTCTGCCCTCGCAAATCGATCGGCCGTGCCGTCAGTGAAAAAAACGGCGGCTGCCAAGAGAGTTTTGTCTTGCCATTTCCCGATCGTCTCGATCGACTGTTTCCTAGTGTTAAGCTGGCCTAACGACGATTTCGATCAGGGAAAGCAGCATAAACTTGGCGTCCGCCGCATTCCTTTTTCCGGCTTCCTTCTCGCCTCCCCCTTGGTCGTCCAGTTCAACCTCATTTGTCTGTCCCGTACCATCAGGTTGCCCAGCTCGGGCACGTTCAGCCGCTTTCGCCGATTCTGTTTTGCTGATCCAGTTGAGCGCACTACAGAGCGGGGCAAAATCATCCGTAAGCCCAGCGCATGCGCGAAGGGCTGCAACGGATGTATCCGATATATGGCCGGTCGATTCCGCTTCGATCTTGACGGCAATTCACCCTATGGATAAGAAATTCGATCCCGAGAGCTGTGGATGCCAGCCGCCTTCGCACATTTTCCAACTCTGTAACGATTTCACTGAGATCGCCAGAAGGTTTGCTCTTAGCTGATTGATATTGTTCCAAAGCTAGGCCGAAGTGAAGGTATAGAGCTTGAATTTCATCGGAACCCAAATAAAAATCATGTATCTGAGGATTCTCGATACGACCTTGAATGTCCGCGGATTCGCATCGGCGCACACGTTGCCGTCGCCACCAGTTGTGAACGAAGTCCTCGATCAGAATTGCTTC
>PMHI01000535.1 GCA_003156615.1 Acidobacteriaceae bacterium | reverse complement strand
AGTGATCTCCTAAGCACGTTTGCGGATTGCCCGGCCGCCTCGCTCTCAGGCGCTACGCTTTGGTAATCGTCCAACACGGTGATCTTGTTCTTCATTGGCATGCGTCTCGCTGTGATTGATTCGACCCTTGGCAACCACATTTGTCGGTGAACGCCACTGGCGCCCAGATATAGCCGTTCCCTCCTTGGCTTGGCGACCCAGCGGAGGCTGTTTGGCAACTGCCCAAACGCTCCTCCGCCAAGCCAGGCCCGCAGCGACGAAGATCGAGAGCTTACCAGTGCCACCAAGAAACCCGTTTCGGCGCCATCCAGCACGTACGGATCATCTCGTAATTCGTTTACGACACCATATCCTTCGTCGCCTTCGTTCGGTTCGGCCAGCGCTGATCGAATACGCCGAGACCATCGAATAGGTTCGTCACTTCGAGGTCGCCGACGTCCAACCGCTAGAAGCCCTGCGCCTGATCCGAGGGTGGCCTGCGGCAGCCAGAGCTGCACCCGGATCGCAGACAAAGCTGACTAGCGCTACCTGAGGGGGGCCAAGCGCATCGATTTTTTCTTGAACACGTTTCGCCTCCTAACAACTAGCGAACACATAGCTTTATCTCCACTTATTGAAGCGACGCTTGAGGTCATTGTTGGGTTGAAGTAAATAGTTCCCGCATTTGCTGATTGAAGCCATTGACCAATGCATGCTCCTCGAAGCCAGGATTGGCACGCAACGGTTTCGCCGCTTCCACAAGAATTTCGTCTGCGTCTGTTCGAAGGACATCCAAAGTTTCAGCGATAAACCTGTCGAGAGGCATTGCCTGCGCCGCTTCCTGGCTGTTCATCAACTCCGTCCGCACCCAGGGCGGCGCCATCTCGAGCACCCGAACACCGCTGTTGCGCAGCAGAAAGCGTTGCGACAACACATAGGAGTGGAGTGCAGCTTTTGTGGCAGAGTAAACAGCCGCCAAGGCCAAGGGAACGAAGGCTAGGACGGAAGTGTTGTAGAGAATTACTCCACGACGGCTTTTCAGCTGATCCACCAATGCCGATGTCAACCGGATCGGGCCCAGAAGATTGGTTGTGACGGTCGACACGAGCAATTTATCGTCGATGACGCCCGCCGCTTGATCGGCTTCCATGATTCCAGCGTTATTGACGAGAACATTCAGGTCAGGATGCTCTTGAAGCAACTTCTTCGTCACATTCTTGATATTGTCGGGGTCGGCGATATCGAGTGCGATCGCCTCGATGCCCGGATTGGCTGTCACGACGGCGGCCAAATGGCCCTTGCGCCGGCCGGAGATGATTACTTTGTTTCCGAGTTTGTGCAGCGCTTCGGCTAGGGCGTGTCCAATGCCCGATCCGCCGCCCGTAATAAATATAGTGTTTCCAGTGAGATTCATCGTGGCTCCAATCTGTGAGGTGAATGTTGTGTGCGCTTTGTTTTGCCCAGGTGTTGTCTCCGGCATAGTCAGATAATTGTTGGTTGTGATGCTTGGTAGACGGGGTAATCGGAATAGCCGTGAGGCCCGGAGGCGTAGACGGTCTCCCAGTCCACTTCGGCAAGAGGCGCACCCGCCTCGAACCTGTGCACGAGGTCGGGATTTGCGATGTAAGGGCGGCCAAACGCAATCAGGTCAGCTAACCCTTCTGCGATAAGCCGATTTCCGCGCTCACGATTCATATTCACGTTGGCGATCAGTGTCCCTTTATAGACAGGGCGGAAATGTCTGAACATGCCATCGCCGGCCAACTTTTCCAACGGAGTGCCGGAAAAGTCAGTTGTGTTTCCCATAAGCAAGAGGTGCGAAAGGTTGTATGCGTTCAGGTTCCCGATGGCATACTCGGTAATGGGCAGGGTCTCGTCGTTGGCTGCGAACGCGCCCCCCTCGTGCATTGGACTTATCTTGACTCCGACCCGCTTTGCATCGACTTCGTTGAGGACTGTCTCTAGCACCTCGAAGAGAAATCGCGAACGGTTTTCCAGGCTTCCTCCGTATTCGTCTTTACGTCGGTTGGTCGTCGCATTAAGAAACTGGGAGATCAAATAGAGGTAGTTCGCAAGGATCTGTACGCCGTCGAAGCCGGCCGCTGACGCATTTCGCGCAGCCCGTCCGAAGTCGGCCACCGTGGTTTGAATTTCCTGCTTGGTGAGAGGTCGTGGCGTTACCGTCGGCTTTCGGCCGCTCCCTGTCACCGAGATCTGAAGAGGGTCAACATCCGAAGCCGACACAGGCTGCAAACCATCCCGAAGTTCCGGGTGAGATATTGCTCCTGTATGCCACAGCTGTGCGATGATGCGACCACCGGCGGCGTGAACTGCATCGGTTACGCGCCTCCATCCACGAAGCTGTTCCTCACTCCATAACCCCGGCGTATCCGCCCAACCGAATCCTTCAGGGCTGATCGCTGTGGCCTCGGCGATAATCACGCCCGCCGAGGCGCGCTGCGCATAATACTCTGCCTGCAGAATCGTGGGCACGTGATCGTCGGGATTGGCCCGCATCCGAGTGAGAGGCGCCATGATTACGCGATTCGGGAGAGCGAGATCTCCCATCCGGTACGGAGTAAG
>PMHI01000175.1:1863-3943 GCA_003156615.1 Acidobacteriaceae bacterium | reverse complement strand
TCCGGTCGGGATGACAATCCGGAAAATGACAATGCGGAATGAATTGCGGCAACTGCGTTCTATGCGACACGGATCTTCACCTGATCTACAGCGTTGTAGAGATAACCGCTGGGATTCCAGACTGGGGTGGAGGGTTGGGTTCGGCCCCGGCTGTCGGTGGCGCGCACGAGGATGATGTAGTCGCCGCTCTTGGTGGCTTTCCAGTCGTAGCTCCACAGGCGCCAGGCGTAGTGGGCCTGTTCGTGGCCCAGCTTGGCGGGATTCCAGGTTGTGCCGCCGTCGGTGGAGATCTCCACCTTCGTGATGTCGGCTTCTCCGGCCCAGGCTGCGCCGTGCACTGCCACTTTGCCGACTTTCAGGCTGGCGCCGTCGCTCGGCCCGGCGATCACCGACTTGACGCTCAATGCGGTTAACGCATGCGTATCTTCGGGCTTCACGGCATCGCCCGGTTGCACCGGCTGGTTGGGAAAGCGATAGGCGGGGTTCATGAAATTGCCGACGAATTCCGCATCGAGCAATTTGATTTCGGTGAGCCATTTGCACGAGGCCGCGCCGATCCAGCCGGGGACGAGAGCGCGGGCCGGATAACCGTGATGCTTGGTGAGTGGTGATCCATTCATGTGAGTGGCGATCAGCGTATCGGAGTTGAGAGCTTTCTCGATGGGGATGCTGCGAATGAAGGGAGGGACTTTGCCGGGGACTTCATCGAGTCCGCGGAACATGACGTGCTTGCCGGTGGGTTTCACTCCTGCACGCTCGAGGACATCGCGCAGGCGTGGACCGGAAAAACGGGCAGTGCTGACAGCGCCTTTGCCCCACTGAATGCCGGGGACCTGAGGGCGATGCAAGCTGCGTCCGTTGCCGGCACACTCGAGCGTGTTGACGACCGAGTGGGTCTCGAGTTTGGAAAGCTCGGCGAGGCTCAGGATGAGCGGCTTCTCCACTTCTCCGCCAACGGAGAGACGCCAGTCGGGAGCATCAAGTTGGACCGGTTCGTACATGTGATTGCGCACGAAGAAGTGTGGTACGGGCGTGAGCCAGGTGTTGAAGTACTCGACCGGAGTCTCGAGATCGACGAAACGGAAGGAGCGAAGAACCATGCCGTCTTCGCCGGGAAACTCGACGGATTGCCCCTGAGGGAGAGCCCATGTCAACAGGGATGGCGCCGCACCTGCCACCAGCGCGGCCCCTGACATCTGTTTGAGAAAATCACGTCTGGAGTTCATGGTCTTGCGAGCGCGCAGAACGATGGCTCGAGCAGCCTAGAGGTTATCCGACAATGAAAAAAGATGCGTGAGCAACCCCATCGTCCGTCACCTCTGATCCCCAACCACCATGGGCAGCACGCTTCCCTTCTCTTTTGCTTTCTTGTTGGCCGCACGCTTGCCCTTGGTGGAACGAGGCGTTGTGCCGGAGATCAGGTCTGCCAGAGTGGTGTTTTCCAGGATGCGGGCAGCCGCGTCGCGCACATCGAGAAACACCTGGTACAGGGCTCGGTGCGGCAGGTCGCGATCAATGAGCACGCGCAGTTGTTCGGCATCGGCAAAGGGCGCCACTGGGCCATCCATCAAGCGCATGATCTCGCTCAAAGCAATGTCGGCGGGATCGCGACGCAACTGGTATCCGCCATGGGCCCCGCGCACGCTCTCGACCATGCGGGCGTTCTTCAGTTCGAGGAGGATGAGCTCTAGAAACTTTTCCGGCAGATCCTCTTCGTAGGCGATTTCGCGAATCTTGATGGCGCCCTGGTTGTGATGGCGGGCAAGCATCATCATGGCCTGCAGCGCGTAGAGTCCCTTTTGCGAGATTTTCATGGTCAGCGATTATGCCTAAAGCCCATGGTATCACTGGACTTTATGAGCGAGGCGTCGCAATTTCAGTTCCTTTTGAGCGGAGGTCGATAGAACGATTAACTCCGGCTTGGTCAGTAACTCAGGGAGATCTGAAGGAAGTGAGCGCGAGGATGAATGTGCATCTTATTGCAGTTTCGAAGCTGAATCCGGGGCTAGGGTTGGGGATCGGGCCCGACGCGCAGCACTTGCAGGGTGATGTTGTCGGGCCCACCCCGTTGTCGTGCCAG
>PMHI01000175.1:0-1815 GCA_003156615.1 Acidobacteriaceae bacterium | reverse complement strand
GGGTGCTTTTCGGCATCTTCGGCGCGAACGATGCCGCTTTCCACCAGCCGGCCAACGTAGGAGTGATCGCGAGTCAAACGCACAATGCGCGCACCGCGAATGAGGTAAAGGCGGCTATCTCCCACGTGCGCAAAATAAAGCTGCGTGCCGCGGAGGACGAGGGCGGTGCAAGTGGTCCCCATGCCTTGAAATGCGGGATGGTGCTCGGCAAAGTCTTGAATGCGGCCGTGAGCAGCGACAAACGACTCGACCAGAGCCGCCTGCGGATCGTCGAGCAAAGCCTGATCATAGACTTCGCGAACCGTCTCAACCGCCATACGGCTGGCTTCCTGGCCACCCTCGTGTCCGCCCATGCCGTCGGCAATTACGGCCAATCGTCCCTTGCGCTGGAATTCCTCATCGTCGGCTGGCTCCCAATAGAGGTAGGAGTCCTCATTGTTTTCGCGCTGGCAGCCCACGTCGCTGAGGCTGGCCACTTCAATTCCGGGTTTCACCTTCATGCAATCAACAGTCACTCGTTCGCTACCTCAGCCGGCGGCGCGGAGACGATCAGAAGATGACAAGCGGGAAAGACGACTTCCTGCCGGGAGAACCGAAGCCGCGATGTGCCCCGGCCATTATAGACAAGAGCAAGCGCAAAAGCGCAAGGGCCGAGCCGGAATCCTGAAAAACGTAACGGAGGCACCGCAGGCTCAGTCGAGCCTGGTTGTTCCACTCCGGTTCCCAATTCGCGAGAGAAAGAAAAAAGCCGCAACCATCCGCGGCTTTCGTCCTGAACGTGGGGAGCCAGATGCTTGATCTATTTCCCATCATGCTTGTCTTTGTAGATCTGCTTACTGGTGCGGTTCTGTTCCTTGTTGAGTTGTCTCTGTTCGCCCTTGGTCAGGTGACCATTGTGGGCGGCCATATCCGCTTTCTCCTGGTTCTCGATGTGCTGTTCGCGGTTTTCCACGTGCGCAGCTTGTCCCGGCGTCATGGTGTCGTTCTTGAGGCCGTTGGCGATGCGGTCTTGCTGATTCTGCTCGCGGGCATTGACTTCGTTGACGCGAGGATGACCAGGATCGACCTGCCCCGGTCCCGCGCCGGATGTGTTGCTGTCTTGGGTTTGAGCAGCGGCGGCGCCAACAAACATCAGACCACCCACTGCCAGGACTAAGAGCGACTTCGTGATTGTGTTGATCATGTAAAATTAAACCCCCGCATCGGAGTTTAGTTGTGAGTTGCGAACACCACGAATTACAAGGGTGAATCCCCTCACTGAGTAACCTTGAGATGCGGACTGAAGGTAACCCTAGGCAGGTTACCAGAGCCACAGACAATCCAGTAGGACGGCCAGAGGTTTTCTTTCCAACAAATAGCACGAGAATGTCATCTTTCTGGATCGCATCATCATCGCCGTCGGCAATTGGATCGAGAACACNNGAAAGCAAGGAGAACAGCAGGGTTCTCTCCGCAACGCCCGACCAGTCTGTCTATGAGGCGATCGAGAAGATGGCGGTGGAGAGCGTGGGTGCACTGCTGGTTATTTCCGACGGCAAGTTGGTAGGCATCCTGTCGGAGCGTGACTATGCCCGTAAGGTAATTCTGAAAGGCCACTCCTCGAAGGAGACTCCAGTCCGCGACATCATGACCTCGCCCGTCGTCTTCGTAACCCCGCGGCACACGGTGGATGACTGCATGTCCATTATGACCAAGCGCCATTTCCGCCATCTCCCGGTGATGGGCGAGAATGACACTGTGCTGGGCGTGGTTTCGCTGGGCGATCTGGTGAAGTGGATCGTCTCCGATCAGGCACAGACCATTCAGGAGTTGGAG
>PMHI01000605.1:4535-11105 GCA_003156615.1 Acidobacteriaceae bacterium | reverse complement strand
CCGACATTCCGAGATTGCCGCGTGTGGTAATCTCTTCGCGTAAGTCTGGCCGTACTGACGTGATGGCAACCCAGATTTCTGTTTGTGGGTCAGGGAACTGAAAGCTTGGCGGCATGATGCCGATCACCTGGTAAGCATAGCCATCCAAAGTGATTGATCGGCCTATCACTCCTAGATCAGAACCGAAGGACTTGGACCATAAGAGGTAGCTTAAGACTACGGTTTGCTGATTAAAGTCGGCCGCGAGGGATCTGCCTTTATAAGGCTGAACGCCAAGGGTCTCGAAGAAATCAGACGATACAACCTCGCCCCGTATACGCTCGGGTTGGGGAATTCCAGCCAGGTTGAACGCCTTCTCTTCGTAGGAGGCAATCTTGCGGAAAAAGTGGTTCTGTTCGCTCCAATCAACGAAGTCTGGATAAGACGTTTTCCCGTACAAGTCACCAGACTTTAGATTATAGGTATTTACTTTCACGAGCTGTTCGGCGTTCGGGTAAGGCAACGGCCGAATTAACACGGCATCCAGGATGCTGAACACAGCGGTGTTTGCCCCAATTCCCAGCGCCAAGCTAAACACTGCAACAGCTGTGAAGCCAGGATTCTTTAGCAGCTGGCGCAACCCGTAACGGACATCTTGGCTTAAGCTGCCCATATTATGACGTGGGGCTCCTACGCGCAGGAACTGCCACACTACACGTAGAGATACTAGCACCAAGGATCGCGACTGCCGTCGGAACCCCTGACTCTTGGAGCGACACTTTTTCCAATCTAGTTGTGAAGCGTATCCCTAGATAGCAAAGGCAAGAGAATAACGCCGTCGAACCAGGTTGCTTAAAGGTGTCCACCGCCGGCCCCGGGCGTCCGCAAGCGAACAGAAACCATCGGTCTGCTCGGTGAGACCGGTTCGAGCGTGCAGACAGCGATAGAACCTGGTCCATGTGCTCATGCTCCACCCAGAGTTGAAACTAGCCTGGAGCGTCTCCGGTGTCTTCCCCACGATCAAAACATCGTGACCAGCACAACGTTGATGCGGATCGGTGCGGTCGGCATCGTCTGTGTACAGGAGCCCAGAGAAACAAACCAAGCACGCGATTCTTGGAACAAGCGGCATCACTAAGTTGCGCATGGAAGTTTTGACATCCTTCGTGCATTTCCGGACAGCGAATTTCAACCTATGGCTGGGACTAAGTGGGCGGACTTGCCGACTTCCGGATCTTGGCATAACCCGGCTTGATGGTCGAGTAGATGAAATCACAGCGCCGTTTATAAGGCAAAAAAGCGCTCTTCATCGCATTGATGGTGATCTTCTCAAAATCCTCCAGGGTCAAACCAAAGGTGTCCGCGGCTGCTTCAAATTCCTGGGTCATGGTGGTATGGCTCATCAACCGATTGTCTGTGTTAAGCGTGACGCGGAATTTCTCTTGATAGAAAATCTTGAAAGGATGCTCGGCCAAGCTGGGCGTAGCGCCGGTGTGCACATTGCTGAGCAGGCAAATTTCCAGCGGGATTCGTTTATCAAGTACGTACTGGGCAAGGTCGCCCAACTTCACCGACTTGCCATCCACAACGGCGATGTCATCGATCAGCCGCGTTCCGTGCCCGATGCGGTGTGCTCCGCAGTACTGGATTGCCTGCCAGATCGATTCCTTTCCATAGCCTTCCCCGGCGTGGATCGTAATATTGAAGTTCTCGCGCTGGATGTAATGAAACGCTTCGACGTGTTTCTTCGCGGGATAACCGCCTTCTTCTCCGGCAAGATCGAAGCCGACAACTCCACGCGCACGAAAATCGACGGCCAGCTCCGCCATCTCAAGCGACTCGTGCCGATTGCGCATGGCGCAGATGATTAGCCCGGAAGAAATTCCAAAAGCTTTGCGGCCTCGTTCGAGACCCTTCAAGACGGCCGAGACTATTTGTTGGTGGGTCAATTCTCGCTGCGTGTGAAAGACCGGTGCAAAGCGGGTTTCAAAGTAAACCACGCCGTCTCTGCTCAGATCCTCGGCCTGTTCATAGGCCACTCGCTCCAGAGCCTCTTCCGTTTGCATGACTGCGATGGTATGCGAGAAGCCCTCCAGGTATTTGGCCAGACTCCCCCGGTTCGCGCCGCGATGAAACCATTGCGCTAACGCCTGGGGATCGGTTGTCGGAAGCTCCGCGTACCCCGCGTCTGTGGCCAACTCAATGACAGTTTGCGGCCGGAGCACACCGTCCAAATGCTCATGCAAAAGGACTTTGGGAAGGCTCTGCAATAACGCTTTATCAAATCTCATGGAATGTTACTTCCTCTCGAGCAGCGGCGGTGTTCCGACCATCAGTGAAGCGTTGCAAGATAATATACCGCTCCGCGGATCTGATTCTCTCCCCCTCGCATGTGCGCCGCGTGTTGTACAATCCGACCTCAACTTGAGGAAGGATTGTTCCGGATGACGCAAACCGTCCCAGCGTATTCCCCGAGAACAGATTATGGTTTGCGTCGCGAAATTCTTTCTCCCATGGAAACGCTGGCGCAATCAGTTTCCACCATGGCTCCCACGACTACGCCTGCAGCCACGATCCCGCTGGTTTGCGCTCTTGCCGGCAATGGCACGTGGCTTGCGTATGTACTTGCGACCGCGGCCGTGCTGCTCGTCGCACTTTGCATTGGCCGCTATGCCCGCTATTCAGCCTCCCCCGGTTCGTTGTACACCTACGCCTCGATGACCCTGCCCCCCTGGCTGGGCGCGTCCGTCGCCTGGAGCCTGTTGCTGGCCTATGTAGCGACGGGATCGAGCGTGATTGGCGGCTTCTACCACTATGCGAACCTGCTGCTGCGCGATGCCACGGGCCATGCCTACTCGGCTGTATTGCTGGCTCTCGTGGTTACCGGCGTTTCGATATGGATTGCCTATCGCGATGTAAAGATCTCCGCGCGGCTGATGCTGTGGATCGAGGCTCTTTCCGTGACCGTGATCCTGGTCATGGTGGTTCTGTTGCTGGTGCGCCACGGTTGGCACTGGGACTGGGATGAACTTCATCTGCGCGGCATGACCGGCAGCGGACTGCGGCTCGGGCTGGTGTTGGCGCTGTTCAGTTTTGTTGGGTTCGAGAGCGCGACGACTCTGGGTTCTGAGGCGCGCAATCCGTTACAGGCGATTCCCCGCGCGGTGATTCAAAGTGCAATCCTCGCCGGTGCTTTCTTCACGGTTTGTGCGTACGCAGAGGTGCTGGGCTTCCACATTGCGGGGCAAGACCTGGGCGCGAGCCCAGCTCCGATGCATGTGCTGGCCCAGGTGGCGGGCAGCCCGGTGTTCGGATTGCTGATTGATATTGGAGCGCTGGTGAGCTTGTTTGCCGGAACACTCGCGTGCATCACCGCGGCGGCCCGCGTGTTGCTGCTGATGGCACACAACGGGCTCGCCCACGGCTCTCTGAGTGCCACGCATGCTCTCAACCAGACGCCCAGCCGCGGCGTAGTGATCACCGGCATTGCGGCAGTGCTTCCCGTAACTGTGCTGGCGGCCCGCGGGGCGAGCGGGTTGGACGTCTACGGCTGGCTGGGATCGCTCGCGACCTACGGCTTTATCGTTGCCTACGGGCTGGTTTCGATCGCCCTACCGAGGTACTTGCGCTCCCATGGCGCTTACCGTCCGGGGGCGCAGATCATTCCCTGGCTGGCGGGCGTCGCCATGTTGCTGGCCCTTGCGGGCAACCTCTATCCAGTGCCGGAAGGACCTTACGGGAAGCTGCCTTATATTTATCTCGCATACTTGACTGCGGGACTGGCGTGGTTTCGGTTTCGTCAACAAAGAAAAAGCCCGGAGCGCTAGGCTCTCACGATCTCGAGCCAGGATGGGCTGCCGGGACGAGAAAATGCCTTTCGCGATAAAAATATCTAATCTGTGGCAAAGAAATTTTTACTGGATATAATGCTTTCGTTCCGAAGCCAACTCGCGTAGATTCTTGGGTTCAATTATTTTGGCGTGCGGACAGACAGAGCAAACGATCTCTGTGCCAACATCGGCGAACAACGCAATAGCGCCTCGATCGCTGGCAGGCGGTTCCGCATGAGTTTGCTTTGCAGACTTGCACGGGGTCACTCATGCTGAGGTCACTCATGCTCACGCTAAAGAGAACTGCATTCATCGCGATCCTCGCCGCCTCGTCCGTGTGGATGAACTCTGCGTTCACATCGTATGCTCGGGCGCAACAGACGCTCGGCGGCATCACCGGCACAGTCACAGACAAGACCGGCAGCATCCTGCCGGGAACCGATGTGACGATCGTGGGTGACCAGACAAAACTCACGCGTACCCAGAAGGCGAATGCCAATGGCAGCTACGACTTCGTGAACCTGCCCATCGGCACCTACACGCTCACCTTCACTCACGACGGGTTTGAAAGCGAAAAGATTCCTTCCATCACGGTGCAGGCCGACCGGACCGCCACCGTCAACGCCACGCTGCCCGTCGGTAAGGTAGGCACGGTCGTCGAAGTGGACGCGACCCCCTTGCTGAACGCGGTGGACACCACGAACGGTTACGTCCTCGAAAAGGATCAGATCGATGCCGTGCCGCTGCCGACCGGCAGTTTCACGGGGCTGGCCATTCTTTCTCCCGGAGCCAGTGCCGAACTGCCCGGCGGCACCGGCGTCAACAGTGGCTTGGGGAATCAACCCATCTGGGCTAATGGCCAGCGTGACACCAGCAACAGCTTCCTGCTGAACGGAGTCGACGCCAGCAACTTGTTCAACGGCAAAAGCACCAGCCAGGTGGCCTCTTCCCGCATCGTGAACAATACCGGTGTGGCCGGAGTCGCGAGCACGAACGCCGCCCCCGTCCAGAGCACCGCATCGGTCTACCTCGCAGTCGGTCAAGCATTGCCGACTCCGGCCCCAGAGACCATTCAAGAGGTGCGCGTGAACACGTCCATGTACGACGCCCAACAAGGCTCGACCAGCGGCGCGCACATTGACATGAGCACGGCCTCGGGAACCAACACAATTCACGGTGCAGTCTACTGGCACCGTGGAACGGACTGGCTGAATGCTGCGCCCTTCTTCAACAAGCAGGACCCCAACATTATTCTCGCCCACGATGCCGTGCCGCAGCTGCATCGCGAAGCCTTGGGTGGCGCTGTGGGTGGCGCGCTGATCAAAGACAAACTCTTCGGATACCTCAGCTACCAGCACCTGCACGATTCCGACCAGGAGATCGGCCTGTCGCGGCTGATGGTGCCCATCGATTTCAACCCCACCTATCTGTCATCTGCAAATTGTGGCTTCACCAATCGTCAGAGTCCTACATTCGCTGGTTGTTTGGCCGCCATCGCCAACAATGATTTCGGCGCGGGAATCACCAATCCTGCTGCGCAGGTAAGCCCGGTCGCGCTGGCACTGTTTCAATACCAGTTTCCCAACGGTCAATACCTGGTTCCATACTCCAACGTTGGCGTTAACCCCACCCCGGATTTTCCGGAAAACGCCACCATTCCCGGAACAGCCTACTTCCTAGCCCACCAGGTGGTGGCGAATCTTGACTGGAACAAGAGTGCCAAAGACACCCTCTCGGCCAAATACTATTATCAGCTTGATCCCACTTTCGCTCCTTACGCCTACTCTAACCTTGCCGGATTCACCCAACACCTTGATGCTGGCAGTCAGGTGGCTTCCCTCACCAATACGCAAACCCTGCGGCCCAATTTGAGCGTCGTCGAGGTTCTCGGCATTCTTCGCGAAAAAGTTTACAGCACCATCGCTCAGCCGTTCACTCCGCAACAGTTGAACATCAACACCTTCGGTTCGCCCTATTTCCCCGGAATCAGCATCGTGAACATTCTCACTGGGGAATCCCCCGTGCCCAACGACTTTCTCAACATCGGGCAGGGTGCAGCTTCCCAGGCGGCGTTTACCGGGGTATTTCAGAATCGGATCATGCCTTCCGCCAACGCCATCTGGACGAAGGGCAAGCACACCGTCACTTTCGGCGGAAGCTACTCCTACACCCAGCTCAACGCACGTGACGAGAGAACGAATCAGGGAATCATCTCTTCCGCGGACTTCGGCCAGTTCCTCGAGGGCTTGGTGACCATCAATGACGATTTCACGACTACCAAGTTCCTTCAGGGCAATGCGAACCGTTACATGCGTGCCGGTCAATCCGGCGCTTATCTCCAGGACAAGTTTCAGTTTCGCCCCAATCTCAGCCTGACTGCCGGGCTGCGCTTCGACTGGGACGGCGGCTTCACTGAAAAATACGGCCGCATTTACAATTTCGACCCTTCGCGTTATTCCTATGACGATGCGACCGATACGCTTACCTCGAATGGCATAATCATCGCCGGCAACAACAAGTTGTTTCCAACGAAAGGTGTTAGCAATACCACGCTCACCGGACGGCAATGGGGACTGGCTCCGCGGCTGGGCGTTGCCTGGAGTCCGAAAAAATTCAATGACAAGCTGGTAGTCCGCGCCGGAACCGGTCTCTACTACGACCGCGGCGAACTTTTTTCCTATCTTTCACCAGGATTCGCAGAGGGTGTGATCAACGGTGGACCGTTCGGCGTGAACCAGACTCCGCCTTACGTCAACGCGCA
>PMHI01000605.1:0-4466 GCA_003156615.1 Acidobacteriaceae bacterium | reverse complement strand
ACCTACAACCGTGCCAACAAGCTGCCCTACACCATCAACAACACGCTCGACTTTCAATGGCAGCCGCGCCATGATCTCGCTATCGACGTCGGTTACGTCGGCAACCTGGGCCGGCACGGCGTAATCCCCATTCCGTTCAATCAGCCCGCAGTCGCCTCGCCCAGTAATATCATCCACCCTAATTCGCAGAACCCGCAGGAATACACCTACGGTTACACGGTTCAGACGGCATCTAGCTGCTCTCCCTTTTGTCCAATCAATTTGCCCAACGGTCAGCCCATGGTGGTCACCTTCGAGGGTGGCAACGTCGACCTGCGCGTTCCCTACCTTGGCTATTCGGCGGAAACAGAGAGCTACACCGCGGCAGGTGTATCCGCTTACAACGCGCTGCAGACTCACGTGGAAAAACGCATGAGCCACGGGCTGCAGTTCGGCTTCTCCTACACCTATTCCCACGCGCTGGATGAGCAAAGCGGCATGGGCCTGTTCTTCAACGGCAACAATCCGTTGAACCTGCGTTCGGCTTACGGCTCGTCTGACTTTGACCGCACCCACGTTTTCAACTTCAGCTACTCCTACGAATTGCCCAAGTTTTTTCCCGGGTCCACGTTGAAGGGTAAGGTTGCAGACGGATGGGGCATTCATGGGGTCGCGGTTTTCCAGAGTGGGCAACCCTANNACCGCACTTAACGCCGCTTGCTTCACTCTCCCGTTGCTCAACCAGGGTGATCTCGGAGGCGCAATTCCCGCCGGCGACAGTTTCGAAACTAACTTCACGACCGGCCAGCGCAACATCTTCCGGCAAACCTGGCAGAGGGTCGCCAACATTTCACTGGTGAAGGTTACCCCGCTCACGGAGCGAGTCGCGCTGAAGTACAGCTTTGACGTCTTCAATGTGACCAACACGGCCAGCTTCGACGTTCCCATCGACGATGTCTCGCAGAACCAGTACTACAACCAGTTCCCGATCTCTGGCCAGCCGGCACTCCCTTCTCAGGGCGCCGGCAGTTTTTATAACCCGCCAAATTCCCTGGGTGCCGTCAATAAAACCATCGGTCTCCCACGGCAGATCCAGATGACATTGCGGGTAGATTTCTAAGCCCGGGCGGAGACCAACGGAATAAGAACACTCCGTCACTCTTCCCCGATGTCCTCGTTCCACACTTCGGGATTCTTGCGGATGTATTCGCCCAGCAGTGAGGCGCACTCGTCGGAATCGAGATCAAAGACCCGCACTCCGAGTGAACGGAGCCACTCCATCCCGCCTTGAAAATTACGGCTTTCCCCCACCACCACCGTACCAAAGCCAAACTGCCGCACCAGGCCACTGCAGTACCAGCACGGCGCAAGCGTGGTAACCAGGGTGAGGCCGCGATAGCTGCGCTGCCGCCCCGCATTGCGAAACGCATCCGTCTCGCCATGCAGCGATGGATCCCCGTTCTGCACCCGCCGGTTGTGGCCCGAGCCGAGGAGTTTGCCCGCGTCGTCAAAGATCGCGGCCCCGACCGGGATACCTCCTTCGGCCAGCCCTTTGCGGGCTTCCGCCAACGCCACCTCGAGCATTGCAGAGTGATCAAGTTCCGACACGACCTTACGATTATAGGGGCAGCGCAGAACTGAGACTGCATTGTCGAAGTGAAGTTGGAAGTGGGGAATCGGCTGTCTTGAAAAAGACCCGCGTCCGAGAACGTCTTCTCGAGGAGGATGCGCGCGCCACGGTCTGCGGAGAAGCGTATGAGAGGTTGAAACGAGCAGGCTGGCGGGAGTCGAACTCTATTCTTACCTCCCGGCGGGCTCGCCTATGCGTTGCTGTCGCTTCGTGGCGCTGACCGGAACCTTTGGGGTTTCGGTCAGCGCCAAATCCCGCTCGCCNNTCACAAACGCCTCTGCGCTTGCTGGAGTTGCCGCCCTACCCGAAAGAATGTTGCGGAACATCATGTGGTGGCCGTAAATGGCGCGAGTCGAATCGTTGTCCTGCTCGATTACGGCACCTTCGAGCGTCAGGCCGGCAAATATGCCTTTCGAGCGCGAATAGGTTAGCACTTCAGTATTCAGTAAAATGTCAGTTCCGGCAGAAGTGTGACGGCCAACTGGGCCCGCTGCTACCGATCCTTCCCCGGTAAGTTCGAACTTGCTGGACAGCAGATGCTGTAAACCACGGTCGTTCATTACCAGCATGACCAGGTCCACGCCTTCGACTCCGATCTGCAATCCCCAACTGCCACCCCCAACCGAGACAAATGCGGGAGCACTCCAGCCTTCCGGTGTGCGGCAGGAGGCTACTCCGCGGCCGTGCTTACCACCAAAGATGAAGCCACCTTTAAGCAAGTTTGGAACTACGACGATGCACTTTGCACCGTTCAACACTTCCTCCGGGATCCCCTTGTCAGGCGTTGACATGATCGATTGCAGAACGTCCACGGATTTTTGCATGCGGTCGACCGTGTCTTCCCGATCTGAACCTGCCCAAGCGTAAGTCCCAACCAGACCCAGCAGGCTCAGCAACAACAGTGAAATTGTCTTTTTCATGATGATTCCTTTCGGAGCTGCGGAACTAAGAGGAGAGAATTTCAGATAGCTGACTTAGTTCAGAGAACCTGAAAGAGAGAGAAGAAGTGCTCGTCTCTAGCCCAATGATCGCGCAGGCATCCGACAATAGCTGTCCTGAATTGCTCACTTCCGGCGCATCGCAAAACGAGATCTTCGACCTTCGATCTACGCCGGGCCGGTTGAGAGTTTTCTTCAAAGTGATCAATCCTGCACAGCATCGACTGCCCCTGGCCTGTCATGATTGACTCGTTGCGGCGGCCTCGCACCAGACGCACAGATGCGAGACATTCGGCGCGAGCAAATGGTTCCCGTTCGAGTGGTGAGTCACCCCACGGTCCAAACAATTGCGTTTGGAGTGCGGGGAGCCGCTCAGAGGATGTTCAGCCCGAGCAGTAAAGACACTTCAAAGAATGCAAGACAAGTGAACCGAGGAGATTGACATGCTTTGGACGATTTTTGTAGTGCTTCTAGTTCTGTGGCTTCTGGGTTTCAGCCTCCACGTGGCGGGCGGGCTGATTCACCTGCTGTTGGTCGTTGCCTTGGTGGTCTTGGTCATTAACCTGGTGGGCGGCAGCCGAAGCGCGGTCTGAAGGCCTCCGCAAGACCACGACGCAGGCTTCGGTGTTCGAATTGTTGCTCGTGTCCTGGGGCACCTGGCCAAAAGTAAGCATCAGAGGAAGTCAGAGGAAGCACACGGTTGATGAGCTGGCTCAGCGGCCAGCTTCGCCGCGCCATGGTGGTTTAGAGCGACGCGCCGCCCGGTCAAGATNNCTTCAGCAGCAATTTCCGATGAGTGCGATCGCTCGTCAACCATCGCAGTGCCATACTTTGCGAGATGCAGACTTTGGCCGTAATTTCGGTTGCGGTCTTGATTCTCTCAGCATTGCTCGTTGCTGTCTTCAAGGGCAGCCGCCCCCTTCAACCGATACCGCCAACTCTAACATCACTTAAGCAGGCCGTGTACCGAGCATTAATGTCGGTCGTCTGCGCTGCCGTTGGGCTCGTGACACTTACGCGTCTTGGCCCATACCTGAGTGGCCTCTCGCACCGCCGAAACCGTTGGTTACCCTTTTTATGGGCGTGATCGCACCGTGGTTTGGCGGCATCTATTTCGCGTATGGGGCTGCTCGCGCCGCGAACCAAGTGCTAAGGGCAATCGGTGCGTCGGAAGGGCTGATATTTCTATTGGGAGCGGCGCTAGCCCTTGTGTCCCGATGATCATTCGATCATTCAGCGTGGTTCGAGCAATATCCCCTTCACCCCAACATTCCGGTTATGAGTGCTGGGCGCCCCATGCATGTCTGGGAGGCTCTGGATGCGGCGATCACCGAGCACGGGAAGAACCGCGGCCAGGTAGTCGCGCACTGGGAGTTTCCATCTGTGGCAGCTTTTTACGATCGAAGGTCAAAACTGGATTTTGCCATTCCGGATGCTGCGCCATACTCTTGGCGAAAGAGGCACATCCATCTCATGCATTGCCGCTCGAGCAGCATTGGCCGGCAGAGCAGCCGCCCCTCCCCGTGGCCTGCCGGGATGACGGAGATGTACCCTGGTTTGCCCCCCTAAGCTTTTCTTCCGACTCCGGGCCGGCCTTACACTCAGTAGAAAGTGGACGGTCGCCATCAGAAAGTGCACCCCGTCTGACTTGGTCACGAGGGCATCTACCGACTTCAAAGCACCGTCGGGCAATTCCAGGTGGTCGGTCAGCATGACAATGGGAACCGTCGGCCGCACCTGCTTGATCCGAGCCGCGATGACGGAGCCATCCAAAAGGCCCAAGTGGTACTCGAGCACGATCGCATCCACGGGCCGCGACATGAATAACCGTAGACCATCGTGACCAGTGCGAGCGGTTACCAGCTCGTATCCGTTTTCCTTCAGTAAACGCAGTTGGGCTGGATTGCGGTGTATACACA
>PMHI01000389.1 GCA_003156615.1 Acidobacteriaceae bacterium | reverse complement strand
CGCAGCAGGCCACCACCCGCATACAGACCGTTGAGACGGTTGTGGGCAACATCGACCAGTACAAAGCGTCGAACCAGACTGAGATTCGTTTCAAGCCCGGCCAGACCATGTTGAGCAAGAACGCCAAGGACGCTCTCGATGAGATGGCGACCAGCGTGCAAGGTCAACGCGGCTATATCATCGAAGTGCAGGGCTTCTCTTCTGGCAAGGGCCAGGTCGCAATCCAGAACTCGCAGAAGATGGCCGAGTCCGTGGTGCGCTATATGGTTCTCAACCACGAGATTCCGGTCTACCGCATTTACCTGGTTGGCATGGGCAATGCCCCGGTTGAGAGTGCGGACGCCAATGCCAAGCACATCAGCGGCGGGCGCGTGGAAATCAGCCTGTTGAAGAACGATCTGGAACAGCTCTCCAGCAATTCTTCAGGTCCGGCGACCACTACCGACCAGCAACAGCAGCCGAAGTAGTCAAATCAAACCATCTGGGACCTAAAGGGTGCCTCGCCCGAGTCCCTCCCCACGGAGAAAACCCCTCGCGCAAGCGAGGGGTTTCTCTTTTGGGGCACACCAGACTCGTGCGGCGTAAGCCTTGGAACTCATGCGCGGTGTGCTCGCGGCTGGATGCCGAACTGGTCGAGCTTCGATTGCAGAGCGGTGCGTTTCATGCCCAGCCGTGCGGCTGCGCGCTGTCGGCTNNGTCCGCCTCGCGAAGCGCGGCCCTCCAGAGTTTGACCCTGCACTTCCCGCTCAACTAGACTCGCTTCTCGTGGGGTTCCTATGAAACGCGTCCCGTGCCTGCTCTGTATCTCAGTTTTCACACTTTCGGCTCTCGCCGGCACTGCCCTCGCCAACGATGATGAAGGCCAGCATCACCACGAAGAGCTAACCACGGCGCAACTCGGTACGGTCACCTTCCCGGTCTCCTGCGCGNNCTGGCCATGAGCCTGTGGCACCAACTGTGGAACGAGCCGGACAAGAAGGTCATCCAGCACGGCCTCGACGAAGTTCATACGGCGAAAACCACTGACGGCCCGACCACTCCGCGCGAGAAGGCGTATATCGCGGCCATCGCAGCCTTCTACAGCGATTCCAAGAACCTCAAGCACGACGCTCGCGCCAAGGCGTACTCCGACGCGATGAAGAAGGTTTACGAGACCTACCCTGACGACCACGAAGCCGCGGTTTTCTACGCGCTCTCCCTGCTCGCCTCCGAACCGCACGAGGACGCAACTTTCGCAAATCGCAAGCAAGCGGCGGCGATCCTGGAGCAGCTCTTCGCCACCGAGCCCGACCATCCCGGCGTGGCCCACTACCTGATCCACGCCTACGACAAGCCGCAACTCGCCCAACTCGGCTTGCCCGCCGCCCGCCGTTACGCGCAGGTCGCGCCCGTGGCCCCGCACGCCTTGCACATGCCTTCCCATATCTTCGCGCGCGTCGGCCTCTGGCAGGACGATATCAACTCAAACCTGGCCTCCATCGCAGCCACCCGCAAAACCGCCGCCATGCACATGGGCGGCGAAGGCCACCAGTTCCACGCCATGGATTTTCTCTTCTACGCCTACATGCAAAGCGGACGCGAAGCCGATGCCAAAGCCCTGATTGAAGAGATCCGCGCCATGCCCAACAAGAAAGACGATATGTATGGCAAAGGCTACGACCCCCACGCGGCCACTCTGGCGCATCTCAGCGCGCTGTATCCCATCGAGATGCACGACTGGCCCGCCGCGGCAGCGCTGCCTCCCACCGAGGTTGCGGGCACGGCGGAATATTCGATGATTTTCTGGGCTCGGGCCATTGGGTCAGCCCATCTGCACAAGCCGGACGACGTGCGCAAGGATATCGCAGAGATTGAGCGCATTTATAAAAAGCGCGAAGCCGAAAAATCAGACTTTGCCGCCGCCGTAGAAGGCGACCGCAAGGAAGCCCAGGCCTGGCTGGCCTTCGCCGAGGGCAAATACGATGACGCCGTCGAAGCGCTTCGTCCGATAGCCGACAAAGAGGATACTATTGGTGACGAACCGGACGGCGCTCCCGCCCGCGAAATGATCGCCGACATCCTGCTCGAGGCCAAGCGCCCGCAGCAGGCCCTGGCCGAATATCAGACCGACCTGAAGCTGCATCCCAACCGCTTCGACGGCCTCTACGGCGCAGCCCGCGCCGCCGAAGCCGCCGGCATGCAGGCGGACGCCACGGAATACTATGCGCTGTTGCTGAAAGTCTGTGACGGCTCAAACTCCACGCGCCCGGAGCTGAGCCGCGCAAAGCAGTTGGTGGCGCAGAAGTAAGCGACGAACACGCCGTCATCCTGAGTCAAGCCGAAGTTTCCCTTGCAGACTTGCGCTAGCAGTGGCCTGGCAGGGAGTTTCGATCGCCGGCCTGCGGGTCTCGAGCTTGTCTCCCTCATCGCCGAGCCAACTTTATTGCTGCGACATTTGCCAGGTCGGCCTCCGTGACAAAATACGCAACGAACACCAGGCTCCTTGTCGCGTCTGTTTGTAGCCCCCAACTCGACGCCTCGACGCGGAAATCTGTCTTGTCAACCAAACGCTGAAACCCGTTTCGAACCTCCTCACCGGAACGATGACAATAGTCTGCCCACGATTCACCGTGTGCGCGGTCCTTTGAGTCGGCGTTGAGCCAGTACATCTCACAAGTGCGGCCCTCATCCAGGCGAAATTGAAACTGACCGCCCAGACAGGCATAATCGCGGCCCTCCGCTTCAGCCAGAGCATCGGGGAAGGCGGCGACGCTCCAGCCATACTCGTTCGCTCGCAGCGTCGCGCCCTGCAATAGTTGAGGTGGCAGAACCTTGACCATCCGAGCAGCCCTCTTCCGTTTTCTCCCTAGCTTCGAAGCATCGTGATCTTGAAAATCAGGCCGCCCATCATGGCCAGCGCCCCCAGCAGCGCGTTGTACTCGCGATGCTTCAGATACAACTGCAAAGAAAATCCTGCCGAGGCTTCTTTCTCATCCCTTGCATGCGGAGGGAGACGCGGGAACATTCTCGGCACCAGCCGCGCATACTCGTCGAACTCAGGAAACGTCCGCCGCAGAAATGCCTCCTCGTCGCGGATCACCGGCAGATAAACAGCAAAGAACATCACGACCAGAGCAGCGACCACCCACCAACTGCCAGCCGCCAGGGCGAATCCCAACCCGATCAGCAGCGATCCCAAATAGAGCGGATTGCGCGTATAAGCATAAGGACCGGAAGTCGCGAGCGATTCGTTCTTACGCACGTGCCCCGAAGCCAGCGCGCGAATCCCCAGCCCCAGAACGACCACAATCGCACCCGGCATCAGGGAACGCCAAGAAGGCCGGGCCAGCCAGAAATAAAACACAGCGAACAGAAATCCCAGCGGCACGCGAATGCGCCGCGCGATTTGTGACCACTGAGCCATCCAGGTTATTTGTAAGATCGATCCATCAATCCGCCAGCAGCCGGTTCGCAGCGGCGACCACCGCATCACTCCCGATCGTCAACAATCCCTCATCCGCCGTAGCCCGCCGCGCATGCGTGGTAAGGCTCTCCTGGCTGCGCAGCACGATCGAGCGCGTTCCATAAGGACCGTTGCGGGCTGGATCTGTAGGCCCATAGATCGCCACTACCGGAACCCGCAACGCCGCCGCCAGATGCAGCGGCCCAGTATCGCCTCCAATGAAAAGCCGCGCGCGGCGAGTCAGCGCGATCAGTTCGGTGATCGTACCATTCGCGGGCCTGGCCCGGTCTCCGCTGGCGGCGAACACAGCGCGGAAAAGATCTTCTTCGCCCGGACCGTAGTTCACCAGGGACCATAGGCCCGCCTCGGCGAGCCTGCGCGCAACTTCACCGTAGCGCTCCGCCGGCCAGCGCTTCGCGCCCCAGCCCGCACCAGGGTTCAGGATGGCAAAATCGCGGATCTTATGCTGCGCCAGCTCCTCGTCGATGCGCGCCTCCGCCTCGAAATCACAAGGGAGATCGTGGGGAATTTCTGCCGCCGATGGTTTCATCCCATGCCCAACCAAAGCCCGAGCAACCGAAAGATTCTGTTCAATCACGTGCCCGCCGCGTGCCACTACCTTCCGCGTATACCAAAGGCTCGCTGGAGCTTCTCGCGGCTCTGCCGCGCCGTATACGACGCGTGCCTGCGACAAGCGCGCCAGCAGCGCAGACCGCATCGCTCCCTGCAGGTCCACTGCCGCATCGTAACCGGCGTCCCGCACATCGTTCCAAACCGTGACCGCCCGCTGCAGGGTCGAAATCGAAAACGGAGATCTTCCCCAGGCCTTCAGGTTCACGGCGTGAACCTCATCTACCAGCGGCCGCAGTCGAGACCGGCCCCCGCGCCGCGGAGAGCCCGGCGCACACAGCAACTCGGCCCAGCGCTCCTCAATCAGCCAGCCCATGTGTGCTTGTGGAAATGACCGCCGCAGCGCATGCACCGCGGGCAGCGAGTGGATCACGTCTCCCATGGCGCTGAGCCGCACGATCAGCAGCCGCTCAATCTTTCTTTCGGAATTAATATCGAGACTCGTGGACTCGAAACTCACGGCAGCCCCAGCCGCGAGCGAATCGTCGCGCTGGTGGAATGATCCTTCGGATCTCCCACAATCGCAACCCGCCCGCCATATTCTGCGACCGCATCGCGCTCGGGAACGGACTCCACCGTGTAGTCTGTGCCCTTGGCCTGAATATCGGGATGAATCTCGCGAATCAAAGCGCGGACATCGAGTTCGGGGAAAATGACGACGGCATCTACGTCGGCAAGCGCCGCAACAATTTCGGCACGTTCCTCGGCTGGCGTCACCGGACGGCCGTCGCCCTTGAGGGCGCGTACTGACTCGTCAGAATTGATGGCCACCACGAGGGTGCCACCCAGCGCCTTCGCGCCGCGCAGATAGCGCACGTGGCCGACGTGCAGCAGATCGAAATTGCCATTGGCCAGAATGATGGGTTCCCCGGCGCGACGCCACTGCTCTACGCGCTCGCGGAGTTCCCCGCGCCCCAGAATCTTGCCATTACTCATCACTGTTTCCCGTCGCTGTTTCCGGTCTTCCCCATAAGAAATCAATGAGGCCGGGTCGAAGGCGGAGCCTGGTCTACGGCGCGTAACAGTTCCTCACGGGAAACCGTAGCCGTGCCGCGTTTCATGACCACGATTCCGCCAGCGTAGTTGGCTAACTGCGCCGCCTCTTCCGTGCTGGCCCCGGCGGCAAGAGCCGCGCTGAACGCCGCAATCACCGTATCGCCCGCGCCGGTCACATCGGCAACCTCGTCAGAACCAAAAATCGGAATATCAACCGGGGCATGCCTCTGATCGAACGCCACCATGCCGTCGCGGCCCCGCGTAATCAGCAGCGACTGCAGCTTCATCTGATCCATAATTTGTTGGCCGGCCTGAGTCAGCTTCTCCCAGTCCCGCCCAATGCGAATGCCCAGCGCCGCTTCCACTTCGGGCTCGTTGGGAGTGGCTGCGGTGGCGCCAGAATAGTCCAGCAAGCGGTACCGCGAGTCCAGAATCAGCGGCACAAGCACAACTCTGCGCCGCCCGGTTTGGCGCAGCGCATTCACGATCGCCGGACTCGCCGACCCATAGCCGTAGTCAGAAACCAGCAGCGCATCCGAGGCGCGCAGATATTCCCGCGCCGCCAGGAATAACTCGCGGGTCAGATGCCGGTTGGGAGGATTTTCCGGCTCTCGATCCACGCGCACTACCTGCTGGCGTGTGTTGTGCGTCATGCCCGCGAGAATGCGCGTCTTGGTGACCGTCGTGTAACTCTTGTCCTTCAGCACGCCGCTGATCGGAATGCGCTTGTGGCGAAACAACCTCATCAGCAGTCGCCCCGGCTCATCTTCGCCAATGGCGCCGACCGGAAGCACGTTCACTCCCAAGTCGGCCAGATTGTTGACCGCGTTGGCGCCGCCGCCGGGCACCACGGTGCGTTCGCGATGCTTCAGGATCAGCACCGGAGCCTCGCGCGACACGCGCGAGATCTCTCCGAACACGAATTCATCGGCCACCAAGTCCCCCAGCACCGTAATGGTGACCTTGGGGAACGCTTCGATAATCTTCCGCAGCCGCTCGGCTTCTTTCAAATGCTTCGTCATCAGATTTCGCGGCACCTGACGGTCAGTTGCCATCTGGGGCATTTTCTCACGAGTGGCGGCGCCGTTCCTCAATCACGCGCAGCATGGTATCCACGGCATTAGCGGTGTCCGCCAGCTCCATCTTTACCCGAACTACCACCAGCGGCGCGATCGCGGCCAGATATCCTCCCAGGTTCACGGCATCTTTTTCTGTAGTGACGAATCCGCCCGCCTCACTGCGCTGCCGAAGCTCGAGCAAGTCGCGAATATCCTTCTCGGTGTAGGCGTGATGATCGCGGAAGAAAGCCTCGGCGACAGGATCAATACCCGCAGCCCGCAACTGCAGCAGAAAGTTCTGCGGCCGCGCAATGCCACAGAACACAATCGGCCGAGCCGGAACGTCCTGCGCAACAATCCCACGCCGCACCCGCCACACGGTCTTGCCCGCCAGCGGAAACGATTCCGGCGAAGCTCCGCTGGTCAGCACTATGGCATCGGCCCGTTCGAGAGATCGCAAAGGTTCCCGCAGCCGTCCTGCGGGAAGCAAACAATCGCGCGCATCGTCGGGAGTGACGAGCCCGATCTCGAAATCGCGAGCTAACCCGCGATGCTGGAACCCATCGTCCAGCAAATGAATCTGCGCACCAAATCGCGACTCCGCGAAGCGCCCCGCCTCATATCGATCCTCTCCGACAACCACCGGCGTCTGTAATCGTCGAGCAATCAGCAGCGGCTCATCGCCGAAATCTCGTGGCAGCCCGCCGGGGTCGACCAGCAGCACTCCGCGAGTTGCGCGCCCGTAGCCGCGCGAAAGCACGTCGAAGCGGATCCCGCGCGCCTTCAATAACTCGCCCAACAGAATGACGAACGGAGTTTTTCCCGAGCCTCCCGTCGAGATATTGCCCACGCTGATAACGGTCCCTTCAAGCGACCGCGAGCGCAACCATCTCCGGTCATAGAGCGCGTTGCGTACCCCAACCACCGCGCCGTAAACCGCGGACAAGGGATTGAAGTTCATGGCCGCGTCAGCAACTCCCCCAGCTCGCCGGCGGTGCGCGCTGTGGCTCCAACCTGCGATCGCGTGGTTTCGGCGGCGCGCTGCCCTAATGCTGTTCGCTCCTCATCGTTGGCCAGCAACTCCAGCAACATCAAGGGCAACTCCGCCGGCCCAACGATCCGCACCGCGTCCCGACTCTGAAGTAAGCTCACAATGTCACGGAAGTTCTCCGTATGATTCCCGACTACCGTGGCCACACCATGCTGGGCCGGTTCAATGATGTTATGTCCGCCCTGTTCCACCAGGCTTCCGCCAACGAAGGCAACATCAGCGAGCGCATAGAGCGCGGCTAACTCTCCAATTGTATCCAGCAGAAAAACTCCGCCGGTCAAAGCTTCGCCGTTCCACTGCGATCGCCGTGAGAAGCGAATCGACATGTGCTCGAGCAGAGTGATCACGCCGGGAAAACGCTCCGGGCGCCGCGGCGCAAGAATCATTACCGCGCGCGGATGCTCGACCAGCAAGTTCTCGAATGCCTTCAGCAGCAGCGGCTCTTCTCCATCCACGGTGCTGCCGCAGACCAGCACCGGGCCGGCGGCGCTCGCGGTGATCGAGCTCCGCACGCTCTGGACGATCGCAGTTGGAGCGGGCGCCGGCACGTCGAACTTAAGATTTCCGCCGACCTGCACCCGTTCCGGGCTCGCGCCGATATCTCGCAGCCGCGCGGCGTCTTCCGAGGTCTGCGCCAGAAACAGGTCGACGTTGGCCAGCACTCTTCGAAGCAATCTGCGGAAACGCCGGTAACGTGGAAATGACCGGTCCGAGATGCGGGCATTCACCACCGCGATCCGCGCCCCGCTGGCACGCGCCAGCCGCATGAAGTTGGG
>PMHI01000034.1 GCA_003156615.1 Acidobacteriaceae bacterium | reverse complement strand
GTCCGTCAGCATCAATCCAAAATAAAGGAAGCCGCGATAGGGCATTCCGTCCGCGTGAAGCCCTTCGAGCGTGGGCCGCACGATCGTCTCGATAATGGTCTTCTCGAGCGCCGCGGGCAAAATGTCGTCAATCGAATAAACTCCCATCCCGCCGGTGTTCGGCCCTTCGTCGTTGTCGAACGCGCGCTTGTGATCGCGCGCCGGTGCAAGCCGAATGAAATTCTTGCCGTCTGTCAGGATGATGTAGGAAAGCTCTTCGCCCGCGAGCCCTTCTTCGAGTAGGACGTGCGAGCCTGCCTCTCCGAATTCGCCGTTCACCATCACTCGCTCGACAAACTCCGTCGCCTCGTCCGCGGACGACGTGACCAGCACACCCTTACCCGCGCACAAACCGTCCGCCTTGACCACCAAAGGCCAATCCACGGAATCGAGCGNNTGCGGCAGCTCGCGGCGGACCTCGCCCAGCGAGGTGCAGATGGCGTGCGCAGCGGTGGGAATCCCGTGGCGCTGCATGAACTCCTTCGAGAAGATCTTGCTTCCCTCGAGTTGCGCCGCTTTCGCGGCCGGGCCCAGCAACTTCAGCCCGCGCCGCTCGAATTCGTCGGCGATCCCCAGGACCAACGGCATCTCCGGACCCACAACTGTCAGATACGCTCCGAGTTTGGCGGCCAAATCCGCTGCCGCTTTCACGTCTTTTACGTCGAGCGGCACGCATTCGGCATCCTTGGCAATTCCGACATTCCCCGGAGCGCACCAAATCTTTTCAACCGACGCGCTCTGCGCGAGCTTCCACACAATCGCGTGTTCGCGTCCGCCGCCGCCGATCACAAGTATCTTCACAATGTTTCGCCGTCGAGAATCAAGAACCATACGGTGCGCCGTCGGCGGTGTCAACCCCGCGTCGCAACGCGTTCGTCGCCGAAAGCTTTGTACGAGCGCAACACCGTTACGAACGGCGCAGATGCTTGGCAACTCGCAGGCGATAGGCCGACTCCCAGCTGTGTAAGGATAGCTAAAGTTTCTGCTCCGCTTCTCTAGAGGCTTNNCGATTCATGAATGAGACGGCAGGTAGGAAGTTCCGGCAAAGTATGACCGCACCTGATTCCAGGCGGAGGAAAAAATGAGCCGACAAAAACTCCTTGGTACCACCATTCTGCTCGCCATTTTCTTTGCTCTTTTGCTCCCCATGCTTGCTGTGGCGCAGAACCAGCTGTTGGGCGAAGTAGAAATTCTGGGAAAAACAAAAATCGACAAGACATCGGGCGTTTGGGTGGACGGGCAATTNNCTCCTGCCAGGCGACCACGAAATTGACGTTCGGCAGGCCGGCTATATTTCACAAGTTCAGACAATCACGGTGGAGCCCGGCAAGAAAACCACAATCAGCGTCAGCATGCAGAAGGACCCCAGGGCCCAATTCCCCAGCGGCGAAACTTCCCAGGTCAAACTGGATGTTACGCCGGACCGCGCCGCAGTCTTTGTTGACGACGCTTATGCCGGAACGCCCAAGGAGTTTGGCGGCGTTGGGCGCGCAATGGTGATCGCGCCCGGCAAGCACCACGTAAAAATCGCCCTCGCCGGGTATCAGGACTTCACGACCGAAATCAATTTGCGGCCCGGTCAAAAGATTACGATCAAAACCGATCTCGTTCCCGGCAGCATCTCGCAGGCCGGACCTGCCATCAAAAGCAATTGAGTCAACATTCGCCGCGCTGATTCTTCCGGACGAATGATGCGCCGAGAGTCTTGGCCACCGGTCGTCATAGAGACTGCAAGAACTCGATGATGGCTTCCTGGTCCTCCTTCTTCAGCTTTTCAAATTGCTGGGTTACATGCGCTGCCTCGCCGCCGTGCCGCAGGATTGCGTCGCGGAACGTCAGGGACGTGCCGTCGTGCATCATTCGTGGACGCAAGCGGACTCCCCATAAAGGAGCGGTACGTATTTTGTTCCGGCTGCTTTCGAAATTCTGCTTCGCGAGATAGCCCGACATTATGCGAAAGACTTTTTTACCGTAGTGCTCCTGGATCGCCTGCAGGATTCCATCGCCCGTGCCGACGTCATGCATCAGGAAATCTCCATACGGATGAAATGTGATTGACCCGAGCGCGGCCGGAATTGTAAACGCTCCGCCGTCGATTTTCGTTCCCGCGGGAGCGGTGGTCATTGTTTCGACGTGGCAAGTCTCGCAACCGATCTTGTTAAACAAGCCGTTGCCCTCCCTCGCGAACGGGCTGCCCGCGAGCTGTGTATCGCGCGCCGGCGCTTTCGTGGCTCGGATAAACCGCGCAAAGTGATCAATGTCTGAGAGGCCGTCCGGTCCCGGCGTGTCGTTGGGCTCCGAAACAGTGTTGCAAATCTTGGTTACCTCGTCCGGCTGCAGCCGGTTTGTGATGCCCATCTCATTCAGGTAAGCGTCGCTGGCGAAGGATAGCAGGCTCGCGTGCTGGTCTTTCCACCCGAACCGGCCCACGGCCATCTGTCCGGGCGCTTCCACGATGGGGACCTGGAGAACCTGCCCGCAGATTTTTCGGTGGGAAGTTTTGCATTGTTGCTCGGCGAGTTCGATGAGGGTTTGGTCGGAGACCGCCTCAACGAAGCCGTCTCCCAACAGACTCAAAGAAAGGCGCAACGTCCGGAC
>PMHI01000340.1 GCA_003156615.1 Acidobacteriaceae bacterium | reverse complement strand
GGAAGCGGCGAGCCTCCCTCACCCGGAGAACGCGCTGGGAGCCGGGTTTGCGCGCGGCGCCGTCTTACCGGCTGAAAGTTTGAGAGCGCATGAGGAGCCGTTGGCATGAAAGAAGAAGTTGGAAAACTCCAGATCGCAGCGGAATCCTGGAAACCCGAGCGGGTCCTCAGATGGGCGTTCGACACTTTCGGGGAGACCGTGGCCATATCTTCCGCTTTCGGCGCCGAAGGCATGGTCCTGATCGAGATGGCTTCCCAGGTGCGCCAGAATTTTCGCCTCTTCACTCTTGATACCGAATTCCTGTTTCCCGAAACCTACAATCTCATGGACCAGGTCGAGCACAGATATGGCATCACGATCGAGAGGGTATACCCGCTAAGTTCGCCCGAAGAACAGGAGCGGGTTCATGGTCCAGCACTCTGGCAAAGTAATCCAGATCAATGCTGCGATCTGCGGAAGGTTCGGCCGCTCGAGCGCAAGCTGGGCGAACTGCAGGCGTGGATTACCAGCATCCGGCGCGATCAAACCTCGGCCCGGGCGAACGCTGGCAAAATCGAGTGGGACATGAAATTCGGTCTGGTAAAGATCAATCCCATCGCTGACTGGAGTTCAAGGCAGGTGTGGCAATATATCCGCGAGCATGATGTACCCTACAATCCGCTGCACGGGCGTAATTATCCGAGCATCGGTTGCACGCACTGCACGCGCGCGGTGCGGCCGGGAGAAGATCCGAGGGCAGGGCGCTGGTCGGGATCCTCGAAGACCGAATGCGGACTGCATTTGATCCACCCGCTGGCTAATCCACCGGAAGCGGACGCGTGAAGCAAGACCTCTAAGTTTCATCAGGACCCGACATTCGGTCACTTGCCGGTGCGCGAATCCCATACCGGGTTGCCTTTGTCGTCGCGGAACATAAGGGTGTCCGTACCCTTTACGAGCTCTCGAGCAAGGATCACGTCCGATGTGTCCTGCTTGACCTTTGAACCCGTGACCGCAATCTCGTCCCCCTTGCTGAAACTGATGCCCATCTCCTCTTGGAATGGTTTGGGGCACACGTAAATGTGGACCTTGTCATCGCCGCTTTTGATGATCAGTTCACTGAAGTCTTTCCTGGTTCCGAAAGGGACAAGGTTGATTTCGTCCACTACTCCTTTGGTTTTCGTCTCAGTATGGAGGTCATACTTCGGTGAACTACTGTCTTTTTGTTCTGTCTTTTGCGCAAGCGCCGGGATCACGACGCAGAGCAAAAACAAGGGGATGCAAAAAAACGCTTTCGTGGGGTTAAGCGAAAGCATGGAGATTTTCCGACGGAGTAGCAAGACTCCTCCTCGTTGCTCACGGAAAAGCCAATGCTGAGGGCGAGGTGCCGCTCTATCTGCGCCATGGCCCTGAGAACGATGTGCATCGGTTCCCGGGTTTCCCGACAATGTTCGCTTACGATAAGGCCGTCTACTCGGTGGATTCTAGAAGACAGGAGAATCGTACACCCTCAGGACTGTTCAGGCCAGACCCAACTCATGAACTCGTACGGGCTGCCGTCCAAACGCACAAAGGAGCTGACGGCACGGCCGAAACTGGTCCAAGTGTTTGGAAAGCTAGAAACTTGGTACGCTTTGGGTTCTATTTTGTATTTCGGTTCTTTATACGGGATCACGGAGATATCCAACGGAGGACAAACATGCTGGGTGGGGATCAGCGCGCGGCCAGAGAGCCGAAGTCTTTTGCTTTCGAAAATGTCGCGATGGCGTTGTTGCGCGCCTGCTTGGCGCTCTGTCGTGGTCGAAGACCAGAGCAGGCCTGATTCAGGCCTGGTTCAGAACTGACGTGCCTTCTTCCACGGCAGATTCAGCTCTGACCAGGCCGAACGGCTTGCTTACGGGGAAACTGTCGCCTGCAGATCGGAAGGCGGATTCGGAACGTTAGCGGTCAGACCGGCTTGAAATGCTCCCATCGTCCAGCCGCCGGACGAGGGGCGGGCATTGCCATTCGCGTCCGAGCAAAGTGCACCCAGTCCGATGGTCGGTTGTCCACTGCAGGTAGCGTTCAAGTCGAGTCCGGCACTGATGACTGGGCTGCCGGAGGTAGGGACATAGGTAGAAGAACTCAAACTCGGATTCTTCGTGATCGAGTTGCCATCGCAACGGCAATCTGACTGCCACGTGGAGAAGGTTGTCGTTTCCTCTCCCATCCAGTCCCATCCGCCGACGTTGTAGTCGTCGTTATAGTTGATCGCCGTGACCGAGGTCCCGCTGCCATCAGTGTAAATCGCGTTATGGGCCATCCCCTGGACAATGTTGTTTTCGAACATCAACCCGGTGCTGCCTCCTTCGTAAACGACTGCGTCGTCCCCCGGAACCTTCTCGCCGTTGTTGGTGCAGCCGTTGTACGGCGTGTGGCTCACGAAAGTATTGTTAACCGCGCGCATGGAGCCGCCGTTAGACCATGTGATGAAACCGTTGGCAAAGCAGTGATTCGTCGAAGTATTTACCGCCAGATTATTGAAGACGTTAATGTTCGAAAGTATGCCGCCACCGTCATTGGCGGTGAATATTGCGGCATTGGCGTTCGCGCCTACGTCGCCCGCAGCTGTGTTGTTGTAGATATAGAAGTCGGTCAGACTCGATGCGCTTCCGTTCGCACTGATATGGGCGATCCAGTCATGATGGTTATTGTCACCGTTGTTGTCCCACGCCGCCATAGAACCGTAGGTATTGCCGTAGATGTAGAAGCCAGACGCTACGGCTACCCCGGAGGTATCGCTGGCCGTAATGAATAACGGATGGTCCATGTTGGACAGGTTATTGCCGGAGTACGTTAGCACAGGGTTTGCGTATGTGCTTCCGACGGCGTAGGAAAACCGAATCCATTTGGCATAGGTGCACACGTTGTTCCGAACGACGCCATTGTCCGCGTTCCAGATGTCAAAGCAGGACGTGTTTTCTCCGCCATTGTCCGCCGGGCTGGATATCACATAGAGATTCTGGCAGGTGACGTTCGTGATGGTGACGTTCGAGGAGTTGCCATTCGGTGAGCCGTTATTGACGCAGATGCCACCATCGGTCTGCGAAGTGCAGCTTCCTCCAGAGCACTTGCCGCCGGAAGTGCCATTCAGTGTGGCCTCGATCGTCAGGTTGTTTGCCGACGTTCCATTTGCCGTGTCTTTCGACGACGTCCCATTTACCGTGACGTAACTGTTGCCGGCGAGATTGATGACTGGACCGGACCAGCTGGTCGAAGTGATGGTGACCGGGCCTTGATCTGCGATGAGTGTGATCGGCTTGCCACTGCTACCGCTGCGTTGAAAAGTCAGATAGCCGGGCGCGCCCCCGCTTCCTGTATAGGTTCCGCTGCACAGATGAACATTAGTTCCCGGCCCGATCTGTGCGGCGCCTGATCCCCAATTCGAGGAGCTATTGAACCAGGAAACCGAACGGGCGTCGGCGCAATCGGCGCCTGTGTTGCCGCCGGCTGAATTTTGCGCTATATAGATGTCGTTTGCGAAAGCGAACATCGCGACAAAAAGGACGAGAAGGGAAATTACAAAAAGTCTAATACGGAAGGTCACTCATTCCTCCAAGAATCGTGTGCTGGGCTCGGCTGGCTGCGAACCCGCTGGTCGGTACTCGACCCAGTAGGGGATGGCTCAGGATCCACTGGATGACGACTACAAAACCGTTATAACGATTTCGCCGGAGTGCGAATAGGTCTCAGAGGTCCATATGGTCCGCTTTTGAGAGAGCTCTGCACGTCGGAGAAGTCTTTTGCAATGCGGTTATGTAGTGGGAAATGAACTTCTGAATCTGGCTTTGACCGTTTTGGAAACATACTGCGATTTGCCCATCCAATCGTAGGCGCCGCTCCGCGTCGTTTCGCTGCCGAGATAGAAGTAGAAAAAGAACAGCGCCGATGATCGGCACACAGATGATCGGCGCACATCGGCTCCGCCAGATGCCCGTTATCACCCGGAAGACGTACTCGGGCACCGCACAGAAAGCGGGGAATGAAACTCTGGCCATGACCCGTGCCGCAAGAGTCAGCAAAGCAGCGACCCATACAGCAGATGAGAGGTGCGTTCGATGCGGAGCAGCGCAGCTTATTGAGTGTTCGTTAACTCTTAGGAATGTCGGCCCGGTTCCACCATCCGCCACCCAGAGCCTGAAACAACGCTGCAGTGTCGGCATAACGATTCGATTGAGCTTGCACAAGGTTCATCAGTGCTTGCTGATAGGTTTGCTCTGCGCTTAAGAGCGCCAGGTAGTTGGCGTAGCCCGCATCAAGCTGTTTCTTCGTCAGGTTCAGGGTGACGCTGGCCGCATCTCTTGCGGCTGCTGCCGCCTTCAAGGCGTCGGCATCCTGTTCGAGCGCATTCAGCGTGTCCGCGACATTCTGNNGATATTGTTCGTCGGCCTCGGTATAAGCGGCTCTCGCGGCGCGCTCCCGATGCATGAGCGTACCGCCGTCAAAGATGGGCTGGGTGACGCCTGCGGTTACATCCCAAAAGCCATTGCTTCCCGAGAACAACCGGCCGAGGACCACTGCCATGCTCCCAGCATCGGCAGTCAGGGCAAAGCTCGGGAGGCGGTTCGCACGCGCAATTCCGATCTGGGCGCAGGCTGAATGCAGGTTCTCTTCGGCCTGCCGCACGTCCGGACGTTGCGCTACGAGTTGCGAAGGCAGGCTTAACGGCAGTTCCTGCGGGAGTTGCAAACCCGACAGCTCAAACTTTTCGGGCAAATCCTGGTTGGGGAACCCGCCCGCCAGCACAGCCAGCAGATCCCGTTGTTGCGCCAACTGCTTCAGTAGCGGAGGCAAGGTAGCGGCGACTTGCGCGAGCTGCGATTCCTGTGCCGCCACGTCGAGTTGGTCGGCATATCCCCTCGCATACTGCTGCCGCAAAATCTGGAGCATCTTGGTGCTGATGTCGATAAGTTCACGGGTCGCATCAATCTGCCCCCGCAGTGAGGCCTCTTGAATGGCTCCGGTGGCGACGTTGGCGCTCAACGTAATATGCGTCGCGGCCAGGGCAAAACGCGCCTGCTGTTCCTGCGCCTCGAACGACTCCACGGTTCGCCGGTTCAGACCGAAAACGTCCGGCACAAACGAGACACTGACCTCGGGTGTGTAGAGGCTGTAATCCAAGGCACTGGTGTTGGTTACCGGTGAAAGATCAGCCGATGACTTCGCCCGAGTCGCCGAAAAACCGCCNNATCAAATCGTTGAGCGGCTGCGAGTGAAACAAGGTCCACCACTCCCCGGGAATGTCGTGCCCTTCAACCAAGTGTTGGGCCTCTCCGCCGCCCACGTTGCTCGTGCTGCTGGTGGTCGAAATTGGAGCGGGGGTATAACCGCTGACATCGGGAGCAGCGGGTTTCTTGAACCGCGGCCCCACGGCGCAACCTCCCGTGAGTAGCAATGCAGAGATCGCGATGAAGCGGGCGAGGCGCGATGTGCGAGTGCGAATCATTCGAGTGAGTTCCTTAAGGCCTGCGGTTCATACGGGTTCCGTTGAGCGCCCCAGTATTGCTGCTGGCCGGGTTTGCCGATCCACCAACGACAGCCGGGTTAGGACCGCGATGGCGCCCATGATTGGGCAATGGGTTGAGCGATGCCACGGT
>PMHI01000345.1:4272-17357 GCA_003156615.1 Acidobacteriaceae bacterium | reverse complement strand
CGATCGATGGGAAACTAGAAGGTAACCAAGTAACAAAGCAGTGGTGAGTATCCAGTGGTCAGTCGTTCGCAATGCAAACTATGGTTCGTCTTACCTTCGACAGTGGCCACTGATTACCGGCCACGGACCACCTCTTTCTTCAGGTTTCCAGCCGGAAGCGCGTTTCCGCGAGCCCGTAGAGTCTGCGCCAGACCAGCCGATTGACCGTCACCACGGTGGCCGCCATCATGATGGTCGCAGCCAGCAGCAGGTGGAAATCGCCGCGGTCGGTGGCCAGGCTGATGGTCGCGCCCAACCCTGTTGTTGTGTAAGTCTGTCCTTTGAAATGAAAATACTCGGCCACGATGCTGGCATTCCACGCTCCGCCAGAGGCCGTCACCAGTCCTGTCACGAGATAAGGGAAAATCCCCGGCAGAATTAGCTTCTTCCAGCGCGCGACGCCGGTCAACCGAAAGACAGAACAGCATTCCTTCAGATCGGTAGGAATCGCCATCGCGCCCGCGATCACGTTGAACAACACATACCACTGTGTACCCAGCAGCAATACCACAATCGATGCCAGCCCCAGTCCTCCTCCCAAGCGAATGAGCACCAGCAGAATCACGGGCAGCAACGCCGTCGCCGGCACCGAAGCTGCAATCTGCGCCAGCGGTTGCGCGATGCGGGCCAGTCGAGGATTGAGGCCGATCGCCACTCCGGCCGGAATCGTCCACAGAGCGCCGAGCAGCAAGGCAAGATTCACGCGCAAAAACGTCGCACCCAGGCCGCGGGCTGTCTCATGCAATTCCGCCTTCTGCAGTCCGCCGAGAATGAGTGCGACGCGAACCACGCCGTAGCCAATGCTAATCAGTGCCAACACCGCCAGGGCGCGCACCAGCCAGTCCCGCCATGGAACCGCCCGAGCCGCTGGACTTTCTTCCGTGTGCTTCCGGGCAAAATACAGAAGTAGACGCTCTCCCAACGGCCGCAGCGTTTTCTGCCGAATCCTGGCCAGACCACCGGAATGCTCCACCAGGTTGAGCACCCACGATCGCGGCGCCTCGGTGCTTTCCACCTGCTCAACTTTGAACTTCTCCGCCCACGCAATCACCGGCCGCCACACGAACTGATCGAGCAGCACAATCAGCAGAACCATCGTGGCAATGCCCCAGAAGATCGAAACCGTGTCGCCCGCGCTGGCCGCAGTCTGCAGATAGGAGCCCAGTCCGGGCAGACGAAAATCGCGCTGTCCCAGCACGAACATTTCACACACCATCAGGGCGAACCATCCTCCCGCTACCGACATCATCGAGTTCCACACCAAGCCGATAGCCGAAGAAGGCAACTCCATTTGCGTGAAGCGCTGCCACGAGCTAAAACGGTAGATCGTTGCGGCTTCCCGCATCTCGTTCGGAATGCCCTTCAGCGAGCCGTAAAAGCTGAACGTCATGTTCCATACCTGGCTGGTGAAGATGAGAAGGATGGTCCCCATCTCCACGCCGAGTTGCCGGCTGGGGAAAAGCGCCACCATGGCCAGCATCACGGGGGGAAGAAAGCTGAGCACAGGGATGGACTGCAGCACGTCCAGCAGCGGAATCATAAAGCGTTCGGCGCGCGCGTTATAGGCCGCCACATAGCCGTACACCAGCGCGAAACCCAGGCTCAAGCCGTAAGCGATGGTGATGCGCAACAGCGAATACCCCGCATAGGCCGGCAGCGCCCGCACGCTGCGCGAAATCTCGACCGTTGGCGTGAAGGGGCCAAACCAGGAGCGGCCCACGCTCGCCACCCCATAAAAGATCGCAATCCCTGCGGCGAACATGATGACATCGGGCAGGCGCGAAACTTCGATGCTCGGCAGTTGCGACCACAGGCGATACGCCGAGAATCCTCGCAGGGTAATCCTTTTTTTCATGCCACGGTTGATCCCCTCAGTTTGTCATCCTGGGCAAGCGTTGCTGCGCGGCGAAGGATCTCGAACCCTCGGTCAGGCCTTCGGCGTGGGTGTTGAATTCCGGTCTTCTACTGGGTGTCGCACTGGCGTCGGCTCCACGGGCGTCGCTTCTACGGCTGCTGCTTCGTTTGGTGCGGCCTCGTTTTGCGCTGCCTCGGTTTGAACCAGCCGGCCGCTTTCACGGTCATAGTCGAAAATCTCAGCGTAGCGGCCCCAGTTCATGGCGGTGTCGAACTGCCGCTGCACTTCATCGTCGGAGAAGTGATCGTCGAGAATATCGCGAAAGAATTCGTCGGCGATGGAGTGGTCCGACTTCCGCTTCAGAATACTGTCGATCTGCTTCAGGATGGTGACGTGCTCGAGCGCCGCCTGCCGGAACAACACTTTGCGCGTCTGAATGTCGGCATCGGCGAACTCCGATCCTTGCTTCGAGAGTTGCACATCGCCCTCCTTCAACCAGGCGAATCCCAGCAACTGGCAGCTCTCGAGGATGGGCAACAGGTCCTCGACATCCATCACCAGTTCTTCGCTGAGGCGAAAGAGGTCTTCGCGGCCGCCGCGATCGTGCAGCAGTTCGACCAGGCCGGCGATTCCGCCCACGCGGGCGTGCGGCAGTATTTGGTATTTGCTCGTCCGCACCGGCGCCCGCCCCTTCTTCAAGCCTCCAGGCGGCACCACGATTTCCCCCGTACTCTCCGGATCGGGCAGCGCATGTTCGACGTCCGGTTCGGTCATCACTTTGTAGATGTAGTCCACCAGTTCCACAAAACGCTCAGACTTGCGGTCGCGGGGATGCGAAAGACGCACATTGAAATCCGAGCGGATGCGCGCCGGGTTTCTGCCCAGCACCACGATGCGGTCCGCCAGGATCACCGCTTCCTCGATGTTATGCGTGACGATGAACATGGCGCTGGTAGGCATCTTCTTACTGAGCCAGAGCTCCAGCAGTTCGCCGCGCAGGTTTTCCGCCGTGAGTACGTCGAGCGCGGAGAACGGCTCGTCCATAAAGAGCACTTCCGGTTCCACGACCAGCGCGCGAGCAAAGCCTACGCGCTGCTTCATGCCGCCGGAAAGTTCCTTGGGATACGCCGTCTCGAAACCGTCGAGACCCACCGTATCCAGCATGCGCAGCGCACGTTTGCGCCGCTCCACGGCAGCCACGCCCCGCGCTTCGAGCGGGGCCTCGACATTCTCGAGCACGGTAAGCCAGGGAAACAGCGCGAAGCTCTGGAAGACGATCGCCACGTTGGGCGCTTGACCGTTCAGCGGCTTGCCGTGCCAGAACAGCGCCCCCGACGAAGGTTGCGCCAGACCGCTCAGAATGCGCAGCAGTGTGGACTTGCCGCAACCGGAGACGCCCAGCAGAACTATGATTTTCCCCGGCTCGATGTTGAAGTCCGTCAGCCCCACCACCTGAATGCGGGTTCCGTCGGGCTGGGGATACGACTTCTCAATCGCCCGCGCTTCGACAATGGGTTCGCTCGCCAAGAAAACTCTCCCTAACTTCTATACACGATCTGGGCCAAGCCGCAAAGTTTCCGCAGCCCTGTAACCCTCCATTCACAATGAGCGGGGGCGGGCCGTCTCAAGCCGCGAAGTTTTCGTCGGCCAGGACGGGAAAGGACTGCGGCAGACGGTCCGTTAGTTCGGCGAGATGCGCAAGCTTGGCGGCCAATTCAGCCGTAAACTGCCCCGGAGCAAAACGCCACTTCCAATTCCCGCCCTCGAGGCTCGGCGTGTTCATGCGAGCCTCACTACCCAGGCCCAGCACATCCTGCAGCGGGATCAAGGCAAACTCGGCCGGCGAGGTCTGCACCGCCCGGATGAACGCCCAATGAATCCCATCGTCGCAGCGGCCGAGAAAGGCCTCCGCGCTGCGGCGCTCATGCTCGGCGGCTCCGGAGTGGAACCAACCCAACGTCGTGTCATTGTCGTGCGTTCCCGTATAAATGACCTTGCCAGCAGAGCGATGTGGCAAATACATGCGCGCGCCCGCATCGCCAAAGCCGAACTGCATCACGGCCATTCCTGGAATCTTCAGCCTCTCGCGCAGCGCGTTCACTTCCGGCGTGATGTAGCCGAGATCTTCCGCGAAGAATGGCAAGCCCCCAAGAGCATCGCGCAGTTTGTGAAACAGGTCGTCTCGCGGACCATCCACCCAGCGGCCATGAATCGCGGTGGAATCGGCCGCGGGAATCTCCCAGAACTGGTCGAACCCGCGAAAATGATCGAGCCGGATGTAGTCGCAATGCTCGGTCGCCCAGCGCAACCGCTGCACCCACCACTCATAGCCTTGCGCCTTCATCACATCCCAGCGGTAAAGAGGATTGCCCCAGCGCTGTCCCGTCTTGCTGAAGGAATCAGGCGGCACGCCGGAGACCACTTCAGGCTCGAGATCCTCATTCAGCCGGAAGAGTTCGCGGTGCATCCACACGTCGGCGCTATCGTAGTTCACGAAGATGGCGACGTCGCCCACGATGCGAATCGAGCGCTGCGAGCAATACCGCCGCAACGCCTGCCACTGTTCGTAGAAGGCAAACTGCAAGGCGCTGCGGATCTTCAGGTCGATCGCGAGGTCCTCCCGCGCCCGCTCGAGGGCGCGCGGTTCACGATGGGCCAATTCTGCCGGCCATTCATTCCAGCTTGCCAGCTTGTGCTTGGCGCGCAGGGCATCAAACAAAACGAACTCGTGGAGCCACCACGCGTTCTCTGAGCAGAACTGCTCAAAGCGTTGCCGTGCGCCTCCCGAAGCTGAGGTAACAAACCTGCGCCCGGCCTCAAACAGCAGCGGCACCTTCGCGGCAAAGACCCGATCGTACTCCACCGCACCACAGTCGGAAGAGTCTGTCGAGGAAGTTGCGGAAGCAAGTCCGGAAAGCTTGGCGGCATCGATCCAACCGTGGCTGGCCAACCGTTCCAGACTAATCAGGAGCGGATTGCCGGCAAATGCTGAGATGGAAGAGTAAGGCGAATTGCCATAACCCAGCGGCCCCAGCGGCAGAACCTGCCAGAGTCCCTGGCGGGCCGAGGCGAGAGAGTCGACGAATTGGTAAGCGGCCGGACCAAAATCACCGACGCCGCCGCGCGAAGGCAACGACGTGGGATGCAACAAAATGCCGGCGGCGCGCGGAAACGGCATGCAACTCGGTCAATACCTATATCCCTTAGATTTGCCTAAACCTACCTGCATCCGATCCTCGAGACTTGTCGTCCTGAGCGAAGGGTCTTGCCTGCGCCGCGAAACTGGTCTAAATTCCGGCTTCGCTTTCTGCTCGGGTCAGCGCCTTTAATTCTTCCTGGTTGATCTTGATCTTGCCCGACTTCTCCATCTGATCGCGCACGTTGTTCACAAACAGCCCGAAAAGTTCCTGCCGCTGGCCCTGCAGCAATTGCTCTTGAATCTGGTCGCGCTTAGCGGCAAAGTCCGCGTCCGTAGGAGACTGCACTTCGAGTAATGAAAGCACAGCCCCGTTGCCTGCGCTCTCGATCGGCCCGCTGATGTCTCCCGGCTTCATGCTGAATGCAACCGAGGCCTGTCCGCTCATGGAGCCGATATCCGGAACCTGACCGTCGGGTAAGACGAAGTCGCTTGTCTTCAGCGTCGCGCCCAGCTCTTTTGCGGCTTTCTTCAGATCATGTTCGGTCTTGGCGCGGTCGGAAAGCTCCTGCGTCTTCTGCGTCAGGAGAGTGCTCGACCGCTCGTTCTCGAATTCCGCTTCCACTCGAGCGCGAATCTCCTCGAACGTGGGTGTCGACGGCGGCTGCACCGCCAGCAGTTGGAACACCGCGAAGCCCTGCGACGTCGAAGCCATCTCCGGCGGCGACTTTTCCGACGCTGTGAAGACTGCGTCCATGAGTTGCGGCACAGAGCCCAATCCCGGCACCAAATCCTTGCGGCTGAAGAAGTCTGAAGTAACCACGGAGAGGCCCTTCGCCGCCGCGGCAGCCTCCAACCCCTGCGTCTTTGCCTGCTGCAGCAATTCTTCCCCCTGCTTTTGCGCGATCTCCTGCGTCTTCTGCTGTTTCAGGATGGGCTCGATCTCGCTTTTCACCTCGTCGAGCGTCTTCATGTGCGCATCCTGCTTGTCATCCACGCGGATAATGTGGAAGCCGTAACTGCTCTTCACCAGGTCGCTGATCTGCCCCTTGGGCAGCGAAAACGCGGCCTTCTCAAACTCCGGAACCGTCCGCCCCTTCCCGATAAATCCCAAAGATCCGCCCTCTTTGGCGCTGCCTGGATCTTCGGAGTACTTCTTGGCCAAGTCCTCAAATTTTGCTCCGGCCTTGAGTTGCTTGAGCAAATCCTCCGCGCGCCGCTGGGCCTCGGCCACGCCTTTCTCGTCTACTTTGCCATCGGGCCCGGCGAGCGGCGTCTTGATCAGAATGTGGCTGACCTTCACCTGCTCGGCCGAGCGATACTGATCGCGATGCTGATTGTAATAAGCCTGCAAGTCGTCGTGCGTGACCTGCACTCCGCTCTGAATTTTCCCCGTGTCCAGCACCAGGTACTTGATTTTGCGCTTCTCGGGAATGGAATTCGCGTAACTCTTCTGGTGGCTGTCGTAATAAGCCTTGAGTTCCTCCGTCGTCGGATGCAGCCCTTTCTTGATGTCGTCCTGGTTCAGGACGGCATACTCAAACTTCACCTTCGTATTCTCTTTGGTAAACTCCTGCCGGATGGCCGCATCGCTCACCGACGCGCTGCTGGTAATCAGCGCCTGCACCTTGCCGATCAGAATTTCCTTGCGCACGTTCTCTTCGAACGTCGCAGGCGTAAGGTTGTGCTGCTGCAGCAACCCTTGATACTCGGCCTCGCCGATGAAGGTTCCCCCCGGGAAGAAGATCGAGGCATAGTGGCCGTGCTGCAGTTCGTCCTTCACCTCTTCCGGAGTGGCCTTGAACCCCAGGTGCTGCGCTATGCTCAGCAACGCCTCCCGGCCGATTAATTGATCGACCGCCCGCTGAGTATCCTGTTGGATCAGAAAAGGCAACAGCATGGACGCGTTCTTGCCGTATTGCTGCGCCTGTTGTTCCGCCATCTCTCGCGCCGTCTCGCGAACTTGCTCCACGGTAATGTCCTGGCCACTGACCTTGGCAATAATTCCCCTGCCGGGCGTGCCCATCAGGTCACTGCCCAAACCCCCAGGGATCAGGGTGATCGCCATGGCCGCGCAAATCAGCAGCAGCAACCCGCTGAGCACAATTTTCTTGAACGGTCCTTCAGTTTGCAGAAATCGAATCATCTTCTTTTCACTCCGGAAGTATGCGGCGGAATCACTCATTATAAACCAATCGACCGGTGTTCAATCTCCCCATGGCGCGCAAATACAAAGAGGGCATGGAGAATGACAGGCGAGCCAGCGCGCCCTAAATCGAGCTCGGTGTACCGATGGAGGAGATTTCTTGGACCACTCACTCGGACCGGACGAAGATTGTTTTACGATGTCGCGAACAGACGGTGTGTGTAGGATCGGTGGCGTTCTTGAAGCCACACCAGGAGATTCCGGTTAAAGTGGGGCAATAGATCAATAACTCGGCAGGCTAGGCGTGACGACAAGCACTCTTCGAGGTGTCTCAGGGTTCATCCTCCCGCTCATCCTCATGCTGCCACTGGCCGGGTGCGGTTCAAGCGGTTCAAGCGGAACTGTGGTCTGCAATGCCAGTAGCGGTAGCAGTTGCACGAAGCCGGGGATGGGTCCCGAGATCTTGTATGGCTTTCCCGCCGCCGTATTACTCAACACGTCAATGACCGCGACGATCAATCCCAACACGGGAGGACTGAGCTCGATCTCCATTGAAACCGTTCCTTTCTTCGGAAGCAGCGTTGCCGCAGCGCCGAATGCACAGTTTCTCTACGCTTCAGCCGGCCTCCAGATTTTTGGCTATTCCATCGGCCAAACCAACGGCACACTCACCCCGATTGCGGGATCACCCTTCTCATTTCCATCTAACGCCTCGATTCAGGGTCTGGCGACGGCGCCGAATAGCCAGTTCCTCTATGCCGCGGACGTCGCCGGCAGCATTGACGCGTTTAGCGTAGACAGCGTGACCGGCGTTCCGACCTCCATTCCCGGCTCGCCTTTTGCTTCTGGATTGAACTATCAGTTGGTGGTCGATCCCTCAGGCAAATTTCTCTTTGCCTCCGACGACGATCCTCCCGGCGGCATTTTAGCTTTCACGACCGACTCCACTGGAGTGCTGACTCCAGTGTCAGGGTCGCCTTTTGCTATCCCTGGCCAAACTGTTGCCAACAGTGAGCCATTCGGTATTGTGGATTCCGGTAGTTTCGTTTACGCGGCCCTCACCGCTGCTAACCAGATCGCAGCGTTCTCCATCGATAGCGTGACCGGTGCCCTTTCCCCCGTGCCAGGTTCCCCTTTCTCAGCTGGAGATCAGCCCACCACCCTCACCTCAACCAACAATTTTCTGTACGCGGCGAACTGGACGAACGGCAGTATTTCCGGCTACAGCATTAGCCCCAGTAGCGGGGCGCTTACAGCGATTCCTGGTTCTCCTTTCGGTTCGAACATTACGACGCTCGCGGCCGATCCCTCTGGGAAATATCTATATGTCGGCACATCTCTCGGTACTCTGGACTTCGACATCAATTACGCAGGGTCAAGAAAGTGGAAAGAGGTGGTAAGGCATTCCAAACACTCTTCGATGGAACGGAAATTGGGTAATTTGTTAATTGGGAAGGTTGAAACCCGGCGACATCCGGATCTGGCAGGTACGCGGTTCAACCTTAAACCAATTAACAAATTACCCGATTACCCAATGCCGTCACCCATGCTGTGACACCGACAAAACATTCCCGTCGGGATCCTTGAACCACGCCACCATGTCTCCAGTCGGCGCGGTCCAGATTCCAAGCTCGTCCTGCTCGAAAAACCCAAACCTCTCGAACTGCACGCCTTTGCCCTGCAGTCCCGTCACCATTTTCTTAATGTCGCTCACCTGCCACCCCAGAATTGTGAACGGAGCAGGGGTGAATTGTGCCTTCGCCACCCGCACCATGATTCCGTTGGCATCGAGCACGAGCGCAAATCCATCATCCTTCACAAAACGCAGCCCCAACACGCCTTCATAAAAAGCTCTCGCCTTCTCCGTGTCTTTGGTAGGAACGAAAGCAACAATGTCGATAGAGCCTAGCATCCACTCCTCCTTCGAAAATATCCGTGCACGCTACTCTTCTGGCGGCACATCGAAATTCACCAGATTCCCCTGGAAGCCGCGGGTCTTCCACACCCCGTAGGCGATGCCGACGCCCATCCAGATCGAACCCACAATCAACGCCAGATTCGACAGATGAATCCAGATGAACAGGCAAATAAAGAAACCAAACAGCGGCGGAATCAATTGCCCCAAAGTACGATCCGCACCCCGGATGTAGTAGTGAGTCAGCGACGCCAGATTAACCCCCATAAATGCGATCAGCGCGCCGAAGTTCAGCAGCTCCGCCCCATTGTCGTAGCTGATCAGGAAGGCTCCAATCAGCGCAATCACTCCCACGAACACCACGTTGTTGGCGGGAATCCGCGTCCTCGGATGGATCGCTCCAAAGAACTTCTTAGGAATCGCATTGCTGCGTCCCATGCCATAGAGCAAACGCGCCGCACCCAGTTGCGACCCCATACCGGAGCCGACGGTCGCAATCAGCAGCGTGATGCTGATCGCCTTGGTCATGAGAACACCGCCTGCGATTCCAGCGACGTGGCTGAATACGTTCTCATCTCCAAATTGCGAGAAGACACCGAAGTCTTTACCGAAATGCTGGAGGCTCAGTAACTGCGCGCCGTAGACCTCGGCCGCAGCCAGAAATCCCGTGATTACACAGACCAGCACGGTAGCCAGAAAAATGTTGCGCTTGGGATTCTCCACTTCTTCCGACAGCGTCGAGATGCCATCGAATCCAATATAGGTGAGCACGGCCACGGACGTACCGTGGAACACCCGGTTGATCGTGAATGTTTCCGGGTTGTAGAACGGACGCAGAAAATACGCCTCTGGATACTGAGGCAGATGAAAGATGTAGCGGATGGTGTACCAGAAGAACGCCACGATGACGGCGCCCATAATCGCGCACAGAGTCTTATTGATGCGGGCGGAAGTCTGCACCCCGCGCAGGTTCAGCGCAGTGAACAAGCCGGCAAAAAACAGCGGCCACAGCAGGCCGGGATAAGGAATCTGATACCGCGTTCCACCCAGCAGATCGGCCATCGCCTTGGCCGACCAGATGGTGCAGATCAGCGGATTGAGGATGTAATCCATGGTCATGCTCCACCCGGTGACGTAGCCGAGCGAGGGATGCAGCTCCCGCCCCACATAGGTATAGGCCGAACCGGCGCTCGGATACACCCGCGCCATTCGCCCATAGCTCATCGCCGTGAAAACCATGGCAACCATAGCGATCAGGATGGAGGTGACCACGTGCCCCTGGCCAGCGTTGCTGAAAACTCCGTAAGCCGGCATGGGTGCCGTGGGCTGAATGACGATGATCCCGTAAAGGATGAGATCCCCAAGCGTGAGTGTGCGCCGCAAGCGCGGCGCGGACACGGGGACAGTCGAAGTAGTTTCCATGAGTCCGCCTATTGGATTATGGAGGACTCAAAATGTCAATATTAAAACGATTCCGTAAGAACATCGCAGCGGAATTCACTTGGAAGCGTAGTCGAACCAATAACCGCGCTGCTCGTTGCCTGACATATGCCGCGTGTTGTATTCGAGAAGATAGTTCACGTGCGCGTCGTCGAGCGGGAACGAAGTGCCCGGCGGATACGGATAGTCGCCCATCCTGAGGAATGGCAGAGGCGCTACGAAGTTGCCTTCCGCGGCGTAGAAATCCATGTCTTTCTCATAGCCATAGGCCGCGAAGAAATATTCGCGCACCCAGCCCGGGGGCGGCGCAGGCAATTGCGACGGATCAAAGTCGAGGCGTACCTCGTCGCCCGAGCCGAATACGACAAGCTGATCGTCCTGCGCGGTCAGCAGCGGCAACACATCACCATAGCGCGTGTAGGTTCCCGCGGGACGCGTGTACGGCCCGGTTGCACTCACCTTTTCGTAGAGATACTGCACATTCCCCGGCGGCGTGCCTTCGATCTTCAGCGGGAATCCGTGGAAGCCAAGATCGGCGCGAACGAGCGGAATCGACATCAGTCGCACACTGCGGGCGTCGTCTTTAGAATCTTGCGGCGTCCGGTTCACTAGAATGCTATCCCAATAAATCTGCAGATTGGTGGTGACGCGAATCTTCTGCGTTCCCCTTGGCAGCTTGCCCGTGAGATCGGCAGTCATGGTGCGCGGCCCGCCAGCCGGGAAGCCCATGTCCTCGATCACGCGCACCCACTTGCCGTTCTCACCGAGCGCTTCCACATAAGGAGAGATCGCCTCCACGCCGGCCTGCGACGCCGCGTACATGCTGTTCGCCGAAAAATATTCGACCTCGCCATGCAGCAGCAGCCACAGCGGGCCGCCGCGGTAAGCCTCGCCCAGATCGAGCACCAGGCTATGCGGCTTGGCAAAGCCCTGGAACTGGGTCAACCCAAAATCGCCAAAGTAGCGATGCGCCAGCAGATCGGGCAGCACACTGTGGCCGTGCTCATCCCAAGCGCCCGCGGGCGGACGCGCGTCGCGGCTCACCACCACCTTGAACTCTGGGTAAGGCGGGTTCGACGCGAAGTACTCATTCGGATAGACTTCGAGATCGGCCGGATGATCGATCGCCAGCACGCGCACCTGGTCCAGATAGACGGCCTCCTCCAGCGGCTCCATAAAGCGGAAGCTGAGCTTGCCATCTTTCTCGCGAACGGCGTCGCGATCGATCTTGATGTATTCGACCGGACGCGGAATATCCCGCTGGCCGGGCCCAACCCAGTGGCCGACCACGCCCGCACCCAGCATGTCGGCGACCAGTTCGTAGCGCTCGCCATTCCAGACAAACAGCGTAGGGCAGGAACTGCCGCGGCGGTCGATCTCGGTGAAGTTCTGCTGCCGGTCGCCCGCAACATTTATTTCATCTTGCAAGACGCCGGTGGGCCACAGCATGCGAACGATGTCAGCCTCTTTCGCATCGCCGAGTCCAACCACGATGTCGGTGGAGTTCTGCCCCAGGTATCCCGACGATCCGGCGATCTCAAACTTCTGCCGGTTTCCGCCCGCGAACACCTCGACTTTGGCGCCGATGGCGCTCTTGTTGTCGGCCAATCCCTTCAGCGACAGGCGCAGCCAGTGATTCTGATTGCCGCCTTCGTTGCGCAGCAGCACGGCAGGACCATGATTCTGGGTGATCAGCAGGTCAGTCGCACCGTCGCCATCGTAATCGCCGGTAATGATGGCGCGCGGCTCTTTGAGTTGAATCTTGTCGAGACCAACGTCGGCGGTGACGTCCTTGAAGCCGTCTGCCCCGAGATTGCGGAACAGCCGCACCTCACCCTTGCCCTCTTTGGTTTCGCCGACGGCGACCAGATCAACCCAGCCATCGTTGTCGTAGTCGACGGCGGCAACGCCGAATGCGTGAACCCAGTTGGTTTCTGGCAGCGGAACACGGTCGAAGCTCTTGCCACGGTTGTTGCGCCACAGCGTGATGCCCGGCGCTCCCCTGTGTGTGAAAGCCAAGTCCATCCAGCCGTCGTGATCGAAATCAAGAACGGCGACGCCCACGGTTTGAGCAGGCATTGGCGCAGACCAAGGCTTTCGCGCTAGAAACTTGCCTTCGCGCGGGTTCTGATAGATGGTAGGTCCGGCGTCGGTTACCACGAGGTCAACCGCGCGGTCGTTGTTATAGTCCGTGCCGATGGCCCCCATTGCGCGGTTGGAGGGACCGCGATCTCCCACGCCAACTGATTCCGTGACCTCCGTAAATGAACCGTTGCCGTTGTTGCGCCACATCGCTCCGTTTCCCATGAAGCCGCTGGACTCTTGGGCCGCATAGCGCGTGGCATACAGATCCAGATCACCATCGTGATCGTAATCGACGAAGGTAAGACCGAGGTTGGCGTCGGAGCTCTTAACCCCGGCCGCCGCCGCCACGTCTTTGAAGGTGCCGTTCTTTTCGTTGTGCAGTAGCATGATCCGGCCGTCGAAACTGACAGCCAGATCGGAGGCGCCGTCGTTGTCGTAGTCCCCCGCCGTACACCCAATTCCATGTAAG
>PMHI01000345.1:663-4253 GCA_003156615.1 Acidobacteriaceae bacterium | reverse complement strand
AGATTCAATCCAATCCTTGGGATCGGGCTCCCGACCGCTGAGGTGTGCCTCGAGAGCAACACCGCTGAGTCCGGCGCGCGCCGTCACATCCAAAAAGCGCACCTGGATCGGCGCGGGCGCTTTCAACCCTGTCGAAGGTGACTCGACTGCTCGTGAGTACTGTCCCTGCTCGCCGTAGGCCAGGCTCATGGGCGCGCCGATTTTGTTCTGTGTGATGTATTGGAATTTCTTCAGATGCTCGCGGGCGTGGTCGAGATCGGCGGACTGCTGATAGGCGCGCGACAGTCCAAACTCCGCGGAGGCATGCCGCGGATTGAGTCGCAGCGCGTGCTGAAAGGCCTCGATAGCCGGCGGAAATTGTTTGGCTTGCACATAGGCGGTACCCAGGAAATACCATGTGTCGGCGTCGTTCGCATCNNACCACGCGTATGGATCTTTGGGGTCCTGCTTGATTTCGTTTTCGAGCGCGGCCCGGGCTTCGTCGATCTTCTGCAGGTTCAGGAATGCGATGCCTTCATTCAGGCGTGCAATCGTGAGCTTAGGATCGAGCTCGGACGCCTGCTCGAAGGCCTTGAGTCCTTTTTCGAAAAGCTGCTGGTTCATGTAGGCGGCGCCGAGATTGTTCAGGCGCGAGGCCTCCGCTGGATTCGCTTTCGGCTGGGTTTGAGGTGGGGTTCGAAACAGGCCAAATGCGGCCAGGACTATGCCAGCGAGAGCAACTGAAATTCGGGGAATCATCTGATCCAAAGATTTAACCACAGAGGGCACAGGGAACACAGGGTAAATCGCTGGGCNNGATCGTAACGGTTTGTCCAGCATTCACGTTCGAGAACTTATTCCACCTGGCCGCTGGCGATTGGGTCTCAACGGTGTCGGCTTTCGCTTGCGTGCCCAGGCCGAAGGTGAGCACCCGTTCGCTCTGCAGTGCGCGGGAGGGAATCGTGCAAACATCCGATTCGAGATCAAGGGGCTGTAGCGTTCGGTGGGATCCTCCACGCACCGCATTCCTTTTCGAGCGCGGCGGCGGCGAAGAGTACCTCCTCTTCCTCCCACGGCCGCCCGACGATCTGCACGCCGATTGGAAGGCCTTCTGACGAACGGCCAACGGGAACCACCGCAGCAGGATTGCCCAACAGGTTGAAGAATTCCGTATAGCTCCAAGCGTCGAGATAGTGGACTGTTTTGCCTTCAACCTGCCAACGGCGCTCCCCGTGCCGGAAAGCTGGGATCGCCGCCGCCGGGCACAACAGGATGGGATATTGCTGCATCTGCGCGAAGAACCGCGGGCGGAGCAGATCACGCTGGATCCAGGCATCAAGCAGGGTCGGTCCAGTGTGCGCCGGCGCGGACCATTCTAGAAACTGCTTGAGGATCGGACTAAGATCCGCGTCCGCGTCTTTGAACATCGGACGTAGCAACATTCCGCCGGCAACCACGAAAAACTTGTGCCACAGTTGCCGCGCTTCTTCGAGTCCTTCCGGCTGGAAGGGATCGACTTGAAATCCCGCGCCGCGCAACCCTTCCACCGCCGTGCGTACGGCAGCGCGGGTTTCCGGCGTGACCGGCGTTCGGCCATCGTCTTCGAAATAACCGATCTTTAGTCTCTTGATTTCCAGTTTCTTAACTTCATCATCACCCGGCCAGCGCACCGGCACCGGCGCTGCACAAGGGTCGCCAATGTCTGGACCTTGCATCACCTCGAACAGAACTTTCAAGTCGGCAACGGTACGCGCCATCGGTCCGACGACGCCGATGAGCGCAAACGGCCCCGCGGATACGGGATAGTGCCCGGTCGCGGGAATTCTTCCCGGCGTTGGCTTGAGACCGCAGATGCCGCTGAAGTGCGCGGGCACGCGAATGGAACCTCCGCCGTCGCTGCCCACCCCAACCGCGGACATGCCCGCGGCAATCGCCGCCGCTTCCCCGCCGCTCGAGCCGCCGGGCGTGCGCTCCACATCCCATGGGTTATTGGTGCGGCCATAGAGCAGGTTGTCGGTTTCCCACGCCATCAGAAGTTCGGGAGTATTGGTCATACCCAGCACGATCGCTCCCGCATTCTTCAGCCGCGCCACCAGCGGGGCATCTTGCATTGCCACAAGTCCAGCGCGCAGCCGGGTTCCGGCTTCGCAACGCATTCCCGCTACTTCCAATGAGCTCTTGAGGCTCAACGGAACACCGTGCAGGGGGCCGAGCGTCTTTTCCTGCATGACAGCGATCTCTGCATCCCGAGCGGCGCGGCGCGCCCGCTCCGCGTCCACCTGTACAAATGCATTTAACTTCGGATTCAGTCTTTCGATCTGGGCCAAATGNNGATCGAGCATTCGCTTCTCATCCTGGGTGAGGGGGCGGTGTTCACCCTTCGGGAGGTCGCCCAACTGCAGCGGTCCGATGGCCACGCGCACCAACCGTAAGACCTCGACGCGCATCGCCTCCATCATGCGTCGGATCTGGCGGTTCTTGCCCTCATTGAGAACCAGTTCGAGCCAGCAGTTTTTTTGCCCCGCACGCAAACGGCGAGCATCTTTGGCTCGCAGCACCTCTCCGTCTTTCGCTTCCACTCCCCGAACCAACGACTGAATAAACTTTTCGTCTGCGACCGTGCCAACTTGTACGTGGTACGTCTTGTCCAAATGCGTTTCGGGCCGAGCGATGCGCGCGCCCCATTCGGAGTCGTTCGTCAGCAGCAGCAAACCCTCGCTGGCCCTGTCCAGACGACCGACCGGGGCTACCCATGGCGGATTTTCTTCCTGGGCAAATGTTCTTCCCGTAGAACAGGCGTTCAACACTGCATACACTGTCTCCCGGCCCTTTTCATCCGATGCCGTCGTCACCACGCCGCGAGGCTTGTTCATCATGAAGTAGATCTTGCCTTGGGGCTCAACCACTTTCCCGTCGACCGCAATGCGATCATGCTTTCCGGAAACGGGTGTCTCCGGATCGAGTCGGATCTTTCCCTTCAGACTCACGCGACCGGCGTGAATCAGTTTTGTCGCGCGCGACCGCGAACAGTAGCCAAGCTTCGACAAGGCGCGCGCTAGGCCGATGCTTCGGGTTGCGTTGTTCTCCCTCACCCGTTCATGCTAACCGAGAATTCGCATTCGGGCCCCGGGCTGTGAACGCCAGCCTTTGCGCCACGAACCACCGACTCAGCCTTCCGGGCATAAGACCGCCAAAACTCGCTCCCTAACAGTCGCGGGGATCTCAAATCTGTTCCTGTCAGTGCTGAGTGATGCTCAATCCATGAGCACTCCTTTGGGTCGGTGGTTGAAACTGAGGTTTGCCCGCAATGCATTGACTCGCCACAGTTTGGCCCTCTACTATGGTCGCTCACAGAGCGGCCANNATCTCGCACTACCGCATCGTCGAGAAGCTCGGGGGCGGCGGAATGGGTGTGGTTTACAAAGCCGAAGACCTAAAGCTCGGACGCTTTGTTGCCCTCAAGTTCCTGCCAGAAGACGTAGCCAAAGACCCGCAAGCACTGGCCCGTTTTCAGCGCGAAGCCAAAGCTGCCTCTGCACTGAACCACCCCAACATCTGCACCATCTACGAAATTGATGAGCAGCACGGCAAAGCCTTCATCGCCATGGAGT
>PMHI01000345.1:0-622 GCA_003156615.1 Acidobacteriaceae bacterium | reverse complement strand
TCGGCGGGCGACCGATGGAAACTGAGTTGATTCTGTCGCTGGCCATCGAAATTGCCGATGCGCTCGATGCAGCCCACACGGAAGGCATCGTCCACCGGGACGTCAAGCCCGCCAACATTTTCGTGACCAAGCGCGGACANNGCCAAGATTCTGGACTTCGGACTGGCAAAAGTCATGGTCCCAGCCAGTTCCTCCAGCAACCTTGGATCTCTTAACACGCAAACGGGCTCGGTGGACGCAGATCATCTCACCAGTCCCGGCTCTACGCTCGGAACCGTTGCCTACATGTCCCCGGAGCAGGCGCGGGCGAAAGAACTGGATGCCCGAACGGACTTGTTCTCCTTTGGAGCCGTCCTCTATGAGATGGCTACCGGGCAGTTACCTTTCCGTGGCGAGAGTTCTGCGGTCATCTTCAACGCGATTCTCGAACGCGACCCGCTTCCCGCCCTCCGCCTGAACCCTGACCTTGCGCCCAAGCTGGAAGACATCATCATCAAGGCACTGGAGAAAGACCGCGAATTGCGCTATCAGGTTGCAGCGGACATGCGGGCCGACCTAAAGCGGCTGAAACGGGACACGGAATCACGGCACGGCGCATCCGCTAGTGTAGTGTCGCATAAAT
>PMHI01000211.1 GCA_003156615.1 Acidobacteriaceae bacterium | reverse complement strand
CATATTGGGAGCGCAACAGTGGAGAGTCGAACTCTCATGGGAATGGTTGCTCTCGACAACATCGACGCTGTGCTAACTGGGAAGCCAGCTCCCTCGCTTGTAGGAGTTCAGACGGAGTAGTCGCTGAGCGTGAAGGGCGATCTGCGAAGAACATGCTAGGCGCAACTCTTGGCGGGAAATGACCTGCGTCATGACTGTGGCAGGGAAGCCAAAGTCAACAGAAGGACGCTCCAAGCCAGTTGCAGGTTAGATGTTCGGCATTGAGACGTGGTCTTTATCCCTGGCCTGAGGCAACCGACCCTCGCCCCCTCAAATCCGGCTCTGTTCGCACTTTGCTCCCCATGGACTTGGCTGCATTCTCAAGAGTCGAATCAAACTTCAACAGGCCAATCGCGGGCGATACGAAAACCAAGGAATTTGAAAAGGTAGCTACGTGGCCCGTAAAGCGCTGTTTCTGTACATCGAATTCTTTCAGCTGAAATTGCAGCAGGCCCATATTGCTGACATCGCCTGTGATGCCGGAAACCTGTACTCGGTCACCGATTCTGATTCCGCGCTTTCCAACCAGGAGGAGGGAGCCGAGACTGGCGAGAATGACGTTTTGGAGTGCGAGCAGGAGCCCGGCGCTGAGCAGCCCAAGGTAGGTTGCGACTGACCTCAAATCAGAAGCAAGAACGAACAATATGACGACCGCAATCGCGAATAGAGTAAGAAAGTGCTGGATCATACCGATGAGTCGTCGCCGATTTGGATCTTGAACCCGGCGCAGTGCCAGCCGACGCGAAACGTAGCCGATTGCAAGTAGAAAACCTATGATCAACGCAACGACTAGAAGGCGGATCATCAGCTTTTTCCACGCCTGCCTGTAATGGCCAGCTATCTCCGTTCGCAAGCTCAGCACATTTGATTTGTACTCGGCAAGCAAGACCTTTTGTTTATCGAGCGCTACGATTGCCGGAGATAGCCCCTTGAGTTCGAGGGCAACCGCGTCGAGGTGCGACTTCTGTTCGCGTAAAGATAGAAGGTCCGTGGTCTGTAAGTCGATTATTGCAACACTCTGAATGCTCCGAGTGACGAAAGCGGCCATCGGATTCCGTAGATTCTCTGCGGATAACGTCAAGGCGTTAGTGAGAAGTATTTTTTCATCAACCACGTGAAGCTTACGATTCATCGCCGAGACGGCGGACACCAATCCGAGGATTCCGGTATCTCCGCCGACCGGTCTGGAATTGGCCGACGGCAAGGGCGATGCTTCCGAGAGAACTTTCGGGCCGTTCATTTCTGGTATCGATTGCGCCAGGCGGTCGATGGTGGAATCGAGAGTTCCAGCATGAGCTTGCCCCGCACGGGAACTCTTTACAAAGCCGATGAGATCATTGATGGTTTGAGCAAAGGCTTCGAGGAGCTGCAGTCGACCTTCGGCGTCCTCCAGAGCGGCTTTCAATTCCTGGCGCTCGGAATTCTTGGCTCTGGCAATTTTATTATGCAGGATCTCAACCTCTTGAATTGCTCTCCGCCTTACTTGGTCATTTCGATTTTTTAACTCTATAAAGTGCGCAAGGTCAGAAGTCGGGGCATTTGACAGTGTGGGCCCATCGTGCGGAGAAGGAGCGGTGGTTTCTAACGTCGCATCCGCCTTCGCAAACTCGAACGACAGCTCGACAATCTGCAGTTCAATAGATCGGTTGTCATCCAGAAATATTAGGCCGGCAGGCCCGTTTGCAACCTGCTGTTCAGCATATACATGCCGGTACCAGTTCACTGATTGCAGGAGGAATCCAACGACTTGTTCGTTCGACGGGAGCTCAAAAGTTTGCGGAGAGCCAGCAGAGAGTCCACCGACGATTGCTGTTGCGACAAATGCACAACAGGTGGCGATGCGCGCACTCCGGTTCACCTTGTGGGACCTTCTTTGGCAACGCTGAGCCGAGCGCAGGCGGGGCAAAAATGGGCCGCGGCCCCTCGCTTCGGATTCACATCTGAGTGCAACTGGGTTGCCAAATGCTCTGGTCGGAAGGTATCGGCAACGGACAGAGTCTATCTAGTCAGCATGAAGGAGATCGGATAGTGGTCCGATGCGTTAACGCTGCCGTGTACCTTGCCAGAACTCGCCCGCAGCCGCCCCCGAACAAACGCCCAATCAATCCGGTGGCGCCCTTCAAATAGGCCATGTGCTGGAGTGGAAGGGGCGCGAGGGAAGGCCACTGCATCTCGAAACCCAGCCTTCGCAAGTTGCAGCGCCACTGCCGCTTTCGAAGCATCCGTATTGAAGTCGCCTGCCACTATGACCGAACATTCCGCGTCGTAGCAATTCGCATCCGACAAGACTTCCGCCAACTGTGAAATGCGCAGAGTATTGTTTCCACGACTCTCAAGATGAACGTTGTAGGTCACGAAGTTGCTGCCCGAAACATTGATCTCCGCGACCAGCGCGATTCTTCCTCCGAGTCGCTCCTGGAACGGCTCGATCTTCGGCAGAAACCAGCGGGGCTGCCAGAAATGTGATTGCTTCGAGAAGCGGATCAGCCGCGGCTTCAAAATAGGCCACTTCGAAAGGGTCGCCTGGCCGTGATAAGCCGGAGAGTTCTTCGATCCCTGGACCAACTCCTCAAACTCGCGGCCAAACACATAGTTCATTCCCAGCGTGCGGGCGATCTCTTCGGCGATGTTCAGGCGGTGCGTGCGTCGTGCGTTAACATCCACCTCCTGGAGGATCAGAACGTCCGCATTCGCACTCGCAAGGAAGTCCGTAATGCCTTGCAGTTGCAGGCCCCTATTAATGTTCCAATCCACGATCCGCAGCGATTTGGGCGGCCAAAGCACCGACGGGAGCGGGGCAAACTTACCGGTAAGGATCTCCTGCATAGCCACATTTAGACTGTAGCTGGTCCATTGAGTAATCGAAATGGATTCCGCATCCTGTCAGCTCCTAAACAAACGGGCTCTGCAGCGCAGTTGGGCTGGTCGGGGTGAAACTGAGGTAAGAATAAAGAGCGACAATCCATACGACGTTCGCACCCACCGTCGCGCCAACCAGGAGCCAGTCCATGACGCCGCAAAGGGCAAAGACCAGGATGACATAGGGCAAGAAACAGCGCCGGATGATGAATTCCGTATGCCGCCCTAGATACAGGAGAGGATTCGAGCTCCGGCTGTCCGCTTTTTTGTGCCACTCTTGCAAATACCGTTCCGGCTGTCCGTTGGTCATCTGATGACGTTGGAGGCCCGTCGTGAGAAAACTCATAATCGCACCGAAAAACAAGAGACCTCCCCATACTAAATAGCTCCGATTGCCCGAGCCTCTTACCAGACCGATCGTCATGCCACCGAAGATGAACAAGTAGTAGAGATTGTCACAAACCGTCTCCAGCCAGCAGCCGAACGCAGATTCCTGCAATTTCAAACGAGCAACCTCACCGTCGCATCCGTCGAGCACGCTCGAGAACCAGGACAGGGCTGCCCCTGTCAACATGTTCCAATATCCTCCAAGAGCCAGGAAGACGCCCGCGGCAAAGCTCACGCCGAGGGTGAGCAGGCTGACCATGTTAGGAGTGATCGGGAATGGAATGATTCGGCGGCTGATCGGTATGGAAATTGTGCGGTTCGCTCTGGCAAATATTCCGTCGGTTGGCTTGACGAGCCAGCCATCTAATTTTTGTTCGGCCAATCGACGTTGCCGCTCGTCGCCAACCCGCTGCCATTTTTTCTCGGTTACCTGTTCGGACTCGTTGTAGTAAGCCATGCCTAGCCCGGACAGCATATCCTCGGGAGAAACGGCAACTGTGGGGTAACGGCGTGCAAGGTCGATCGACGCCTCTCGGGACAGCGAACAGATGCCCACTGTTTCCCGGTCAGTCATGAGCATTAGTGCATCCCCTGTCCCATCCCATTCAGCGACTCGCTTATGTAATGAAGGGTGGTAGACCCTGTCGCCGGCGATCAGGACGAGATATCCATCAAACTCGGAAGCGAGCTGCTCGATCAGGGACGGAAGAGAATCCTCTCCGGAAGTCACCCCACACCACTCAACATGATTGGGCACACGCCCGGTTTTCAGCAGCTCTTGCTGTACCAGTAGACCCTTGACACGATCAATAGCAACTAGGATTCGCGCAGCGCCGGCTTTTTCTGCTCCCACGATGCTTCGAAGTAAAACCGGTACGGAGCCCACCTGGGGCAGCGGAGAGCCGAATCCCGGATCGTTGGCAAGAACGATGGCCAGGTGAGCGGGGTGGCGTTGCGATGCAGAAATAGTCTCAAGCCCTTGTGAGGAAATCTGTTCGCGTGCAACCAGCATGATGTCCTCGTTGATCTTTTCTCGCTTTGTGCGCTTCGACAAGATGATCAGGCAGAGAACGCCCACACCAGTCCAGAATAGAGCGCGCAGTCGACGGGCAAAAGCCAGCGTCAAACCCGCCGCAGCTGTGAGGCCGAACATTTTTGTAATAAGGATGTTCCCGCCTTCATAGGTTCCGATATTTCCCGGATTGAATATGCCAGCAATGTTGACCAACTTGGTCAAGGCCTCAATTGCGAGTGTGCAGAACAAGGTGAGTTTGGCGNNGCGCCCATGAGCCGCACAATCATATAATCCTCGACGATCGCGGCGGCGTGGCATGCAAGGTTCAGCAGGAGGCTTGCCCAAAACGCTTTGGGCGTACGGTGACAGAAGTCGATAAGAGTCTCCTCGACCGAGTGAATCAGTGCGCGCTTATGGTCGATCAACGGTCTCAGGTAGCGAATCCGACCTAAGACCTCACCGGTTCGTGAAAACAGCGGCCAGCGGTTTCTGATTGCAATCGCACTTAGCAGAACGAAGCCCAGAAGGAGGCACGCAGAGACAATCGCATAAAGAATGAACTTGTGAGGCAGCGGTAACACAATCAGGACCGCGGAGAGCCCGAGGAAGCTCACGATGGCAGCGCTGACGACGAAGAACGCACGGTCAATCATCACTGACGCAATACGGTGCGAGAGTGGAATTGTCGAGCCCAGCAGCGACGCGCGCAGTCCTTCGCCGAACAATTGTGCGAGGCCGCCAAACTGCCCGACCGCCTCAGAGCTCAGGCGCAACCCAAGCATGCGCGCGAACGATACATGGTGCTTCCCATCGAGCAGGGCAAGACGCCAAGCCCAAGC
>PMHI01000696.1 GCA_003156615.1 Acidobacteriaceae bacterium | reverse complement strand
GCCGGCGCCGGACTCGCGGGCCGACAAGATTAGTTATGACGATCCGGTGCTGACGGACTCCTATACCCAGAGCGGACAAATGGGCGAGATGACCGCCGAGATGAAGTACTCGACCGATGGCAAGGAAACCACCAACAGCGTCCGCGGCAACCAGATCAAGACCACGGCCAAGTGGGACGGGGATGAACTGGCGATCGCCGGCAAGACACAGTTCAATGGCGCGGAAGTGACGCTAAACGATCGGTGGTCGCTGTCGGCGGACGGCAAGACGCTTACCATCCAGCGCCATGTGAACAGCCCCCTGGGCGAGACGAATCAGAAGATTGTGCTGGAGAAGCAGTAGGGTGTCATGGTGTACGGCTACCTCGCAAAACGAATCGTGTTTCCTCTAATTATGGCCGGCGGATTGGCGCACGGCCAGACCAAACCGAACTTGAACGGCGGCTGGAAGATGGATCCCGCGAGAAGCGATTTCGGGTCGGGACCGGTGTCGGTGAGCCGGCTGGACAAAATCGTCCTCGACGGCCCAAACCTAAAGGACACTATCACGCAGAAGCTCCAGCGCGGCCCCGAGAGCACTTACGACATGATCTATACCATCGACGGTAAGGAGTGCACCAACCATGTCCGCGGCAATTTGGTGAAGAGCACCGCCCGGTGGGACGGCGATGAACTGGTCATCGACAGCCAGGTTTTTGCATTGCGCGAAGCGGCTATACAAGATCGCTGGTCGCTTTCCGCGGACGGCAAGACGATCACGCTGCGGCGGCACATGACGGGCGCCGTGACGGCGGAACAGACGCTCATGCTCGACCGGCAGTAGACCAGTGGGGNNGTCATATTCGACCGCCAGTAGCCAGTGGGGCAGGCCTCCTGGACGTGCTGCGCTGGCAAAACGCAAAGCGTCGGTGAAAGAAAAGTTGCGGGCCCAGGAAAGGAAGTTCGGGGCGGCAATCGTGGAGCTGCTTAAAACGGATGCGGAGCTTAGGGCCGTGCTGCACCCAAAGCTGCCAGCGGCGCTGACGAATCCACGGGATAAAGCGACGCTCGAAATAATTGCAGGGGGCCGGGAAACGGGCCTATAATGCGCGGATACCCTCCCCTTACGGAAAATCGAACCATGAACGGAATCCAGTTCGTCACCGATGAAAAAGGCCAGAAGGTGGCCGTTCAACTCGACCTGAAAAAACATCGGCAGCTTTGGGAGGATATCGAGGACGTACTTTTGTCCCGGTCGCGGCGACACGAAAAGCGAATACCGCTTGAAAAGGTAAAGGCGGGCCTCATCAAGAGCGGGAAGCTCTCGCGTGAGTAGCTATCGGGTTGCATTAACCGCAAGCGCCGAAAAGGAACTGCACGGGCTGCCCGGAACATCTGACGGCGTCTCCCCGGCCTCCGGGCTGCAAGAAACTCAAGGGCGGCGATAACCAATGGCGGATTCGTGTTGGTGATTACCGGATCGTATAAGAGATTAACGACACTGCGAAAACGGTCGATGTGACGCAATGAGAAAATGGCTTTAGCTGCTGTCCTGTTCTCTCGCAGCATACCTCAGCACCGCGGCCCTTAGTCACAGCCTATTCAATCCGGCACCGCCGGTGGCAGGGCTGTCTTCTGCCTTACAAAGCCTGGCCGCGCCGCCAGCGGTCTTCAAACAGGCCGGTCATCGCCTCGCCCATGCCTTCGTGATCGAACACCACGGCTGTCCAGCTTGGCCTCGTGATGACAGGGTCGAGCAAGGCGATCATGCCCTGGCGTCCATCGAATACGGCTAACTTCATGGGTAGGGAATCCACCTGCCGCACCTGGACGCCGGCGGTCGCGTAGTCCTGCAAACTTTGACGGTGCGCGTCGTCCAGCGTGGCGGCTTCGAGCAACAGCCGGCAGGTCACGCCGGAAAGGCGCGCCTGCTTGACCAATCTCTCGTCCAGCGGATCGACCGCGTAGGGCGGACGGGAAAACTCCATGTATTCCGTGCGCACTTCCGACAGCATCCGGCGATACTCGGCCGCGGTCTGCGCCGGATCGCTGACGATGCGCAGGAAATCCAGCGTGCCGCGGCCACCCTGACCCTCTGAATAGACCGATTTCAAGTCATCGATCAACGCCACGCTCACGCGGCCGTGGTCGGTCAGCTCCTGTTCGGCGAGTTGGCGCTTGCGGGCCATGTAGGCAGGCAGCGCCAGACTGGGTTCCACGGCCGAGAACAGCTTGGTCCGTTCCTGCACCACCTGCGCGAAACCCTTCTCTACCAAGCTGTCGAGCACTTCGTAGATCTTTTGCCGGGGCACGTGCGCGCGCGCCGCCAGCTCCAGCGCCTTGAACCGTGGATGGCCCAGCAGAACCAGGTAAGAGCGCGATTCGTAGGCATTCAGCCCAAGCTGTTGAAGCCGCTTCCAAAAGCGTTGGAACTCTCCTTCAGCCCAGTTTTCGCTCATAGTCCCTTACAATAGCAAAACCCAGGTAAGAAAATCCGTTACTCATTTTCGGCCGGTTTTGGGTCGACCGGAGCCGAAAAGCCAGCGTTGAACAGCATGGAAAATGGTTTACACGTGCACAATGGGATTGACTTGGTACTATGGGGACTCTAAAATGGAGCCTAGTACCCCAGTTTATGCCTGAAAATAATGGCGCCCAGGAAGGCCCTTCGCCGGCCGCGCCGGGCGAAGCCGCGAAAATTCGCATCGTGGTGGCGGACGACCACCCCATATTCCGCGACGGCTTGTGCCGATTGCTGGCGTTGGAGGCGGATTTCGAAGTCGTAGCGCAGGCCCAGGATGGCCGGCAAGTGTTGGACGTGTTGCAACAGTATGAGCCCGATATCCTGCTGCTGGACCTTAAGATGCCCGGCATGGACGGTCTGGGCACGCTGCAGAGGCTGCAGAGCGGCAAGCACAAGACGCGGGTCATCGTGCTGACCGCATCAGAAGACAAGAACGAGTTCGTGCAGGCCATGAAGCTGGGCACTGCCGGCATTGTCTTGAAACAGAGCGCCACGGATCTGCTGATCAAGAGCATTCGCAAAGTGAATGCCGGCGAAATCTGGCTGGACTCGCACACCACCGCCGCCGTGATGCGGCAGATCGCCACCGGCGCCGACGAAGCGCCACCCGCCGGGGCTCCAGCTTCCAGCAGCCGCGAGCGCGAGCGTTCCCTGCTCAGCCAAAGGGAGCGCGAGATCGTGGCTTTGGTGGCGCAGGGTTTCAAGAACAAGGAAATGGCCGAGAAGATGTTCATCAGCGAGCAGACGGTGA
>PMHI01000597.1:1998-4734 GCA_003156615.1 Acidobacteriaceae bacterium | reverse complement strand
ATTCGCTAGCGTGATCTCGCCTGAAGATTGCTCACCATCCTCGATAAAATCCTTTACGGAGTCAACACAGCCTTCACCTGTGTTTCGTTATCGGTCGCTCCGTCGCCCTTCCTGCCGTAAATCACAACCATGCAATCTCCGGAATTCACGGTCACCGGGGCCGGAATTCTCTCGACCCGCTTCTGAAGCGTTGCCTTGCCCGTCTTTCCCCCCGGAATCTTGTATTCCAGGGGCACGCTTTCGAGGTGCAAGGCGTTGTCGGGAAGCCAACTATATAGCGTCGATAGCAACACCGGATTGGGGAACCCCTGGCTGTTGAGATTCTCCCCAAATTTTCCGCATCCGCCGGGAAGCAGATAAAAGTCGTTGAGCGCGCCCCACGCCTTGCCCGTCGGAAGCGGACCGAAGTTCGGCGTCCCATCAAACGTGCTGTCGCTGATGTCTCCGAACAGCTCCACCAAATGTCCCGCCGGCATCACGATCGGAACACCAAATCCCATGTCATCTTCCGTCGTCGCGTTCTGGCAGCCCCAATCTTGACCAAAACAATACTCGCCCGATAGATCGATCACCGTGTTCCGGGTTGAACTCGACGGTTCATAAGTCAGGCTCAAATCCGCCGACATCGTAACCTCGCCTTGAACCAACGGCCCTCCACCAAAAACAAAACCCACGCATCCCGTCATCGGCAAGGGATACGGGAAATGAAGGTCCACACGAAGCTGGGAAACTGACCGGGAAGGATTCTTCAGAATGTCGCTCCAAAGAAAGCTGGCTCCGTCTAGACTCTGGTCATTGGCCGGGCACTCACCTTCCCAGTAGGCCAGTAACCACAGGACTTCGCTGAAATTCGAGCTGTAGTTTTCAAGCGAAATGTTCCCCGTAAGTGCTTGCGCCGAAGCCGCCGATTTCGCCCCGTCCAGCACCCGATACATATAGAGAAATTGCGGAAAACCAGTTTTCGAGGTGGTCACAGAGTGCGCAATATGCAGGACGGAAGACATCCCGGCATTCTCCTGCCCCCACAAATCGCACTTTCCCAAGCTCACCAGAAGTGGCAGCGCCGCAAGAATAACCTTTACCAACATGTGTGAGATCTCCCGAACAGGCATAAACACAGCACTCGGCCAAAAGTGGTGCCACAGCAGCGGGTTTTTATCTTGGAGATACAAATGGCGAGTCGGCATCGACCAACACCAAGTTTGGCCTTGAAAGTGGATACCAGTCTTGCCAGCTGCAGAGTGAGGCGAGTGTTAGCTCGAATTTTCGATGTCCCCGTTGCCGTGGCCACACTATATTATTGCGCCGCTTTCCCTGCGGAGGGCGCGGAGAGCGTGCCGGAGATCAGTTCGTCAGCCAGCGCAGTTGCGCCGTAAAGGTTGCGCAGCGCCTCCTGGATGCCCCGGACGTCGACGGCAATATTGCGCCCAACTTTGTCTTCGTAAAAGAAATTTCGAGGCAAGGCCTGCATGTTCCTATCGAAATTAACACCTACAATCTCGCCCCTCTGATTGACGAGCGGGCTGCCGGAGTTTCCGCCGATGGTATCCGCAGTGGTCACGAAGTCGAGCGGAGTATCAAGATTGAGTTTCGATTTGGAAGTCATCCAGCGTTCGGGTAACCGGTAAGGCGACTGGTTGCCGTGATCGGCCGCGTGCTGGTAGATGCCGGCGAAAGTAGTGAAATAAGGGATCGGCCGAGCGTTTTCGGTGTAGCCGCGAACGGCTCCGTAGGCGAGACGCAAGGTAAATGTGGCGTCGGGAGGGTCGTTGAATCCGGCGTTGAAAAAGCGCGCTTGTGCGATTTTCGCGCCTGCCTGGCGCTCAACCGCTTCCACTTGGTCATCGTAGATTTTGCGAACCGCGCGGGCGTCGGGGTCGATGCTGCGAAACAGGACGATGAGAGGGTCGGAAGATGCCTCGATTGCCGCCACGCCGCCAGAATAGAGTTGCTTGCGCACAGCGACATCATCCAGTTTCGTGCTGTCGATCAGGTTCTTGGCAACTTCGGCAGCGCTCTTACCACCCAGCAGCTTTTGCACGATAGGACTTGTTTCTCCCATTTCCTGTTGCATCGCGGCCAGGGAATCCGTCAGCGTCACAATTTCGAGTGATTTGTAAATCGGAGCAGCGGAAAAAAGCTGTTGCTCGAGCGAGGCCAACCCGGAGTCGGCATACTCTCGAAGCCGCTCCCCGTCAGGCTTGGTTTTTTCCTGGGTTACGCGCACCAAAGTACGGGCAATTCCGGCCAGGTCGGAGTTGAAGGCGTATTCGCGCTCAAGATAAACGAGAGACAGATAATTCTGCTTTTCCACGACCATGGCCCGCGCAATGGCGCTCCAGGGGTCGCCAACCTCCGCGTTCAACTTGGGATTCGAGGCCGCAGCCGCGCGCAATTTCTTTTCGTCGACGGCCTTGGCCGCCATTAACTCCTCATTTTTCAATCCCCTCTCGGAGCCGTTAATGGCTTTGTAGCCATTCTGATATCCGAATATCTCTTCCTGCGCGATGCGGGCGTTTTCGGCCGAAATAGCGCTGAAGTTTTGTAGCAGCGCGATGCGGCGCGTGAATAGCGCAAGAAGGGACGGATAACGCACGTCGCGCAAGAACTCCAATTGGGATACGGTCTCGAGGCGATCAGTAGAGCCGGGATTTCCCGACACGAAAATCAGATCGTCTTCTTTCACTCCGGCTTTGGACCAGTGAAGATAGCTATCAAGGTGAGCCGGTTTGTCGT
>PMHI01000597.1:0-1966 GCA_003156615.1 Acidobacteriaceae bacterium | reverse complement strand
CAGTGCTTTTCGATCGCGGACATCGCGGCCCGTCGGGCTTGGCCCGCGTCTGCGATAGACATCTCCGGCTTCACTGCGGCACTCACCTGAGCGGTGACGTCTTCAATGGTGAGCAATTCGTTCAGCTCGAGGTCTGGGCATTTGGCTTCGTCGGCAAGAGAGTGCGCATAGAAGCCGGACTTCATGTAATCCTTGCCGCCCGTGGAAAGCTGCTGAATGCACCGCGCGCCCACGTGATGATTGGTTAGGGTGAGGCCGTCGGCGGAGACAAACGATCCCGAGGCACCATTATTGAAGCGGACCGAAGACAGGCGGACGTGGTCGAGCCATGGCTGCGTCGGTTCAAAACCATATTTGGCTCTTACCTTGTCTTTTGGAAAGGAGCTATAGAGCCACATACCCTCGTCGGCGAAGGTTGAGGAACAAGCCAGCAGGACGGCGAGAAGCGCGAAGATGGCATGTCTGATTGCAGCTTCGAAATTGCGCATAGTCTGTGATTACGTACCGTTGCGAGCAAATGATCTTGCGATTCTAGCCGAACTTTCGCAGTTGAGCACTCCAGTCAGCATAATGGCGACATTGCAACCGCTACGGTATCCCACCTTCACCGAGATCACCGGCAATAAAGCAGATCAATGGGCGCGAGCTGTTTCTGCTGCCGTATTCTTTCGGTGAAAACTTTGCCCCCGTCTTTGTAGAGTCGGTATGCTCGGGCGTAGTCTTTGGAAGTGATCACTCTGTAGAAGCGCCCGTCTATGAACTCAATCGCGCAGTTGTTTTCGACAGCGAGGCCGATGCCGCCGGTTCGGCGGATCATGTCTCGGAAATCTTTCCTTCGCGGAACTCCCCGTGTCCTGCTGTTGTAGTGGGGGCAGGCGACTCCCTTGACGAAGCCAAGGCCTCTGACATTGATGTAATTCCAGTTTCTTGGATTGGAAAATGACATCGAATCAGAATGTCCAGAGTCAAACCAGCAGATGGCACCTGCACTGATGCCGGAAAGCACAGTTCCATTCTCGTAGGCTCTTCTCAGCAACCTATCCACACCCAAGCCTCGCCAAACCCGCATCATCTGCAAGGTGTTTCCACCGCCCACATAGATGATGTCTGCCCAACCGATCTTTCTTTCGATCTTTTGTTTGGAAATCCCGTCAGCCAGAAGCAAGAGCACGTCCGTATTGCACTTGAGGAATCCGCCGAAATATTCCTGCACGTGCTTCCAATACCTTCCGGAATCGGAACTTGCAGTGGGGATGAAGAGGAGCTTCGGATGTTTCTTGTTTGTGAGGCGAATAATCTCCCGGTCAATCGGCGCGGTTCCCCTTCTCCGTATCTCCCCGCCCCCGATTGCAACAATAGCCTTTGACATGTCCTCATCTTACTCAAACGCCGCAGACGATTGATGCTGAAGCGAATGGACAGGACGCGGGGGTGTTGACCGACGAACTGTTGGCGGGGAATGCGGCCCTTGAAACTGCGTGCAGTCCGAACACGAAGCTCCTTTTCTTTACACGATGGAACCGCAATCGCAATATTTCGGCAGCTTTCTAAGTTACAGCTTCTGCGCCAAAATGTGGTCGATGGAGGCTGCGCCGGGTCCGGCTATCAGCAGCGTCAACAACGCCCCCAAGTAAAGCACGATTATCTCCCCATGATCGCTCCCTGCGCCCTTGCCGAAGAAGGCGAAATGATGGACGAAGGCCCAAGCCACAAAAATGTTCCCAAGGCAGTAGAGAGCGGCCCAGCGCGTCCCTAGCCCGATCGTCAGCAGAATCGCGCAAACGAAATCCGAGAAAAACGCAAACAGGAACGAGGCATGCGGCCCTATCCCGACGGGGTCGGGAAAGTGCGCCATGAACTGCACCCAGTGTGCCGGTTGCTTTTCCAGGCCGTGCCGCAGGAACAGCGTCGCTCCTGTCAACACGCGCAACAGCGCGAGTCCGGTCTGTGCCCGCTCGGGAACAAA
>PMHI01000359.1 GCA_003156615.1 Acidobacteriaceae bacterium | reverse complement strand
TCGAACTCTACTTACCGGTGCGCCGTTTGGACGACGAAGCTCCTCATGCAGCTGAGCCAGACGTGAATATCCGAGGGCTTCGACCTGTTCCGCCAGTTCTGGCCTCGACAAAGGGAAGATGCCGGCCCTAAGCAGTAATGCGCGCGCAACATGACAAAGTGCATAGACCGTTTCCTCGGTCGCGGCATCGGCGTCCCCCATCTTAAGTAGAGCACTGGCCATAAAGAGCCGCCGCGCGGCATGCGGAATCTTCGCCTGCCATCTAGGCCAAACAGACGCCTCAGCGGATCGCACAACTCTTGCCCAAGGCCCGCTATCGTAGAGAGGCAAGCCGAAGCGCACGCTCCATGCCTCAAAATCCTCACCGAGCGCGAGGTTTCGTATGAAGTCGGTTTCGCTAGACGCTTGCACATGACATCTGGGCAAGTTGAAAGCCGCTTCAAGGTGCCGGTCCCCGATCACGAGAAAATCGATGTCGCTCTCTTCAGTAGATCGCCCCCTAGCAACAGAACCAACCAAAACAACAGAGATCCCGTCGCCGTATCGGGCGCGTAGCTTACTGACGACTTCCTCCCATTGGGACGCGTCCCGTATGCCAGGACTACTCATCCTTCGGCCTCCTCTTCCAGTTTCGCTATGATCGACTCAATTTCGTCCAGCATAGACTCCAGTTCTGAGACTGGGTCCTCGAGATCCTCATCTCTAAGTTCGAAACCCTCCTCACCATACGAAACGTCTTTCCTGAGAGTGTTAAGCCTCAGCATCTCATCGTGCAGATCCTTTGACAAAAGTTTCTTCTCGAAGAGCTCTCGGGCCAGCTCCGCCTTCTTGTCATGTCTCTTCTTCCAAACAGACCCCGTGGCCTCCGCAACCGCCACGATTAGGTTTTCGTAAGCGTAGAACGCGTTCCGTTACGCACGAAGCGGCGTCGGATGGCTCCCAAGCGTCGTTGCACGCGCGCTCCCACTGCTCTACCGCAAGATCAAGGTGCTCGCGTGCATCTTCCAAGCTCATGCGGAAAGGATACACCCATCCTGGAATTATTGGCTGCTGCCCAGCGAGGCGGCTAGACACAATCTAGCTTCGAAAAATTCTTCCACTCGCTCAAGAATCTCCACTGCGCTTTTCGACTCGTAAATCGCCTTGCGCAGTCCGGCCCCGCCCGGAACGCCGTGGGTGAACCAGGAGGCGAACTGCTTCATCTTGCCGACGGCGTCGGGAAGTTCTTCTTCGATCAGCATCTGGAAGTAGGTGCGGATCATCTGGTAGCGGTCGGCCTCGGCGGGCTCGTCGTAGGGAAGCGCGCCGGACGAACTGCGACTGTCCGCGCAGTACTGTTGAATCTGGCGGAAGATCCAGGGATTCGACGGCGCCGTCCGCCCGATCATGACCGCATCACATCCCGTTTGCGTGACCATGGCGCAGGCATCCTCAGGGGTGCGAATGTCGCCGTTGCCGATCACTGGAATCTTCACCGCTGCCTTCACCCCGGCAATCCACTCCCAGCGGGCGTTTCCGCTGTACCCCTGTTCCCGAGTTCGCGCGTGCAGCGCAACCGCCGCCAGCCCGCACGATTCCGCCATGCGAGCCAGTTCCACGCAGACGATTTCATCATCATTCCATCCCGCGCGAAATTTCACCGTAAACGGAATCTTCACCGCAGCTCGTACGGCTTCGAAGATGTGGCCAATAGCCGGCAAATCGCGCAGCAGCCCGGAGCCTCCGTTGCACTTCACGACCTTCTTTGCCGGACACCCCAGGTTCAAATCCACCAGGTCGAAGCCGAGCCCTTCGACGATGCGCGCCGCCTCCGCGATCACCCGCGGATCGCTCCCAAACAGCTGCGCCGAAATCGGATGCTCGTCGTCATAGAAATGGAGATAGCGCTTAGCCTTCTCGTCCTTCTTACGGAGTACGCCATCAGCCGATGTGAACTCGGTCATGATCAGGCCACATCCGCCCAGGTTGCGGATGAAGCGGCGGAAGACTGTGTCAGTCACCCCAGCCATGGGAGCCAGGACCGTCGCTGGGGCAATGGGGATGCTGCCGATGGAGACGCTGGCGGGTACGGGTCGCCGAGGCGCTGCTGGGGGGACAAAGCCTGCCCCTTCGGCAAACTCAGGGCAGGCTCTGAGCTTGTCGACGGAGGGGTCCGCTCCATCCGAGCCGTTCGAGTTGTCCCAGAACTTCTTCACGTTTCTATTCTACTTGGCGGTCCAAACGAAAGCCCCCGCCGCGAAGCGAGGGCCTAATTCTCAGCTATCCGATCCAATCCATGCCAAAGAAGTTAGCTCTTAGCCAGCTCGGCCTTAGCAGGTTCGGTCTTGGGCGCGTTTTTCGCGTACTTGCGGCGGAAGCGCTCCACGCGTCCGGCGGTATCCATTAGCTTCTGCTTGCCGGTAAAGAAAGGATGGCAGGCGGAGCATATTTCTACGCTGATGTCTCCTTTATGGGTAGACCGCGTAACAAACGCATTGCCGCAGGCACAATGCACGCGCACTTCGTTATAAGCGGGATGAATGGCAGGCTTCATATGGTTCAGACCTCGATACGAATCCTTAGATTCTACCGGAATGCCCCAGGATTCAGCAACGCGGAGCGGGCCTTCCGGGGCCTCTTGCGGGGCCTCTCCCGCCCTCAGAAGCGGAACTGATACGACACTTTCACAAAGAATTGCCGGCTGTCGTTCATATAGCCCTTCGCCGTGTACAGTCCCGCCGGGCCTTCCGGGCCTGGGGTCAGCTCACGGTCCAGATTCTGCAGGTCGCTGTTATAGCCCACATAAATTGCGGTGCCCGGATGCACCAGGTAGGTGAGCAGGACGTCCGCATTGAACTCCTTCTGCGTAGGCAGGTAGGTATAGGGGTAAATCGTCGTGCCCGGGGTATTCGCCAGCACTGAGTTGTACTGCAGAATCACCCGGAGTGAGAGTTGGGGCGTGAATTGCCAGTTCCACTTGCTGCGCACAATGTGATTATTCAAAATACCTTTGCCGATGGGAACGCCAGGGTTCTCGGAGAGGGCGGAAAGATATTCATTCTCCGTCGCCCGCAAGCGCTCAAACAGATAGGTATTTTCGATTTTCAGCGGCTTCATTGGACGGAACGTCAGGGTCGCGCTGGCCGTATTCAAGCGCGACAGAAGCGACTGTGGCAGCGCGTTCGCCGCCGGCACGAAATTCACTCCGTCGCCCCAGTCGTAGACGGCCGTCACAGCCACCTTCCGAAGGTACTGCGTGTAGAACCGGGCCTCGCTGCGGTGTTCGTGGTAGTCCTGGTTCTGGGTTACGCCGGGCAGGCCAATGAACGCGAAGTCCTGCGGCCTCAGCCGCTCCCGCAGCTCTTCGTAGGGATCGAAGTAGAGAAGAGTTTGTCCCCGTCCTTCAATCTTAAAATAGGGGTCATAGTACGTATCCAGCCGATTGCCTTCGTGATCGAAGACGTAGCGCTGGACCACCGAGGGTCCCCAGTTCAGAATCCAGCCCTTCTTCGGGCGGAAACGGTAATAGACCAGGTTGTAGAGTCCGCGAATGTCCACGCGGTTCACGAATCCGGGCACAGTGACGAACCCAGGACTGACGTCTTGGTAGCTGCCGTCGTAGTTGAAATGCAGCCCGTTGCGCACGACTTCGACTTTGTCGGCCGGCCCGGCGAAGTAGTTGCCGTTGCCGGCATTGCCCGAGCTGAAGGGGGACTGATTCGCCTCACAAGTCGAGAACAGGTTGGCGGCGTTCAGCCCCAGCAGATGACTTGAACTGGTAACCGCCTGGCCTTGCAGCGTCCAATTGGCATTCAGCTTTAGCCACGCGTCGGCTCCCCCAACGCGGTTGTATTCGCCGGTGGCCGGACATTCCCAGTCGGTGTAAATGACGCCCACGCTCGACTGCTTGAAAATGTCGCGGCTGGCGCGGGCAATCGTGAAATAGGAGCGGATGCCATAAAGATTATCCAAGCAGTCGAGAGAGAAAGCTGGACAAGAACTTGGAATGGCCAGCCCCGGTGCGCGGTCATCGGTCGCCATCACTCCGACCGAATACGGCCCTTCCTTTCCCGTCAGCCGTATTCCAGCCGAAGGGTCTTGAATATTGCGCGTGAAAAACAAATCAAACGGCGTGCGAAAGTAGTCTTCATTCTCCAGAAAGAACGGCCGCTTTTCTGGAAAATACACTTCGAACCGCTGATTCACCGTAATCTGCGGATCTTCCGACTCCACTTGGCTGAAGTCGGGATTGGCCGTCATATCCACGACGAAGTGATCGTGGAAAACGACTTTTGCATCCATCCCGGTCTGGCCCTGCGCTGCCGCGCTCTGAAAAAACGGATTCTCTGGATCACGCGTATCCAGCCCGCGAAATCCACGCAGAATGCCATAGGGAATCAGCTCGATGTCGCGCCCCGGAGAAACCCCTTCCAGTCCGTACAGCGTAGCCTCATCCCTCAGCCGGCCTTGCACTTTGCGGGAAACCTGCGGCCAGAATGATTCCTCGTTCTTGCGCGTTATGTTGCGATACAGAACGATTCCCCACTCCTGCTCTTTCGCCGCCGGAAAGCGCAGGCTCTTGAATGGAATCGCCATCCACACCACGAAACCGCGGCTGGTAACCTTGCCCCGCGAATCCCAAACCGCGTCCCAGGAGACATCCCAGTTGCCGCCGGTCTCTTGGCGTGATGCCTCGGTATAGATCGCATCCCATTGCACGCCCAGAGGCGTGGTCTGAAACTCATAGGCTCG
>PMHI01000235.1:1818-10026 GCA_003156615.1 Acidobacteriaceae bacterium | reverse complement strand
GACGACATGGCTTACCGCATCGAGCTGTGGGGAGACCAGGTGGAGTCGCTGGCGCAGATCGATCCGCTGTTTGGCACAGTGAAGCAGAAGTATATGCGGCTGCCGATTTATCCCAAGACGCATTATGTGATGAAAGATGAGACCCGCGCGTCGGCCGTGGAGTCGATCAAGAAAGAGCTGGCGTGGTGGGAAGTGGAACTGGAAAAGCAAGGGCGAGTCGTGGAGTCCCAGCGGGTTCACCAGCGGGTGAAGTTTGATCTGGAAATGATCAAGGTGATGGGCTACTGCCACGGCATCGAGAATTATTCACGGCATTTTACGGGACGCATGCCGGGCGAGCCTCCGCCCACGCTGCTGGATTATTTTCCGCGCGATTTCCTGATGTTTATCGACGAATCGCACCAGACCGTGCCGCAATTGCGCGGCATGCATGCCGGAGACCGCTCACGCAAGGAAACGCTGGTGGAGTATGGGTTTCGGTTGCCGTCGGCGCTGGATAATCGTCCGCTGACGTTTGAGGAGTTCGAGCACCGCACCAATCAACTGGTTTATGTTTCGGCCACGCCGGGGCCGTATGAGCTGACCAAATCGGCTGGCGTGGTAGTGGAGCAGATTATCCGACCGACGGGGCTGATCGATCCGGAGGTCGAGGTGCGGCCGGTGAAGGGACAGATCGACGACCTGCTGCACGAGATTCGCGCGCGCGTGGAGCGGGGTGAACGCGTCCTGGTAACCACGCTGACCAAACGCATGTCCGAGGACTTGGCCGAGTATTACGCCGAGGTGGGAGTGAAGTGCCGCTACATGCACTCCGAGATCGAGACGCTGGAGCGGGTGAAGATTCTCCGTGACCTGCGCAAGGGCGAGTTTGATGTATTAATCGGCATCAATCTGCTGCGCGAGGGCCTCGATCTTCCAGAAGTTTCGCTGGTGGCAATTCTCGATGCGGATAAAGAGGGGTTCCTGCGGTCGCAGGGATCTTTGATCCAGACGATTGGCCGCTGCGCGCGGCATCTGCACGGCCGGGCGATTCTCTACGCCGACCGCATGACGGATTCGATGAAGCGGGCGATGGGTGAAACCTCGCGGCGGCGCGCGATTCAAACCGCATACAACGAAGAGCATGGAATCACGCCGGAATCGATCGTGCGCCCGCTGGACATGACCCTGGCCGGAATCGTCGCCGCCGACTACACCGATCTGACCGCGGGCGAAGCCGAGGGCATGCCCGAGTTTTCCTCGCAGCAAGACGTGAACGACTACGTTGCGAAGCTCGAAAGTGACATGCGCGAAGCGGCCAAGCGGTTTGAGTTTGAGAAAGCGGCGAAGTTGAGGGACACGATCAAGGAGCTGAAGACGAAGGAGTTTTTGTTCGCGTGAAACCAAAAGCTTAACCGCTGAGGCCGGTGGGTTTCAGAGACGGGTCAAAGCCACACTGCGCATCCCTTGGGTCCTGTGGTTTTTTCCTTAACGCCCATACGCCGCGCTTGCCGCCAGCGGCTTGCGATGAAATGTATAGCCGTCGAAGGTTTCGGAGCGGAAGTTCAAGTTGGGGGCGCTGAGCTTTTCGGTTTGGCTCAGGAAAAGGTATCCGCCGGGTTCGAGGTAGAGATGCAGGCGTTCCAGCAGGGCGATGCGCTGGGCGCGGGAAAAGTGCGGCAGCACGTCCATACAGAAGATGCAATCGAAGCGTCCGATATAGCCGGGACGGGCAAGGTTCATGCAATTGAAAGTCACCAGGCTGCGCAGGCGCGGCCTCACCAGCAGGTGAGCCGCACTGGCGGGAGCATTCTGGGCTCCGTTGGAAGCACTATTTTTTCCTTGGCTCCCAGCCTGACTTAGGTCATCGTCGCTGGCTTCATTCTGAACTTCGTTGGTCACAACCACGGGCGTACTGATTTTCGAGAAATAATTGCGAATGGTGGCCGGCGGCAGGCCATCCAGCGAAGACTGCCGGTACACGCCGCGATCCGCGGTTTCGATGTTGTGCGGCAGCAAGTCGCTGCCCACAATGTGAATCGACAAACCTGTGCACGGGTTCGCCGATGCCGTAGCGGTCGGCCCGCTCTCGGCAATCCCACCGCCGCGAACGGCGGACTTTCCGTTTCCATTGCCGTTGCCATTGCTCGAGCCGTTGCCGTTATTCCCGGAAGCGCTGCCGTGGTGGCTGAACGCATCGCAGACGGCCATGGCGATAGAGTATGTCTCTTCTCCGCTGGCGCAACCCGCGCTCCAGATGCGCAGCGGGCTGGGNNTTGAGCGCTCCGGGATGACGGAAGAATCCCGTATTGGTGTTGACCAACCCATCGAGTAACGACGGCAGGCCGGAAGGGTCCTGGTCGGGGGAGCGAAGACGTTCGAGCAGCGTGGTGGATGATCCCAGGCCTTGGGCCTCTACGTAATCGGCGATGTGGGCGGCCAGTGCGCTGCTGGGACAATCAAGAACGACTCCGGTTTGCTGCTCGACCAGTAGACGCAGCTCCGACAGTTCGTGTTCGAGGATAGTGCTGGCTGCGATTAACTTATGCATAGAGTCTTTCTCCGGAGCGCCTAGAGAAACCCCGCACGCTCCGCCGAGCAGGATCAGGTCGGCATATTGCCGGGGGGGAGGATGATCTTTTCTTGGTTTCTCGGTACTCGGTACTAGGTAACACTACTCAGTCGCCCGCTGCCGCGGCTGCGCGGCACTTGACCGAGTCCCGTTCCAACTGCTGAGCCACCACGTTCATTTCTTTTTCCAGCGACGAAAAACGCTGCATCACCTCGTGGATGCGCAGTGTCATGTTGCGAATGGTCTCAATCTGCGCGCGGGCCTGGGCCGAAAGGCTGCCGGGTTCGATCAGCAGCAGATCGGAATTGCCCAGCAGCGAAGTCAGCGCGTTGTTCAGTCCGTGACGCATCTCCAGCATGTAGCGGCCGAGCATGGCCTGCTGTTCGAGGGTGGCGCAAACCTGTTCGGCTGCGCGGGCGCGGGCTTCGGCGACGGCGCGGAGCACGGCTTGGGCCGCCGCCGGAACCAGGACGTCGAGCCAATTTTCATCGCTGCGCAGCACCGAGGTGCGCGGCCAGCGCTCACGCACCAGTTGCGCCGTGGAGGCGTCGTTACAGACGCAAAACAAAGGCTGCTGGGTCGAGTGCAGCGGCTCCAGAACCACCGAAAGCAATTCGCGGCGCAATGGGCCGACGATGGCAACTGCAAAGTTATCGATCGAACATGGCCAGAGATCCCCGCTGAGCAGAGTGAACGTGGGCACCTGGCGNNGAGTACTGTCGGTTGATCCACTTGCAAATTTCCTTTTCGTGGAGTCCCGCCGAGTTCGCGGGAGTCCTTTCCTTCCGTTGTTTTCGACACCGGCTCTAGCCCGGCTTATGATGCCTGTCGTCTTATTTCTCTTTGTCCGGTTGCGAGTCCGCATCCGGATTCCGCTCTTGTGGGGTGGCGGAGATTTCGAGTTCACGAGCATCCGCATCCTCAGTAGCGGAATTGGCTAGACTCTGCTGCCCCTCCCATGGTTCCGGACTCGTGGCATTGCCACCAGCACCGGCAGCAGCGGCAGCGGCTCGCGGCTTGGCTTTCTGAGATGCAGTTCTCGCGGCTTTCTTTTCGGCCCGGGCCGCTGAACCGAGGCCCAGAGCGGCGTCAACCGAGGCCTTCAGGTCCACCAGCATGCGCAGCGGTTGGCCCGAGGAATACTCCGCCTGGAACATAACTTTCCAGGACTGGCAGATCATGCGCAGGCGAATGATCGGTTCCTGCTCAGAGAATTGGGCGCGCCGACAGTCGATGGTCTCGACCCCTTCTTTTTCCAGCTCGGTCAGCCCGTCAAGAATGCCGTTGAGATCGGCGAGCATGAGACGGAAGAAGATTCGCCGCATGAGATATCCGAAACGAGTAAAGGCAACCAGCGCGATGGGCAGGTAGAACAGATCGCCCGCCTGCATCTTGGCCTTGCGTCCCTGGTCCAGCACGCCGCCGTGCAGCAGTTCGTCCAGCGAGCGGCAGCGCCGCGCAGCATCGAGCGTGCGGTCCAAAGCGTTTAACCACACCGGCGCCTTGAGTTCCACTTTACCGAGAACCGGCTCCAACCCCTGAGCCACATACGCGAGATCGGCGCCGCTGTCGTCTAGTTCGGTGGGCGAGCTCTGGCTGAAATACTGCACCAGCAGGAAATCAACCTTGTCGCGCACGGAGACGGTTTTCGTGGCCTTGGCCAGAAAGTGTTGCACCAGGATGACTAGAGCTTGGGAATCCAGCAGCGAACTGTTCTGCAGAAACTGGCGCAACTGGTGAACCTGGATTTTCTCATCCATGTCGTTGAGCCACTGCTGAGCCCGCTCGACGGACTCACTCCCCGGCGTATCGACCGCTGTTTCAAGATCGACACAAGTGGGCAAGTCGATCACGAACTCGCGCGCCAGTTGGGCGTAAATGGGATGAAGGCGGCGGGCGCTTGACCATAGGGCCGCGGGATCTGGAGTTGGTCCCGAAGGTTGCGCAGATGACGAAGTTTGCGATGACGAACGCTTCGATCGAGTCATGGTTTCACAATCCAGTTGGGAACTGCGGTGACAAAGCGGGCGGCGACGATGGTTCTACCGGGATGGTATTGCACCGCGACCACCGAAGCTTCGGTGTCGAGTGAGCCGTCCGAATTGCGCAACTGCAGGATGTCGGCGAACTCCAGCGGCGTGGCGCAGGCAAACAGAACTTCGCGCGAGGTTCCGAATTCGATGACGGTGCTTTCCTGCACTGCCGTGTTGTCCGGCTGGCTGCTATTACTCGCGCTGTTGTGGCGCGTGAACTGAACCGGAATGCGCACCGGTGTGGCTTCGGGGAAAAAACGCGCCAGCTCGGCGACCGTGCTGGTTTGCGCCCTCCGAATTGGAGCTGTGGCTGGTTGCGCCAAGCGATAATGACCCTTTCCCCACTCCGGACTCTCATTCCGACCGGAACTTCCCATTCCCGAAGGAAAGAGGAAGCGGAGTGGAAGAACCTACTGGCTCTTCCACCCAATAGCTAAGTGCGGTTGGACTCCCCTCTTCCCGGTTAGGAAGTTCTTCGGGGAGCCAGAACACGCGGTTATGCCAGAACTAGGAGCACGACCAAGACCACAGCGCGGAACGGAAGGACTAGCACTCAGGAGCTAGAGTTTTCAGCACGTTAGAAGCGGAAACCCGCTCATTCGAGAAGCTTCGGCAAGATCGAGATCTCAAGCTGAGACAGCAGTCTCACTGCACGAACTCGGCCGGCAGAGCCAGATTGCGCAAACCGGTTGATTCGCAAACGCGAGTAAAACAGAACCGTGTCCCCAAATTCTGGCCCAGTATCAACTTCTCCGGTGTCCGCGTTTGAATTAAGCCGCTGGCGCGGAGGACGCTAGTGCGTGTCTTGACACAAATGGAATTGGAGAGGATGCTGACCGTGGCGATTGACGTCGCTCTGCCGAATGAAGGGGACGAAGATCATGACCACGAGAGCAGTAACTCTAGTCAATACGACCTATCCGGATCACAACCCGGGTCGCCAGCGGCAGACATAACCTTCAAAGCGGGAGTTGCGAGCCACTAGAAGTTTCGAGGAAACACGATTCTTGATAGAGAACGATGTGGTCAATACGCAGATTCGGAACGTAGCGATCGTCGGGACGGGATTGATCGGCGCGAGCTGGGCGGCGCAGTATCTGGCCAGCGGTTTTGACGTCATCGCGACGGATCCCGCGCCAAACGCGGAAGCCAACTTACGCAAGTGCGTCGACGAGGCATGGGAGTTACTCACGGCCATTGGCCTTGCTTCGGGTGCAAGCCGCGACCGACTGACCTTCACTGCCGATATGAAGGAGGCGGTGTCGAAGGCCGACTTTGTCCAGGAGAGCGTCCCGGAACGACCCCTCTTGAAAGCCAAGGTGTTCGCCCAGATGGACGAAGCCACTCCTGAGGATTCGATCCTCGCTTCGAGCGCATCCGTCATGACCATGGATACCATTCAGTCCGGCTGTAAGCATCCCGAGCGCTGCGTGATAGGCCATCCCTTTAATCCTCCCCACGTCATTCCCCTGGTTGAAGTAGTAGGCGGGGCGAAGACGTCCGAGGCGGTGATCGAACGAGCCATGGCGTTCTATGCGTCGATCGGCAAGAAGCCGATCCGACTGCGCAAGGCTGTCCCGGGCCATGTTGGGAACCGGCTTCAAGCGGCGCTCTACCGAGAGGTCCTCTATCTCATCCAGCAAGGTGTCGTGAGTGTGGAGGATGCAGACATCGCCGTGTGCTACGGGCCGGGGCTTCGGTGGGGCGTGATGGGCCCTAGCCTACAGTGGCATTTGGGCGGCGGGTCCGGCGGGATCCGTCACTTTGTGGAACGCTTCATGGATGGCTTCGCCGGCCAAATGAGGAAACTGGAAATGCCAGACGTCACGCCGGCACTGATGCAGACGGTTATCGATGGCGTGCTGAAAGAAGCCAACGGCCAANNGCGCTACGCGCAAAGGCAGGCCGAACGCTCCCATGAAACGTATCAATTAGATTGCCTTCCTCGATTTACTAACGGCGCGTCGCCAAAGCGCAATTCGTTGATCCTCCGATTCGATAGGAGCAGAGAATGCCACCCGCCGCATCGCTAGAAGCGACATCGTTGCCACCGAAAATTCATTTTCGCCTAGAAATTAAAACTCCGAACCGGCCCACAGTTCGAGATCACAAATTGTGATCCCAAAAAATCCCCAAGCGTTGTCGCCGTTTATTTGGAACCAGCTTCATAGAACAAGTTCAACCGATGCTGCTTCAGATAATCGAGCTTCTGTTGCAGGTTCAAATCAGGTCCATGGCCGAAATCCACGATCTGTTCGGGATACGGGTGCACCCAAAAGTTAGCGCTCTGGTCGCAGTAGGAGACATTTTCCGTGCGCACGTAGCAGGTAGCCCAGTCGCGCTTGCCGTTGGAATACCAGCGGATATCCTCCCATGGTTTGCGCACAGCGGCAGGCAAGAGCAGTAAAACCCATAATGCCAGGACGAAATTCCGCTTGCCCTGCCACGACTGCGACAGCAGATAGAAGTAGATGGCCAGCAAGGCTGGGATCAGCAGGGTGACGTAGCGCGATGCAAATGCCGCGTTGAAGCCAAGGCAGAGGCGCCCGATCGAGGCGTTCACTGAAAACAGCAAACAATAGCTCAAGAGCACAGTGCCGATTAGGTGCGCGTCCGAACCTGCACCCTTCAGCAGGTGCAGTAGATGCCAGCCCAGCACCGCGATCACAGCCAAAAGGATGGTCACGCCCAGCACCGTCATTCCTGGCGAAACATGAAGAGGCCTGGGCACCACAGACCCCGCGAACATTAACCCCGTGAACTTGGCATACCGCAGGAGATCACGTTGAGGAATCTGGAAACACTCCACCCCGGAAACAAAGGTGTAATGGATAAAGAAAGACGCCAAGGAAGCGGCGGCCAATAAGAGTCCAGTTAAGGGCTGGGCGAATGGAATGGAGGTCATGTGGCGCCAAGTCCAATAGCACTCGATCAGGAAGACTCCTACGGTGACCGCCCCCATGAAGAGGCCAAGACCCGTATAGATGAGCAGGAAATTCAGCGCCAATACCAAGCAGTATCGCCGCAGCCGGCTGCGGCCGAGGAGCGCGAGGCAATACAGCATCATCATCAACAGAGGAAGAGCGCTGTAACCAGGATTGGGCGTGCCGATCACTGCTTCATATTGCCCCAGCGTCAGGAAGATCAATGGGATCGCGACATCCGAATACGCGAGCGGGCCGTACAACTTGCACTTGAGCTCGAGCGCCAGCAGCATCGCGGCAAAGATACTGACGCCAATGAGGAAGGAATCTACGCGCGCGTTCCAGTGAGTGAGGGGATAGAGAAACTTGTCGGCAATCAGGCCGACTCCCTCGTAGTGTTCGCCGTGCTGCCAGAAAAAGAGTTCGGCGAGGCTTGGCTGATGGCGGAAGAATGGGGTGAGGTAGCTCCACTGATCGTAGAAAAAAACGTTGATCGAGTACTTCCAAGATAATGAGGAAGAAACGCGATCCGAGCGCGGCGATCACGGCGGCGACTGCCAGCCCAGGTCCGAGGTGCAGGCGGCGGTTACGGACGCCTCCGCTACGCTCCGTGACACCAAGGCTCTCGCTTTGCATTGCCGTCGCTCTCCCTAGCTCGTGGTTGAGGACATGTTGCCTGTCCGGGGAGCGGCTGTCAAAA
>PMHI01000235.1:270-1805 GCA_003156615.1 Acidobacteriaceae bacterium | reverse complement strand
ACTTTATCGTTCGTCCTTTACACTATCTGCCATACCTGTGCCGGAACAACTCGAACGTCGTACTTAGAAAAGGTAGACGGAACGGGTACATTCGGCATCCAACTCCGCACGCAATCTGCGAATCTCGGGTTCGCATATAGAAAATAGAAAGCTGGGGCGATGACCATGAATAACGCACGGAAGAAGCTTGGCCTGTGGAGCGCGCTGTTTGTGCTCGCACTGGCCACAATCGTTTTACCGGCGCGAGTAAGCGCTCAAGATCAGGACGATCCGCCGACTCGCGTGGCTCGAATCGGCTATATGGAAGGTTCAGTCTCATTCCTGCCCGCGGGCGAAACGGATTGGGTCGGAGCGGGCCTTAACCGGCCCATGACCACGGGCGATCAACTCTGGGCCGATAAAGATTCCCGCGCCGAACTGCAATTGGGGTCGGCGTCGATTCGTTTATCGGAGAATACCGGCATCTCTTTCCTGAACCTGGATGACAACACGATTCAGGTCCAGCTGACCTCTGGCATGATCAATATTTCAGTGCGCCGACTGGGCGAGAACGATGACTTCGAGATCGACACGCCGAACCAGGCGTTTACGATCATGCAGCCCGGCCGCTATCGCGTAGAGGCGAGCGCGGACGGGAGCTACACGGTGGTGAGCGTCCGCGTGGGCGAAGGCCAGGCCACCGGCGGCGGCGAAACTTTCGATTTGCGCGCCGGGCAGAGAGGAACATTCAGTGGGACGGATACGCTTACGGCGAATGTCGAGCCGATCTATCCCTTCGATCCCTTCGATACCTGGTCCGAGGATCGCGATCACCGTTACGATTTTTCGCGGTCGGCGCAATATCTTTCGCATGATGTGGTCGGCTATGACGATCTGGACGACCACGGCGACTGGCGCGACGATTCGAACTACGGACATGTCTGGTTTCCGCAGGTTGAGGTCGGATGGGCGCCTTATCACACCGGCCATTGGGATTGGATCGATCCCTGGGGATATACGTGGGTCGATGATTCTCCATGGGGCTACGCGCCGTTCCACTACGGACGATGGGTTTCGGTGGGCGGGCGCTGGGGCTGGATACCCGGGCCCATAGCCGTGCAGGCAGTGTACGCGCCTGCGCTTGTCGTCTTCATTGGCGCCGGCGGCGGATGGGGCGGAAATATTGGATGGTTCGCGCTGGGTCCGCGGGAAGTTTGGGTGCCTTCTTACCATGTCAGTGCGGGATACATGACCCGCCTCAATGTCAGCAATACCACCGTCAGCGCCACTGTGATCACGAACGTCTATAACACGACCATCGTGCACAACACCACGAACATCACGAACATTACCTATGCGAACAGAACGGTGCAGGGCGCAGTGACGGCGGTTCCGCAGAATGCGTTTGCGAGCGCGCAGCCTGTGGCAAAAGTGGCCGTTGCGGTGAATGCGCAGCAGATCGCGTCTGCACCCGTGACCGCGCGGGTTGCGGTTGCTCCCACGCCGCAAGCGGTGCTGGGAGCGAAGGCTTCTACTGCGGGCCATGTGGCTGCGCC
>PMHI01000235.1:0-147 GCA_003156615.1 Acidobacteriaceae bacterium | reverse complement strand
CTGCGCCTGCGAAGCAACCGGCAAACCGTCCGGCACAGCCTGCTGCGAGTGAACGGCCAACTGCTCCGGCTCAGCCGAATCGGCCGCCCGCGGCGGCACAGCCCGCTCCGAGCCGTCCGGAAGTAAATCGGCCAGCAACACCACCGT
>PMHI01000361.1:10957-20267 GCA_003156615.1 Acidobacteriaceae bacterium | reverse complement strand
TACATCGGTGCGACCGCCTATGATCGAAGCCAGGGAAGGAGCACCTATAACGCCTTGCAGGTCTCAATGAACGGCAGGCAGCAACACGGCCTTACCTACCTGATCTCCTACACTTGGTCGAAGAGCTTGGACCTTGGCTGTTCTGGGTGGTATGGAGTAGAAGGCTGCTCCATTCAAAACCCGTACGATCTGCAGGCTGACAAGGGTCCTTCCGCTACCGACCTTCCGCAAATCTTTTCTGCCGCATGGGTTTATACCTTGCCCTTCGGGAAAGGCGGTAAGTTTTCCTCGGGCAGTCCCGTGGTGGATGCGTTGATTGGAGGCTGGAATTTCAACGGCATTCTCTCATTCAATTCCGGAACCGCTTTCGATGCAGGAAGCGGTAAAGACATCGCACAGACCGGGAACTACAACTACGGCAACGGATACGGCTACGAGCGGGCCAATCTGGTTGGNNAGCCCATATCCCAGCAATAGAAGCCCCGCTGAGTGGATCAATGTCCCAGCTTTCCAGTACCCGGCTGCGGATACGTTTGGGGACTTGGGCCGGGATTCACTGCGCTCGGACTGGTACAAGAATTTGGATCTTTCGATCTTCCGGCAATTCCCTATTACGGAACGATTTCGACTGGAATTTCGTTTCGAGATGTTTAACGCGACGAATACTCCAGTTTGGGCGATCCCGGTCACAAGTATGGAGGCTCCAAACTTCGGAGCGGTCACTAGCACTGCGAATACGGCTCGACAACTGCAGTTCGGACTCAAGCTTTACTTCTGAGTGCCGCCAAGCGCGGCACTCACACGCGCAAAACATAGAGGCGGGCGTCGTCAGCTCACAGAAACGGAAGCGCCCGCCCAACGTTTCTTGAGCCGATCGGGCATGCGACCGTTTCACTTTTGACCGGGCAGAATAACTCTTCCAGGCGCTACACTTTATGCGAGCACAAGTTTGCCCGGCCCTGTGGCACAGCGACGGATCGTGCATAGGGACGAGGCAGTTGGCGGATGATCGGAGCAACTCGAAGACTAAAGGCCATTGCAGATGTTGGCGGCAAGGACAGAACGCGCTCGACCTCGAAGATGTGCGCTCTTGAAGCTGAGTGTATTGATAACACTGGCGGCCACACCGTCCGTCGCTTCACAGAATGCAGCACCGGGCCAATCAGCGCCAGCTGTTCATTCGGCCGTCTTACCCAAGTCGTGTCTCGAGCAGAGTCATCCTTCCGAGAAGCTCACCGCCTTGCTGGAGAGCGTTCATGATCACCCCACGGCTGGCGCCTACAACACATTGGGAGTTTTATATGCCCAGGCGGATCGAGTGTCGTGCGGCATCGCCGCATTCGAAGCCGCTCTCAAGCTGGGAGACCAGAACTGGGAAGCCCACTATAACCTGGCGCTGGCGCTTCTTAGAAAGGGAGATCGAGTGCGGGCCATACATGAGCTGCAAACGGCAATTCAGCAGAAGCCGGATTCTGTCAGCTCCCATTTCGCTTTAGGAAGTGTATTGGAAGACGAGAAGAAGTTAGGCACCGCAGAAGAACAATTTCGCTCGGCACTGAAGATTGATCCCCATTTTGCGCCCGGTGCGATCCGGCTGAGTGAAGTCTTAATCACCGAGGGCAAGCCGCAGGCGGCAGTCGCGTGCCTGGAAGATGCGGTTCAGCAAGCGCCTCCAGATCAGACTGAGCCGGTGCGAGCGGCGCTGGGCGTCGCTTACGCCGAAAACGGTGAGAGGGAGAAGGCTTTGGCGACGCTGAAGCATCTTGTGGCCGTTCAACCCGATTCTGCGGATGCCCATTTTAAACTGGGGTTGGTCTACGCCAGGCACGGTTCGTCTACCGACGAAGAGGGTGCTTTGACAGAATTCCGTGAAGCACTGCGGCTGGACCAAGGCATGGATCCGGCCAGAATCGCTCTGGGGCGGGTCTTAATTTCTTTGCAGAAGTATTCTGAAGCGGCTCCGGTCGTTCTTGAGTATACCCATCACCAACCGAAGGATGCTCAAGGCTTCTACGCCCTAGGCCAGGCATACCAGGGACTCAGGAGGTTAGACGCGGCGGTTGAGGCGCTGGAGCGCGCGGCTGTTCTTGATCCAAGAGACGCGTCGATCCGCGTCGATCTCGGAACGCTGCTGGCGAGCACAGGACAAACCAACAGGGCCATCCCGCAGTTGGAAGCTGCCGAGCGCCTCAATCCATCCGACATTTCCAGTCATAACGAACTTGCCTTGCTACTCGAACAAACGGGCAATAAAGAAGGGGCTCGTGTCGAAAGAGCCAAGCTGGCTGCTCTGAAATCAGAAAGTGACAAAGAAAGTGCAATCGCCAGGTTCAATGAAAAGGCAGGCGAATATCTCACGGCAGGAAACGCAAAGGCAGCCGCAGAAAGCTATGGAAAGGCCTTGCAGCTCAGCCCCCGCGACGCCAAACTGCACTATAACCTGTCGCTCGCTTTGGACAGACTGGGAGACGTCCCGGCTGAGCGGAAAGAGCTGGCGAGAGCTGTCGAGTTGAATCCCAATCTTGCAGTTGCGCAAAATCAGTTGGGGTTAGTTGCCCTGCGCGGCGGACAGCAAGCCGAGGCGGAGCAGCGCTTCAAGAAAACATTGGCAATTGATCCCACCTTCTCTGAAGCGCAGAGCAACCTCGGAGTGCTTTACAGCCAGCAAGGGAAGAATGCACAAGCTGCGCAGCTGTTTCAGCAGGCCATAGAAAATGATCCCAAGTACTCCAAGGCCTACGTCAACCTTGGGTTGCTCATGTCACAACAGCGAGCATTCTCCGAAGCGGAACAGCAATTTCGCGCGGCCCTCCATATCGATCCCAACTATCCAGGTGCTTATGCCGCGTTAGGGATGCTCCAGGCCAAGACCGGGCGCGGCGCCGAAGCCGTCAACAGCTTTCAGAAGGCGGTAACGCTCGAACCGGTTTCCGCCGAGGCCCACCTTAACTTGGGGATTGCGCTGGTAGACCAGTTCGACCGCTCCGGAGGGTTTAAAGAATTTTCTGAAGCCGCCCGACTGGACCCCAAGCTTGCCGCCGCTCACTGCAATCTGGGCCGATTCTTCTTCGAGACGGGCGCGTACGAAGACGCGGACCGGGAGCTTCAAACCGCCATTCGTTTGCAACCGAATTATGCCAGTGCGCTTTATTTCCTCGCTCTCACGGCAAAACAGGAAAATCAGGTGGAGCGGTCAACCGAGCTCCTACAGAAGGTGGTCGCGCTGCAACCGGACAATGCCGATGCGCAATACTTGCTCGGACAGAACCTGGAGCACTCGGGCGACAGCCTGGCGGCCATTCAGCACTGGAAAACGGCGGTCGAAGCCGACCCAGATCATTCCCAAGCTCTGTATAACCTGGCCAGGTCTTTGAATAAGATGCATGATCCCGAAGCCAAGCAGTATCAGGATCGTTTCGACGCGCTCGAGAAGAGCCAGCAGATCGCCGATCAAGTATCGCGGCTGGGAAACTTCGCGCTGGAAGCGGCCAACGCACAGAATTGGCCTCAGGCGGTCGAACAAATGAATGAGGCTATACGGCTTTGCGGTGACTGCCCGCAAAGCGCGCACCTGCACAAGAACCTGGGGTTCTTTTACACACGAACGGGAAATATCGGCGAGGCTAAGAAGGAGTTGCGGACGGCCCTACAGCTCGCGCCCAACGATGCCGATGCACAAAACGCTTTAACCATGCTGGAGCGCGCGCATGAGGAGCCGGTCAATTAGATTTTGAGCTTTAGATTGAAGTGGGGAGGTCTTTTCTGAAGGGCAATTCACACTCTTTTCGCCTGGATGGCAAACTTGCCGTAGTCACGGGAGGGGCTAGCGGCATCGGTCGTGCAGTCGCTCAGACGTTTGCCGGTAGCGGAGCCCGCGTCCTCGTGCTGGACATCGAAGAGGACGCTGCCAAAAAGGCTGCAAGCGAAATCGCATCCAGTGGCGGCAATGCGAAAGCCTACAGGTGCGACGTGTCCCAGCGCGATTCTGTTGCGGCAGCGTTTAACGAAGTATTTCAAGAGGGGCGTGTTCACATCCTGGTGAACAACGCCGGAATTTCCCACGTTGGGAACCTGGAAAGTACTCCCGAAGCCGATTTTGAAAGAGTTTTCTCGGTAAACGTCAAGGGCATGTACAACTGCATGCATGCCTCCGCGGCCCACATGAAAGCTAACGGAGGCGGCATCATCTTGAACATGGCATCCATTGCTGGAACATCAGGCCTAGCCGATCGTTTTGCCTATTCCATGAGTAAAGGAGCGGTGGTAGCGATGACATACTCTGTGGCCAAGGATTACCTGGCCCACAACATTCGCTGCAACTGCATCTCGCCAGCCAGAGTCCATACACCCTTTGTGGATGGTTTCCTGCGCCGCAACTATCCCGGCAAAGAGCAGGAGATGTTTGAGAAGCTGGAAAAATCCCAGCCCATCGGGAGAATGGCTCAGCCCGAGGAGATCGCCGCCCTGGCTCTTTATCTTTGCTCGGACGAAGCATCGTTCATCACGGGGTCGGACTACCCAATTGACGGAGGTTTTTTGAATCTGCGCGGTTAGAGTTTCGGTCATTGCCGCGACAGGGAAGAGCCGAGTCTCGGACGCATGGGCCGAGCTTCCCCGCGGATCTCCGATTCATTAATCTGCAACACATGGATCTCGAACTCAAAGACAAAGTTGTGCTGGTAACGGGCGGGGCAAAAGGCATCGGCGCTTCCATCACCAAAACCTGCGCCCAGGAAGGCGCCATTGCAGTTGCTGTGGATCGGGACGTACTGGCGTGTCAGCAGTTACAGGATGAACTCGGTACCCAGGGTCTCGAAATCAGTTTCATTGCCATGGATCTCTCACCGGCCACGAATTGCAGGGAAATTGTGCAGCAAGCGATTGCAACGTGCGACCGCATTGATGGCCTGGTGAATAACGCAGGCGTCAACGACAAAGTCGGTCTCGAACACGGCGATCCTCACCAGTTTCTCTCTTCGTTGGAGCGGAATCTCCTGCATTACTACAATATGGCGCACTACGCGCTCCCACATTTGAAGCGAACCCGCGGCTCAATTGTCAACATCGGTTCGAAAACGGCTCTTACTGGCCAGGGTGGCACTTCAGGATACGTTGCGTCCAAGGGGGCGATTTTGGGCTTGACCCGCGAATGGGCGGCAGAGTTGCTCCCCTACGGTATGCGGGTGAACGCGGTTATACCCGCCGAAGTGATGACCCCTCTTTATCGACAATGGCTTGATGGCTTCTCCGATCCACCTGAAAAACTGAAGAGTGTGGTAGCCAAAATTCCTCTCGACAGACGGATGACCACACCGGATGAGATTGCGGCAATGGTTGTCTTCCTCCTTTCAGCGAAGGCTGGGCACATCACGGGCCAGCACTTGTTTGTAGACGGGGGTTATGTGCATCTGGACCGCGCCTTGACCTGACAGGAGGGATATGACCAAACCGTCCGTACCGCTTACGGAGCGCCGCTATGTTGTGCCGCTGATTCTGGTCACCAGCCTGTTCTTTCTCTGGGCTTTCGGCGTCAACCTGAACGACATCCTAATTCCCCACCTGAAGAAGGCGTTTCGCCTTTCGGACTTCCGGTCTTCATTGATCCAAACCGCGTTTTTCGGAGGATACTTCCTCGCAGCTCTGCCGGCGGGCTGGCTGATGGAGAAGATCGGCTACAAACGAGGAATCTTGGTGGGCTTGCTGACCTGTGCCACGGGGGCCCTCTTGTTCATTCCGGCGGCGTCGGTGAGACTGTATGGATTCTTCTTGTTCGCACTGTTTGTCATGGCATGCGGTCAGGGCGTTCTGGAAGTGGCAGCAAATCCGTACGTGACCATCCTCGGCCCTCCTGAGAGCTCGGAGCGCCGTCTGAATCTGGCGCAATCCTTCAACTCCGTGGGCGCGGTGGTGACCCCAATCGTTGGTGCGGCCTTCATACTTTCCGGAGTGGAATATTCGCGTACGCAGTTATCCGCCATGACCCCCGCCCAGCTTCAGGCTTACCAGGTGGCTGAAGCCAACACTGTTAAAGGGCCCTATTTCGTGATAGCGGGACTCTTTCTGGCAGTCGCCACGCTCATCTTCTTTTCCCAGTTGCCTGAAGTCCGCGAAGAAGATGACGCTGCCGCGCCGAACGCGGTCCAAGGTTTGCGAGGATTGTGGCCGTTTAAGCATCTGTTGAAGGGCGTTCTGGCGCAGTTTTTTTACGTAGGTGCCCAAGTGGGCGTTGCCAGTTTTGTAATCCGCTTTGCGCAATACAGCATGCCGGGACTACCCGAGAAGCACGCCGCAAATTATCTGAAGCTGCACCTGCTGGGATTCATGCTTGGCAGATTTGCCGGCTCCGCGATCATGAAGCGAATCGCGCCTTCCCGTCTGCTCTCGCTGTTTGGGATGTCGGCTTTGATCTGCCTTACACTTGTGCTGGTGGGAACCGGGGTGGCGCCTCTGTTGGCGCTGGTCCTGCTCGGGTTCTTTCATTCGATCATGTTCCCGACAATCTTCGCCCTGAGCCTGAAGAATCTCGGGCCTCATACCAAGCTGGGCTCTTCGCTGTTGGTGATGTCCATCATTGGAGGAGCTGTTTTTCCGGCCATTATGGGTTACATCTCTGATATGAGCAGTATCCGCTATGCTTTTTGGGTTCCCTTCTTCTGCCATCTCTATGTACTCTATTTCGCTGCGCGAGGCTACCGTCCGGATCTTGATTTGCCGAAGCAAGCTGGGATGCGGAGCATTCCCGTCGCGAACTGAAGACCCACAATCGAGAACCAGCTAAATTTTCTTCGGTAGGTTGGTATATCCTTCATGAGATTCGCAACTCCTTGCTCGTACTCTTCCAGCAGCGCTATCCGGAATCAATTGGCGCCCTCGAGCAGGCGCGGGAATCAGACCCCGCGTCCACCTGCTCGGACCTGGGGCTGGGACAGGCCTATCTGGCGCAAGCAGACTACGACAAAGCTCTGGCCGCCCCTATCAAAGAGGATTCGGCCGGCGGACATCAACTATTTCTGGCTCGGTGCGGCCGATGCAGCTCGCCGCGATAAAGAGACGGCTCTCGCCGCATTGCAAAAGGTGAACGACGCGGGCCTTCACGATTTTGCCGCGCTCGATACCAGTCCGTACTTCTCGTCCTCATGCACGGACCGGCGCTTCCGGCAGTTGACCCAGCGCTATCGCAACCAACGCGGGCGTCGTGTCACTCCGCCGGGCGGCTTGCCAGGCAGAAGCAGCATCAAAGTTGGTAATATGATGCGATCCCGCCGCAACCAAGGGAAATGCCTTTTTGCGAGGAATCACAAGCGGAACCTTTGTCAACGGCGTCTCTCGCCTCTTCATGCCGAGCGCTACGGTCCGCCACTACGCCCGGTTATGGGAGGAGAATGGATGATGGGAAAGTTCGCGAGTGTGACCGCGACTGCGCGTGTTCTGGTGCTGCTGGTTCTGACAAGTCTGGTTCTGACAATTCTTTTGGGAGCACAAGGATTCGCGCAGACAACGCCTGCGGATCAGGCTCCCGCGACACCGCCTGTGACACCGGCGCCTGCGGGGCAGCAACCCGCCCCGCCCACTCCCGCAGCCCAGAAGCCCGACAGCAGCCAGGAACCAGCCGATGAGGAGACTACTGCGCGGCGGAAACGCGTTCACGACTACAAGAACTGGAGCTACAACATCGGCGCCGGTGCCAGCCTCAACAGCGGCACAACGCGCACCTGGGTGAGACAGGGAGGCTTTGTGGGGGCGGCGGGCGTGGCTCGCAACGCGAACAAATATTTGGGGCTGCGCTTGGACTTTGATTTTGCGAACCTGCCTTTGCGTGACTCCACGCTGGAATTGGCGCAGGCTTCGGGAGCCTCAACCCATGTCTACTCCCTCACGCTTGATCCCATCATCAACATGCCTGTAACCAAGCTAGTAAGCGCATACGTCCTCCTTGGGCCGGCTTTCGACCATCGTTCCGGAAGTCTGAACTCCGACACTACAATTGCAGGTTCGGCGTGCAACTCGTTCTGGGACTGGTGGGGCGTGTGCCAGAACTCGAATTTCAGCATTCCTCTGAGCGGCAACTTCAATTCCACCGTGAACGAGTTCGGATACAACGTTGGGGCAGGCGTGTCGCGCAAAATGCCGAGTGGTGTCGAAATCTACGGGGAATTCCGTCTTCTGCACGGATCGCACAACGGCGTCACCACCGACTATCGTCCCATCACCCTCGGCTTTCGCTGGTAGCGGCGGTTCCTCTCGGCTACTCGGAATGGGCTATTCGGGCGCTGCTTGTTTGAACTGCTTACCCGGGATTGGTTCGGTAACTCCAGAGACTTCCGGCGCGCTGTTGCAGTTGCACGAATGACGCCGCCGGAGCGGGCTGTGACGCCGCGGCGCTGGAATTGGCTTCGGCCAACGCTGCCTCGACGATGTGGTGTGCGGGCGCGAGGGAGCAGGCAGGATCCGTGGCCTCGGCGTGGCCGGCGAGCAGCAGGGCCTGGCAACGGCATCCGCCAAAATCTTGGGTGCGCTGGTCGCAACTGCGGCAGGGTTCCGGCATCCACTGTTCTCCGCGAAAGCGCTGGAACGAGGAAGACTGCTGCCAGATGAACTCAAGACGCTCGTCGCGGACGTTTTCGAATTCGAGTCCCGGGATGACTTCCGCGGCGTGACAGGGCAGAACCTTGCCTGCCGGATTGATGAGCATCAATCTACGTCCCCATCCACCCATGCAGGCTTTGGGAAAGCGCGCGTAATAGTCAGGAACCACCGAATCAATGCGGATGCGTCCGGCAAGACGTTTTTCCGCTGCGGCTACGGCCTCGACCGCTCGATCAAGCTGTGTTCGCGTGGGCAGCAGCGCGGCCCGATTCCGCAACGCCCAGCCGTAATACTGGGTGTGGGCAATTTCCATGCGATCGGGCGCGAGCCCTTCGATGAAAGCGATCATCTCATCGAGGTGATCGATATTCTGCCGGTGCACCACAAGATTCACGGTAAAGGCAATTTTGTGGCGACGGATGAGGCGCGACAATTCAACTTTGTGTGCGTGCGCTTTGGCTCCGGCAATCCAGTTGGCTGCATCTTCGCCTGAATCCTGGAAGCTGATCTGGATGTGATCGAGCCCGGCAGCGACCAGCGTCTGCAGTCTGGCTTCAGCCAGCCCGATTCCCGAGGTGATCAGATTGGTGTAGAGACCCGCGGCGCGCGCGGTCGCAATGAGTTCGGTCAGATCGGGCCGCGCCAGCGGTTCGCCTCCGGTGAAGTGCGCGTGCAGCATCCCCAACTTGCCCGCCTGCTGGAAAACGTCGATCCACTCTTCGGT
>PMHI01000361.1:6628-10944 GCA_003156615.1 Acidobacteriaceae bacterium | reverse complement strand
CCCTGTAGATTGGTCGTCGAAATAGATTTTTCTACAACGCGATTTTAGGTGCTCTCGGAAAGCTCAAGTTTACTCTCAACGGTATTCTCTTGGGTGGCCGGAGATATCCCTGAGTTAGACCGGTCACATCCCTGACAGTTTTCCTTCTCGGGCGGCTTCTCGGGCGGCCTTGGCTCCTAATAATCTTGGCTCCTAATAATCAACGATCCGCTTGTGCCGCAGTTGCTCGAGGAACTGGCTGATGTCGGCGCGAATCTTGGCGGGATTGGCGTCCGAGAACTGAGTTTGCAGTTCTCGGATGATTTGGCCGAAGGTGCGTTGGCCGTCGCAGCGTTCCAAGACTTGACGTCCTGTGCCTTGCAGCTTGATTGCTCCTTCGGGAAACAGGATCACGCGGTCTTGTTCGGTGCCTCCCCAGCGGCAACCGGCCGCCAGGCGGGGCTGGCTGGAATCCTCGGGAGGGGCCATGCTAGTGTCCTCGGTTTGTGGGCGGCAACTTGCGGGTGCCGCTCCCTGCAGAGGAAAACAGGTTCCTCCACTCCGCATTGCGATTGATGAAGCCAATCGCAATGCTCTGGTCGGGTTGTGGGTTGGAGTTCCAATTCACGCTAGCTGGCCTCGATTCGGAATGCCCCGGGTGGTGGCCATCCGGGCTGGACGTAGGCGAAGTAGAGAGCGTCGAGCTGCGCCCACAGGATGTCGCACTTGTCGCGCAGGGCCTGGATCGCCAACTCCTGCTCGGCTCGCGTTTTCGCGGTGTCGTAGACATAGTTCACCGCGAACTGCGAATCTTCCGGCGCCTGATAAAGTCTGGCCTCGAAATAATCCAGACCTCGGGAGAGCCAGGGATAGTGCTGGTGCAATTTTTCCACCCGCAGGGTGATCAGCTTGGTCGAAAACAATTCTGTCAAGGAGGAAGCGACCGCCTCCAGCAGAGTCCGGCTGCGAACAATATTCAGGTATTCGTTGACCGCGAAGCGGGTTGCGGGAAGAATGCCTTCTCCCGCGCGAACCGGTTCAGGATCGAGACCCGTGGCTTCCGCCAACTTGATCCAGCGCTTGATGCCACCTTCGCTGGTGGCGTCGCCATCGTGGTCGACGATGCGCTTGCGCCAGGCGCGGCGGAAGACTGGGTCGGGACCACGGGAGAGGATGATCGAGTCCTTTATAGGAATAATCGATTGATAGTAATAGCGGTTCAGCGCCCAGGCCTGCAGTTGTCCGCGGCTGAGCTTGCCTTCGTGCATTAACAAATGAAAAGGATGTTTGTGATGGTAGCGCTCCTCGCCGGTGGCCTGCAGTTGTGCGCGGAACTCGTCGAGGGAAAGCAGGCGTGTTTCGGATGCGGTTTCTAGAGGTCGAGCTGCCATCCATCCTCCGCAATTTCCCAGCCCGCGTCGCGCACCTGGCGATATTCGGCACTCGCCTCGTCCAGCATGGGATTGGTGTTGTTGATGTGCAGAAATATTTTACGCGGGCGGCGCANNAATGAGTTCGTCGTTGCTCCAGAAGGTGCCGTCGAAAAGCAGGACGTCGCAAGCATCCAGTTCCGCGAGCAAAGCGTCATCCACTTGAGGCACAGCGGGCATGTAGGCCAAGCGCGCGCCGGAATGCGAATGGATGAAGAAGCCCAGGGAAGCTTCGCCGGGAGACAATTGCGATCGGCGTTCGGCCGTGACGTAAGCGGGATAGTGAGTACCGAGCGACCGCGCCCGGCAGCGGAGACCGGAATCCTCGCCTTGAGCAGCGCCCAGAAAAAATTCTTCTCCCGACACGAAATCAGTCCACCTGGCTTGATCTGGAATACGATGCAGCATGCCAAACATTGAGTTGTCTTTGCGGAGAATGCGGCGCACGGAAGCGGTGGCGTAGATGTGCAGCGGCTGGAGTTCGCGCAGCAGGAGCAGTCCGAGGACGTGGTCGAGATCGGCATTGGCCAGCGCCACGCCTGCGATGGGCGACTGGCGCAACCCATCGCGCGGATGCAGATCAGGGGTCGCTTCGATTTGGGCGTGCAAGTCCGGAGAGGCGCCCAACAAGAACCACAGCAGGCAGTCCTCGGTGAGCGCAACTTGCGTTTGAGTGCGTGGCTTGCCCTGGAAGGTGCCGGTCCTCACAGCCCGACAATTTGCGCAGGCGCAGTTCCATTGCGGAAACGCGCCTCCGGCCGCTGAGCCAAGAATCTTAACTTGCATCTCTGGTGAGTTTACTGCCTGGAGTCGATGCGGAAGGTGATTTTGCGAGAACCCTCGGGGAAAGTGGGGTCGCTGCGGCGGCATCGCCGAGAGCGCCCCAAGCGGGCGAGGATGAAAGGACTGGCAAGGTTTCCACGAATTAAATGCAGCAAGTGTGAAATTCTCTGCAACTTGGGCGAGAAATGACTACTCTTGCTCCGTTTCTCCTTGCCTTTAGCGGAGCAGCCGCTGCATACTGCGAATGGCCCGCGCGGTGCCGGGATCAGCTCTCTCCCTGCCCTCCCCACTCCTCACGCGATTCTGCTAGAAATTGAAACGAACGTAGCCGAGTCCATCTAGCTCTGGCCTGCAGCGGCAGCGCAGCGCAGCGGATCGACATCCCAAAGCCTGGTATCAACCGAAAGGTTCTCGACTCCGACTTCCCCGGCCAATTCGGTTCCCGGTCTGCCGCACCACACGATGCGGAATTGCGCTTTAGTTCCCAGGTACATCACGTCAACCACGTCTCCCGGCTTCAGTTGAGCGTCTACGCACTGCAGGGTAGCCCCGCGTCCACTAATGCTGCGCAGACTGGCGGGTTGAGTGAAGGGGCGGGAATGAACGTCCATGCCCCAGATCTGGACAGGAAGATCAACGAAAACGCGCGACTGGCGGCGCCGGTCCATGCGATGCTCCTTGGTTTCAAGTGGGGGTCAAGGAATCGTAGGCGGGCGGGAGGGGGAAACATAGGTAACCTCAGTCACAGGCGAACCTGTGCCAAAAGTTTGGTTACCTGAGGGGAGAGTGGTTCTTTGCGAGGAGCGCCCGAGGCGCTAGTCGAGGTCGCCGAGCGAGCAGACGCCCGGGCCCCGAGGGTCGCCGCAGGAACCGCAGGCAGCCGCGGGAGCCGAGGTGCTCGTACCGCTCTTGGCGGACATGGCGAAGACGCTAAGCTGCGGGCTCAGCTTCTGGCTTTGACACTTGGGGCACTTGGCCTTGTCGCGGCCGAAGACCAGGGTTTCAAACTCGTGCTGGCATTCCTGGCAGATGTATTCAAAAATCGGCATAACGATTGCTCCCTTGGAACTGACTACTGCTATTAGAATCAATTCGCGCCAACTTCGCAAACAGGAGCAGACACCTGGGACCTTCAAGTTCAAGGGCTGAGTTCGAGAACGGCTTAACGGAGAAGCCTACCGCGTTCGCAGCCTCCGTCTTCCGGCCACGTCGCTGGCTGCGGGGCGGGCATGTGCAAACGCTCGCTGCTTTCTTTCTCCCACGCCGAGTCTACTCGCCGGCTACCGAACAACGTTTGATCGAAGTGGAGCCCGGCGTTCCTGTGCTGTGTCACTGTCACTGGCAGAAAGATCGGAGCGCGCTGACGCTGATCGTGGTGCATGGGTTGGAGGGATCGAGCGAATCGCAATACATGCTGAGAATTGCGCGGAACGGCCTGGCCGCGGGCATGAACGTGGTGCGCATGAACCAGCGCAACTGCGGCGGCATGGACCATTGCGCGCCCACGCTCTACAACTCAAGCCGCTCCGAGGACGTCGCGGCGGTGGCGCGCAACCTGGTTGAGCGCGACGGAGTTTCCGGTTTCATGCTCATCGGTTTTTCCATGGGCGGCAATCTGGTTTTGAAGCTGGCGGGGGAGTGGGGCCGCGAAGGTCCGGCGGAGTTCCGCGGAGTGGCGGCGGTTTGTCCCGCGATCAATCTGGCGGCTGGGGCCGACGCGCTGCATGAGCCTGCCAACCGGATTTATGAGTACTATTTTCTGCTGCAGTTGTACCAGCGGTTTCGCCGCAAGGTGAGGCTGTTTCCTGAGACCTTCGACGCCTCGCGCCTGCGCGGAGTCAAGACGCTGCGCGAGTTTGACGACCGCGTAACTGCCTACTATTGCGGATTCACCAGTGCCGATGACTACTACGCCCGGGCCGCAGCCGCCAATGTGATCGACCGGATCGCGCGACCCACGCTGGTCATCCATGCCGTCAACGATCCTTTCATTCGTCTTTTGCCGGAGACGCGCCAGGCGCTCCTCTCCAATCACAATATTACCTACATCGAGACCGAGGACGGCGGACATTGTGCCTTTGTCGGCGAGCGCGGCGGCGACTCCAGTTACGACGGCCGCTGGGC
>PMHI01000361.1:4096-6512 GCA_003156615.1 Acidobacteriaceae bacterium | reverse complement strand
AGCAATCCCAAGGATGCAATTCGGAGGCTGACGCTGTGCTTGGGCAGGATGGAAAAACGTCCGTACACGAACTCGATATGCACCCAGTAAACCAGCAGGGAAGCCTGGCCCAATTGAATGAGAGGACTGAATCCCAACTGCGCCGCACCCCAGCGGCACCAGGCATAACTCGCTGTCAGAATCACCAGCAACATGCCTACGCGGAGCAACCAGAAGTTAGGGCTGGTGTGCCAATAATCGTAGATGGCGTAAAGCTGATGCGGTTGGGCGTCGAGCCAGCGCGCGGTCGCTATGAACACTAAGCCGGCTGCGCCCGCCAAAAAGAAAGTCGCGGTTTCACGTTGGCGAGCCCATTGGCTTTGCAAAATAAATCCAGAGGCCAGCCCGACGAAGGCGAAAGCAATCCATGGAAAAATCGGGAAGAGCCCGGCCTGCGGTGTGCCAAGATTGTGAACGCCGTTTATGTAGGACTCGAGCGGCCACGGCAGCCAGTTCGGGCGCCAGGTTGTCCACAGCGGCGGCGTGAGCAGAGAAATCAGTAAAGCGGTTCCAGCGGAGGCCAGAACGAGGGCGAGCCTGGCCTGGGCTCCATGGTGAAACGACAGAACCAGCCAGCAGACGACGCCCATGAGCATCATGGAGAGACCGATGGTGTTGAGAATATCCACGCGCAGCAAGTCGCTGAGCGGCGCCCAACCCCAGGCGATGAGATATTCCTGCAGACGAAAGAGCAGGCCAAACGCAAAAATCTCCGCGCCCCGGCGGATGGTGGCGTGAGCGATCTGCGCGGGCGGCAGATTCTTCTTCCACAGTTTTTCGGTTACCAACGCGAACGAAATGCCCGCCAGAAACAAAAACAGAGGAGCAGGGAAGGTTCCTCCCAGTTGCGAATACATGAAGAACTTGCTCTGGCGGGCGCTGGGGCTGAGCCAGGAGTCGTAGCAATGGGTCTGAAACATCAGGAGACAGGCCAAGCCCCGCATCCAATCAATGTAAGCGAGGCGAGATGGATTCGGAGCCACCATGCCGCTGCCCGCGGGCCACGTGGAAGTATACGGCACGGGCGGCTTAATGTGTCCNNTTTAGTCTGTCGATTGAATCTGCACGAGGGGAGTTCTTGGGCCAGAGGATCGCGCTCCCGGCTGCCTGCGGTTGGGAGGACGCTTACTGCGCAACTGATTCACGGCTGTGCCGACGCCTAGCGAGGCGGTCACCATGTGCCCGACACGGAGCGGCCCGGCAATTCTCTCGTTCTGAATCCAGTGCAGTGCACTGCTGATGCTGCATCCGCACTGGCTGCAATCCGGGTTTCCGCCGAAGACACAAGGTTCCACGCGGCTTTTGAGATCGGCGGAGTAATTCACCGACATCCTGGAAAACAGGCAACTCTGCGGATTCGTGGGCGGGTTGACGAAGGCGCGAGCCACGCCTTCCGTAATCAGCAGCTTCGGATACGTCTTCCGCAACGGCGGCAATTCGCTCGCAACGCGTTCGCGATCTTCCGCAGTCAGGCGCTCCGGGCTTTCTTCGTCCATCTGCGGGCTGTAGAGACTCACCCAGATGTGGTCGACTTCGGGCCGCGCGTTCCAGAATGCCACGTATTCTTCGAGATAGCCGGGGCGGGCGAGCATGGGACGGGTAATGACCCAGTGCACGTTGATTTTCCGGCCTGCGATATTCTTCAGGATGCGCTCGTAGGTAGCCGGCTCGCGTCGAACGTCATGGTGTTCGGGCAGACCGTCCACTGATACGGCGACGCGCGTGCGGGGGATTTCCATCCAGTGCGCGGGAATCGGAATCACGGCGCTGGTCACCACCATGGCGAAGACTCCCATTTCGCTGAGCGCGGGAAGAATGCGATCCAATTCGCGATAGCGGACCATGGGTTCGCCGCCAACCAGAGAAACATGCATAGGACGGTGGCGGCGTACCAGGTCAAGGACACCATGGACCAGCGCATCTCCGCGAAAGTCCCGGAGTTCCCGCAGCGTGGTGCCGTTGCCCAGGTGACTCTCACCATAGGCGTAGCATCCCGGACAACTCAGCGGGCATTCGCGAGTGATCTCAATGGAAAGCAGCGGAACGTTTCCGCTCAACACCCGCCACCAGGCACGGGCGAGATCGCGGGGAGTTAGACTGGACGGGGGAACTCCGGAATTCATTATGACTTTAGAAGCGAATTGGTGGTTTGGGGTTATCCGGCGAAGCCGCCCGGAAATCAGATCCTTGCGGACAAAGTGGGCGAAGGAAAATGTGGTGGTGATGCAATAGACGTACCTCACTCCANNCCGGGGATTTGTTTGCTGCTCTGGATGTCGCGGATATTCCGCACGCCTTGCTCCAACGATCTCAGGTCCTCTTCAATCGCGTGCGATAAATGTTTGAGTCCGTCTAACATTTCGATCACGCCCTTATC
>PMHI01000361.1:1688-4023 GCA_003156615.1 Acidobacteriaceae bacterium | reverse complement strand
ACAGGAAGGAGGATGACCGTGACCCACCCGTCCTTGCGTCACCCTTGGAAATCCGATTCTGCGGGCATTTGACCGCGGAGAGGGGTTTGGGGTCGTGTGGGGCGTTTCACAGGTCGAAAACAGCTTTTGGAGCCACCTTGGAGGGGCATCGTAGGCGCGAGACCCCGTCATCAGCAAAGAACGCCTGTGTCGCAATGCAACCGAGGCAGATCTCCACCTCATCCTCTGAACGCTTGTTGGTCTTGAACTGAGAATTGCAACCTTCGCAGACGCCGATGGCTGGCAGCGGAGGCTTTACGATGCGGAGTTTGCGGGTGTCCATCGGAGTCTGTCGCATCGACACGGCAGGCGTTGAATAAGCGGAAATCAAGACTGCACAATTGGGTGGCTTTGTGGCCATTTAGGAGCCACCCCAAAGGGAACGATGATGACCGGACATCGCGATCTCCAATGTGATTCCCTAANNCTAAGGTGCCATCAACAATTTTTCTACATGACTCCGGTAATTAGCGTTTCGCGGGATTATGAGGCTAAGGTTCACAGTAGGGTAAACAATATGAAGCGGATTCTGATTCTGATTCTAATTCTGGCGATGACGGCCTTGGCGGCGGCGCGGGACAAGAAATCAAAGGCTCAGCCGGGACCGTATATATTCACCAGCAAAGCGTCCACTCAAACGCTCAAGGTGCTAATCGTCCAAGCGAATCTAAGAGAAGGGTACGCCCTCGATTCCGAGGACCAGTTCCAGTTCCGATTCTCGAAGCCAGCGCAGATGCCCGTCATGGGTGCGCTTTTCATGGCTTCAAGTGCATGTCCGGGCATGACCACCAAAAAGGTCTGGTCATACACGCTGGCGGAGCTCAATGGCATGACAAAGGTGACCGTGATGCCTGTCTGGGAATATCCGGACGATTACTGCAAAACGCAAACTCAGGAGTTGATATGGAGCCAGCGAGAGGAGATTGCAGCATTTCAAGCAATGCTAGACAAGGCTCCCACTTCGAGTGCGCAGGTTCCAACTCCTGCTCCAACTTCGGTTGCAGACCAGCAACAGGACACGAAGCGACATACAGCTTGTCTGGAATTGGCGAAGGACAATCCGAGCATCACTTGCAAGTGAGCGTCGGAAGGACTGTGATTGGCCTCAGCCCGACCTCTCGACAGTACCCCGCTCTTTTCTACGCGCTCTTCAAGAGACTGGCTGCCGGACTCCGGTCCCCACGAATCAAAATTTGCTCTTAGCTGAATGTTGGGGCGAGGAATATTTCTCGTTCAGAGCTTCTCAGTTTCCGTGTAAGAGGCAACGTCTGAAGCGGGTGTGCAAATGAACGGCTGCCGCATACCGGCGGCAGGCTCCCAGAAATCTGCTGGTCTATGCCGCCTTCTTCTTCTGCCGCGCCTTCACCTTCGCCCACCTCGCCGCTGTGCCACCGCGATCTTCCTGCGAGCTGATGCCGACATGGGGCGCTTGGCGGGAGCCGGGGCCGTCGTTTTCGCAGCGCCTCTTGCTGTTCGGTGCCGAAAGGAAAGCCCTTCGGACGAGCGTGCTACGCATATTCGTTGCAAGAAATCTTCGAGCATCTGAAACTATTCGAGGGGGACACTCGCACTCGTGCAATCATCGGAACCGTTGCTTTTGCCGGATGAGGGAGGGCGAACTGCGGGGCTTATGGGGAACAGACGACTTGGGGAATTATCTCCAGATAAGGCGGAATGGAGGTGCTTACTCCATTGACGTTAACTCGGGGTTGCCCGTGAAGTAGCTTGTGATCGATTGTCAGAAGGCGACGTGACGCTACAAGGGACGCCCGTCCCAAACTGGGCACGGTGGGGGCCGCAGGTCAGTTGGCAGGATGAATCCCGTGGCATTCTTTGTCTCAGAATCATGTGCTCGAAATTCGGACGGAGCGGTGATGTGCGTCAGATTGACTCCTCCCAACTGGAAGATGATTGGCGGCAGTTGTGGGAATGCGACGGATCGAGGGAAGAGATTTGAGAAGGGATTTAGGAGCGGAACGGGCGATTCTACTGGTGTGCAGGACAACGGTCCCGCAACGGAACGGTGCGGCACTACACAGATGAAGGCCAAAACGAAAACAAGTTGTCGCCATTTTCGAGACGGCATACCGCCAACATTTTAGTCAAGATAATTGTTAGATATTGTTAAATGGAGAGAATTGCATATCAGAATTATCAGACTGACCTCTCTTTGGTAGCATCTGTGTGTTATTGATTATAAAAGTGGGCGCGTAGCTCAATTGGATAGAGCACCGGATTTCTAATCCGGTGGTTGCAGGTTCGATTCCTGCCGCGCCTACCATTTCAAATCAACTAG
>PMHI01000361.1:0-1584 GCA_003156615.1 Acidobacteriaceae bacterium | reverse complement strand
GCGTTCGTCAAATCCTCCAATCGTGCGATTCCGGACGGCGGCAGCTTCGGAAGCCCCGTGTCATGCGCCACGGGTAGCGCATAACTGCCCTCGTGCAGGGATGGAAAGTCGATATACGAGAGGGTCCCAGCCATGTTCCAGGTAAGGTGGCAGAAGCCCACACAGAGCGGAACAGCGGCGCCGCCGTCCACCGCAAACGCAGTGGCCGCAGCTGTGGACTCTTCACCGGGGTTTGGCGAGGCGGCAACCACCCAACGGCCGTCCGGCGATACCGCCAAGATATCGAAAACCCGCTGAGAGGATATTTTGCGGCGGCCGGTTCCATCGGCTTTCATGCGATAGAGAAAATTCGATCCACCCTCGATCGCTCGAAAAACCAGATCGCCATCGGGGAGAAAATGCGGAGAATCTTCGATCTCGGAAGAGGAGATACGCGTCGGCGAAGAGCGACGGTTGGTTGGCGCAACCCACAGGCTGGAGTGGCCGCTCTGGTCGTTCATTGTGAATGCGACTTCCTTACTATCCCGAGAAACTGAATACCCTCCCATGGAATAACCCGGCAGCACCATCTCCACTCTTCCGCCGGTCAGATCCTTGACCCGGAGTTCGTAGCCCGGTGTTTGGCCGCTGGCCATCAAGTAATAGAGGCTATTCCCATCCCCAGAAAAAGAAGGCGCCACCGCATTCCCCTCCGAGGAAATCTGGTGGTCGCCTTCCTTGTCGTGGAGCCAAACCGTGCTATCTTCCGATCCCACGGACGTAATGAGCGATTTGCCGTCGGCGGCCACCTCTAGGCCTTCTTGCGAAGTTGGGTCGGAAGTCACCGGCTCGGGCTCTCCGTTCGGAAAACGCTGGCGCCAGATATGGAATTTGTTACCCTCCCTGGCATTGAGGTACACCCATTTGCCGTCAGGGGACCAAGCACCCGAAATACAAGCGCCGCTGGGGGGACCGACGACTCGCACGTCGCCACTGCCCTCGAAAGGAGCAACTCGGCAAGGCACAAGCTCGCCACGACTGTCCATCTCAACCACCAGCACCCATCGCCGGTCAGGTGAAAGATAGGAATGATGGGCCATGCCGCGGTCCCCGGGAGGCGCGTAAACCTCACGCCTCTGCCCTCGGCTTTCGTCGGTGGTCACAACCACCATGTGCAATCCTTCAGTGATCTCGGAAAAGAGCAGCCGCCTCCCTCCTTCGATCCATGTCAAGGACGACGCGTTGGGCAGCAGAATGTGGGGCTCGCCACCGAGAACTGGCACTTCCCACGTGTTAAAAGGTATGGCCGCGCCGTATGCAATTCGTGAACCATCCGGAGAGAAAACCGGGCTTAACTTCCACAGAGAGTCGTGTGTGAGCTGAACGGGCTGGCCGTCGGGCAGGAATTTGACGTAAATTTGTCCGGGGCCGAAGAATGATTCACTTCCCCGGATGAAGGCGAGCATCCGCCCGTCCGGGGAGAGCGCAGGATAAACTGCGGAGTCGGTGAAGAAGGTGAGCTGCTCCCAATCCTTGCTGGCCGGGGGGCTGTTCCGGGTAGAGCGAAATAGAAAGGACCCTCCTATCAGAGTTGCCACCACAACC
>PMHI01000516.1:7532-7696 GCA_003156615.1 Acidobacteriaceae bacterium | reverse complement strand
TGACTCCCACATCTTCGCGTAGCGTGCTCGCTGCTGCCAAAACTCTCCTGCTGGTTCTGCTGGTGCTATGCGTCGTCCCGACTGCTTTGACCCAGCACGGTTCTGAGGGAACGATTGCTGTCAGCGTAGTTGATCCCTCCGGCGGAATCGTTCAGGGCGCGGAA
>PMHI01000516.1:0-7500 GCA_003156615.1 Acidobacteriaceae bacterium | reverse complement strand
AGCGCCACGCTCAAGGTAGGGGCAGCTACTATCACGGTGGAAGTGAATGCTACCGCTGCTCCTGTTTTAGAAGAGACTTCGAACGCCATCGGCACGACTGTCGATTTAAAGCAAATTGAGGACCTGCCCATTGAGGGCCGCGATTTGACCCAACTTTCGGAGTTGGTCGCGGGATCGACCTTCGTCGGAGGGTACGGAACTTACGATGGCCTTCCATCCATCGCTCAAGGAAATAACATCGACGGGGTTATTGGTAGCCCGAGCAGAATGAAATTCGGAGGAAATTCTGCGCCCATTGTTTCTCCGCGGCTGGAATCGATTCAAGAGATGACGGTGCAGACGGAACAGCTCAACCTAGATCAGGGATTTGGCCAGGCCAACATGCAGCTCAATTTCGTTACCCGGCGCGGCAGCAACGCTTTTCACGGCCGAGCTTACGAGGATTTCAGGAACGACGCGCTGAACGCCAATAGCTGGTTGAATGACACGGAAACCGCGATCAACCCGTCGAGTCCGGTGCCCAAGAATCTTCTCCATCTCAACGACTTTGGAGTGAGCGTTGGCGGTCCCATTATCAGGAACAAATTATTCTTTTTTGGCAGCTACTCGGAACGAAAACAGCCCGGCGCGTATACAACTACGAATTATCTTTTCAGTTCGGCAGCCCAAGCGGGGAACTTCACATACAACAGCCAAACGGTGAATCTATTCACTCTGGCGCAGAACTATAACACCGCGCATTCCGGATCGAATCTTCCTACCTCGGTGCTGAATTGCCCGGCATCCTATTGCCCGTCTTCGGTATTGGGGGCGGCCAACTCGGCTGCGGCTGCGGGACAGGTATCCCCAGACGCCCTGGGCGATCCCAATCTCAACCAACTCAATTGGGCGGTAAACAATGCCCAGACCAGTTACTTTCCGGCGGTGCGGGTGGATTATGTTGCATCCGAGAAGATGCGTTTCAACGTAGCCTGGAATATGACCAAAGATAGCTACCCGGGCGCGAATCCGCCCGACTTTCCGGGCACGGGTTTTGCCAATACCGGAGCGGGCAACAGCGATAAGAGCTATACCTTAGGAGTGGGTTTTACCCTGACGCTATCGCCCAACTTGATCAACGAGTTTCGCGGCGGCTTTCTGTATAACAACACTCTTAATGCCTACAACGCGCCGCCGCTCAGCGCCTCGAATCCACAGTTGATCTGGGAGTACCCGACAGTCGTGCCCTTGGGAAGCGGACAGTATCCCGCCCAAATGTCCGGGACAATTTTTTACTCAGGGATCAACACCGAGTACCCCGTATTTAACGCTTCCGACACCATGACCTGGCAACACGGCGCGCATACGCTCAACTATGGCTTTTCGTGGTGGCGTGAGCAGGATCACTATTACAACCCAGAGCTGGGATATCCAGTCACGGCTTTCGGCCTCGCAGCCGGCGATCCCGCGCAGAATGCTTTTACCATTACCGGACCCGGGGCTACGCTTCCGGGTGCAAGTTCCGGACAGCAGCTTGCAGCTCAGGAGCTTTACGCGATCCTGGTGGGGCGGATTTCCAGTGTTGGCGGAAGTTATGCCTTCGTCCCGCAACAGCATGATTACGTGCCCCAGATTGGAAGGTACAATCTCGATGAGTTGGTAGGAGCAGAGGGAGTGTTCTTCCAGGATTCCTATCGTGTAAAGCCAAATCTGACCATCAATTACGGGCTCCGCTGGGATTTTACCCATGCTGACAAGGATCTCTCGGGCCTGTACCACTCGGCCAGTCCGGCGGCTATTTACGGTCCTTCCGGGGTCAACAATCTCTTTAATCCCGGAGTCTTCACGACGGATCCCAATGGGCTGAATCCCATGCTTGTGCAGAATCCCAACCCGTACAATGCCTGGAATGTCTCCCCGCAACCGGCGTTTGGTTTCGCTTGGAACCCCAGGGGAACCGGCGACCTCGTGATTCGCGGAGGTTTCTCGCTGCGAAAAATCACCGAACCTCAGCAATACGTATGGAACCAGGCTAGCGATGCAGCGTCATTCTACTACCAGTCGTTTGCTCTCGCTGCCAACACAACCGGGGCACCCGGGACCTTTGCTCCCGGCAGCTTGTCCATTGCCAGCTTCAATCCCAATGCGTCACCGGTCACCTCGCAGTTTGCGATACCTTACGCACTGGCGCCTGCGAGTTACCAGGCGAGCGAAGCGGTTTCGAATTTTACCTTCGGGCCGAGTCCGGGACAGCTTGGCTCTGAGAATGGCATTAACCCTAACATTCAGCAGCCTTACACGGAGTCCTGGAACTTTGGTGTTCAAAAGCGGCTGGGGGAAAGCCGGGCTCTCGAGCTGCGCTACGTGGGAAGCGTCAGCAAGCGCCAGTGGTTCAATATCAATCCCAACGAGATCAACATCTTTGGAACCACTTCCCAATTTCCGAACAGCTTCCTGACGCAGTTCAAGAATGCGCAGACGAACCTGGCCATCAACAACGCCAGCCCCAATCCGAATTATCAAGGGTCATTTGCCAATCACGGCCTACCCGGACAGCAGGCGATGCCCATATTTGCTGCTGCTTTTCAGGGAGGCGGCGAGTTCTCCCAGCCCTGCCCTGACGGGAGCGCGTCCGATTATTGCAATTCCCAGTTTGTTTCCGAGTTGCAAACCGGCCAAGCCGGGACCATGGCTGGCACTCTGGCGGGAGTCCAGGGCACCGTGCCTTACTTCTGCAATCTGGTGGGCACCGCTTTTGGCCCCTGCGCGACCAATGTTTCGGCGGGTACCTTCAATGCTGCGGGCGCGGGCTACCCCATCAACTACTTCCAATCTAATCCTTATGCGCAAAGCCTCGGCGGAGCCGAAAGTTACACCGTGGCCGAGGGATACTCGAATTACAACGCTTTGCAGGTTGATTTCCGCCAGCGCTCTTGGCATGGCCTGCAGTTTGACGCCAATTACACCTGGAGTCATACCCTCGGGGTCGCTACCCAAAACAACTGGTTAGGGCAAGGTGCGGTGTTTACCCTCCGCGACATGCGGTTAAGCTACGGGCCAACACTTTACGACCTTCGGAATGTCACGCACATCAATGGCACGTACGATCTGCCGTTAGGCAAGGGAAAGCCATTTGCCAACCGCGGCGGCGTGGTCGATCGCGTGATCGGCGGGTGGACTGTGGGAACAATCTTCACTTTTCAGACTGGCGCTCCTTTCCTGCTATTGGGTGGGAACGACACCTTTAACGACTATGGCGATGGTGGGGTAGTTTTGAGTGGAGTCACGCCATCGCAGCTGCAAAACTCCGTTGGCAAATACCCAATCCCTGGAACAACGAACGTTGCGTTCATCAATCCCCAGTACCTGCTATCGACGGGCGAGGCCAACCCGACCTATATCGCTCCCAATACCACTCCGGGCACCTTTGGTCAGCAGATATGGCTTCACGGCCCCCATAACACCTACGACGACGTCTCGATCACCAAACACCTTCCCATTACTGAACGGGTTCGTTTCAGCATGCAGGCTGAGATGCTGAACGCCTTTAATCACCCGACCTTCGGGCCGGGGGCGACGAATGGCGGCTTTAATTTCGGCTGGAACGCCATTCAAAACTCCGGCTTTGGGATCAATGGCAACGGGCCTCTTAACCCATTTCTGAATTCCCCGAATGGCGGCGCGAGAGAGATCGAGCTGCGAGCGAACATCGAGTTCTGAGAATCGCCTGACGCCAGATGCATTTGCCGATGCGACGCACGTCCGGGCGCATTCAGTAAATGCATTTTTGGTTTTACTACGGGTTCTTGCCGCAAGGCTGGAACGCTATGAGCGGCAATGGTCGCAACTGGATCCTCTCGCTTGCATTGCTGTTTTTCACCCTGGCTGGGTTGCGGACGCAAGCCAGCCTTGAGAACTACCAGCGGGCCGAGCGGTTCCTTCCGGGTATGGGCGGCATCCGGTTTATGTTGCGGGCGTGACCCCACACTGCATCGAGAAGACCAACCGCTTCTGGTATCGCCGGCCAACTTCGCGATCAAAGAAAACCGGGAATCTAGTGGTAACGCCAGCCGTCGACGGCGCTGCGCAAGTGATCAGCGCCGGGTCTAGGTGAGCAAACGAGGGCTCTTATGCATCGACGCGATTTCCTGCAAGGAATAGCAGCCACCGCAGCTGGTCTTGAGGTCCTATCCCGCAACCGTGGAGCAACTGCGCAAACGAGCGTTTCTGTTGCCCGGAAGTCTGCGCGGAAAGCTGCCACCGTAGCCTCACTTGAGGGTTGTACGCTAGTCGCTGAATTCAAGCTCAAAGAAGATTCGTGGAAGGTGTATGAAGATTTGCGCACTCGTGAAGGATCTCTCGTGTTTGCGTCGTCATCCGGAGAGACGCGGGTCCTCGCCAGGAGCGCCGAAGCCGCCATGCCCGAGGGGAGTCCTTACTTGGGGCTTGCTCTCAAAGAGATAGGGCTCTCCTCACCCGATGTGCTGGCAGATCGTCTTTTGCAGGGTGGCGACCCCGACCCCGAAAAAGTGAAGTCGGCAGCGCCGCCGATGGCGTCGGCCGAGAAAAACCCACGCACATGGACGACATTTGTGGGTACCCGCGAAGCTTACGACGTTACTCCCGTGTACCGTAGCGGCAACACACGGACTTACCATCCGATTCAATATTCACCCGAACTGCATGAGGCATTGAAAAGGGGACAGCTATACGATGGCTTGGTCGGAGGCTGGATGCCGGCCGTCCGCAAAGTGATTCCGATCTCGGATCACTCCTACTGGGAAGTGATTGTATTTGGCGATACAGGTGCGAACAAGAACAAATATATCGTGCACACCTGGCATCGCACAGCGCGGATCGAAGACGGCAGGATTGCCAAGGTCGTATACGGCCACAGCTATCCCGCCTACCCGCCCGGGCGCGAAGACCCGCAGCCTGAAGAGTTCTATCGCGCGCTGCTGGCCTTTGCGGAATATTGGGATGAACAGCTGCGCGATTTTGCTCCGGCCTCGCTTCCACGGGACGTATGGGTCGATATTTCGAAACACTCGTTTGCAAAAGAGTTGATGACACGGCCGGGCGGGGTGTATCCCAAGTACGGCGCGGTCGACCGCGACTATGCGGGTTCGGAATACGACGGTTTCCAGGATGTCTTCACCAGCGCAATCTATACCAACCTGGAGTGGGGACGTCTCGATATGGCGAGACTTTTCATCGACAACTATTTCAGCGAGTACGTGGATGAGAGGGGCATGATCGATATGCGGGGTCCCGAAACCGCGCAGTTTGGCATGACGCTTTCTCTCCTGGCTCGCTACTTTAATTACAGCCACGACGGCGGGTTGATGCTGAAATACCGGTCAAAGATCGAAGCCACTGCGAAGTTGCTGGGAGACATGCATGACGAGAGTCTTGGACTGTCGCGGGAGGATCCCGGCTATGGATTGATCCCCGGATGGAGTGAGTCGGACTCGTGTCTGAGCGAGAATCCGTCTTTGTACTGGCAGCCGTATTATGCCAACAGTGCATTTGCGGCGCGGGGGTTCACAGACATTGCTCGGGTGTGGACGGAACTGGCCCACACAGACTCGTCGGCAAGCATGGAAAAGTTGGCACAAGGCTGGCTTAAGCGCGGCCAGACGCTCAAGCAACGGACCATCGAAAGCGTGGAGAAGAACATCCAGAGTGACAAAGCTCCACCCTACATTGGGTTATTTCCCGGCACGGCGGTCACTTTTCGCGAGTCGCTCGAGAAGGAACGGCCCAGCCCGCAGCAATGGCCGCATCGTCCCTATGCGGAATTGCTGCAGGCGGACGTGCTGCCGCCGCGACTGGCCAATCAGGTCATCGACTGCATGCGGGCCTACGGAGCGACCACGCTCGGAGTCGTAGCCAACGTTTGGCGTTTTCAGGAAGATGGCCGTGAGATTCTGGGTTTCATCTCCTACGGGTACGCGCTGACATTGCTTCGACTCGACCGCATCGAAGAGTTCCTGTTATTCCTGTATTCCCATCGATATCATGCGCATACGCGGGGCAGTTGGACCGCTGGAGAAGTGACGGGGATCACAGGGGACTCAGGGACCTACTGCGTTCCGGCGCAACAGACCATTCCGCTGCTGGTTCGCTGGATGCTGGTGCTGGACGATTCCGATGAAGACAGGCTGTATCTGGCGAAGGGTGTGCCTCGAGAATGGGTGGTTTCTGGGAAGGAAATTCGGATTGAGCAAGCTCCCACACGGTGGGGCAAAGTCNNGAAGTCCATTTCAAACTCCGGCTTCCCGCGCCAACCTTGCTTCAGAATGTGACGGTGAACGGGCGACCTGCGACTCTGGGAGGGGATCACAAAGACACTCTCATCATCGCTACGAACAACGGGAAGAGGTTCGAAGTGGTTGGCCAGCTCAACTAACGGCTGATGAGATTCCGCGCGATTCGGTGGGGAAGCTGTCGGGCGCGACGCCGATCCATTCACCAGAATTTCAAACGCTGGTTACCGTTACGCGAAGTCGCCGGTGCAGCCACCCGCTTCTCCTCAAGGACCTTCTTCAGCGATTCGCCGGCATACTGAATGTGCTGGCGCAGCAATTTGCACGCTCCCGTCGCGTCGCGCTGCCGGCAGAGATTCAGGATCTGGTGATGTTCCTCATTGGCGCGCTTCATGCCGCGAGTCAGATACAGCTGGAGGCGCGTATATCTTTCACCACTGTTGTTGACGTTGCGGATAATAGCCATGAAACGTGGCTGATCGGCGCGCGAATAGAGGATCGAGTGGAACTGCCAGTTAAGGCGCCCCCACGCGGAGAGGTGATCCTCCCGCTTAAGTTCCCTTACATACTCGAGTAATACCGCTTCTGCTTCCGAAAAATCTTCTTCCGTGAGACGCGGCATGGAAAGTTTCAAAACCTCGGGTTCGAGCAGGGCACGAATTGAAAAGAGCTCTCCGATATCATCCGGGGACAAGGCTGGTACCACGGCGCCCCGGTTGGGGACGATTGCAATCAGACCTTCAGCGTCAAGTTGGCGCAGTGCTTCGCGAACCGGAATACGGCTACTGAGTCGCGATCGCGTCCTGCCGAAGTTGAGCACCCTCCGGAATCTCTCCACGAATAATCTGGTCGCGCAACTTGTCGGCAACCGCCGAAGTAAGCGACTGTCGTGGGATTGCTGAATCCGATGCAGTTTCTACGTCCATTTTAAGAGCGGCAAAGCAGAGAAGTTGGCAGCCTGCGAAACACCTAGTCAGATGAAAGATCTACTATATCGCATATTATATCCAAGGCCCCAGTCTAGCCTTCCACAGCGCGGGGCAGAAGATGCTCTCCAGGTACCGCGCTAGCAGGGGCAAATCAAGAGGGCGGTACGGGTCCCTGCATCATCAGGGGTCCGCCCCGTCAGCCCACTTGAGATACACACACCTCCCGCGACTTTGAGGACTTACGCAGCTAACCCAAGACCTGTGAAGTTACCACAGCCCCGGTTTCGCCTGTGCCAGCGGCATGGAATTTGCTGCCGGCCTGA
>PMHI01000703.1 GCA_003156615.1 Acidobacteriaceae bacterium | reverse complement strand
TGCGGAGGAAACACTTTCTACCTTTGCAAAAAAGCGCGAAAATCCATAGATTCTTTGCAATGCTCGCAACCAGACAAATTCGCGTGGTGCTCTACTCCTTGTGACAAATCCGCCTAGGGCGCCCACAGACGCCCCCCTCATTGTCGTCAAGGGTCTCATCAAGCAGTTCGGCCGGTTCGCCGCATTGCGTGGCGTGAGCGCGGAGTTTGACGCCGGCAAGTTCCACGTCATTCTCGGAGACAACGGAGCGGGGAAGACGACTCTGATGCGAGCGCTGGCAGGATTGGCTCATCCCACACGCGGCACGGTTTCCATCCTGGGCAAGACTCCGCACGAAGCCTGCCGCGATATCGGCTACATGGCCCACCCGTCCCTGCTCTATGACGAGATGAGCGGGTTGGAGAACTTGCGCTACTTCGCCCGCCTCTACGACATCTCTGGCAACGGCCGCTGTGAGCAGGTGATTCGCTCTGTGGGGCTTGATCCCGCGTTGTTGCGTCCCGTGGGAGCGTATTCGCAGGGCATGCGGCAACGCCTGTCGCTGGCGCGGGCCATTCTGCACGATCCCAGGATACTGTTGCTGGATGAGCCGTTTGCCAGCGTGGATGTGCCTTCGGCGCGGGAAATGGTTGGCCTGCTGAAGGGCATGCGCGACGCGGGCAAGACTATCTTTGTGGTCACGCACCAGGCGCCGCTGGTCGAAGGCGTGGCCGACGAACTTGTGTGGATGCAAGCCGGGCAGATCGTTGACCGCACCGATCGTCTCGTCCCGGAAATTACGCGAGCGGAGCGACCATGAAATCGTTCTGGTCGATCACGCTTGCCACGCTGGCCAAAGACATTCGCCTGGAGTGGCGCTCCAAAGATGCGCTCAACGCCATGCTGTTTTTCTCACTGCTGGTGGTCGTGATCTTCTCCTTNNTTCTTGTTTGCGACCATCGTGGCTCTTCAACAGACGTGGGCCCGCGAGCTGCGCAACCAGGTGCTCGATGCCTACCGCGTGTCTCCGGCGCCGTCTACAGCGTTATTTCTGGCCAAGGCGCTGGGCAACTTCATTCTTGTCAGCCTGCTCGAAGCGCTGATGGCGCCTCTGTTTGTGATCTTCTATAACTTGCGCGTACTCGGCCCGGCATGGCAGTTAATTCCCGTGGCTCTGCTCGGAACCTGGGCGCTGGTGGTGAATGGAACATTTTTCGCAGCCATGTCCATCCGCACGCGCAGCCGCGAACTCATGCTGCCGCTGCTCCTGTTCCCCATTTCTATTCCCGCCGTGGTGGGGATGGTCGCAGCCACGACCAGCATTCTGACCGGCGAGAATCCCGCGCACTTCTACATCGTGTTGCTTCTCGCCTACGATGTGGTGTTTACTACAGCGTGCATCGGCTTGTTTGACACAGTGCTGCAAGCGGAATGAAAAAAGCGTTCCCCATCCTGGCTGTTCTAACCGCGCTCTTGCTGGCGTACGCTTTCTACCAGGCGATGTTCGTCGCGCCCACCGATGCCTTGCAGGGCGACGTGTACCGCATCATTTATTACCACGTGCCTTCGGGGTGGACGGCCTTCCTGCTGTTCTTCATCAACTTCATCGCTTCGGTCCAATACCTGGCGAGCGTGAAACCCTCGACGCGGCGCGCCGCAAACTGGATTGTGATTGCGATCGGGATCGTTGGCGCCATCGCGCCTTTTATCCCTCAGGTGCGAGAGCAGCTACCCGCAGGGTTGTATCCCAGTTCGATCGCGACCACGGTTTTGGCGATTCCGGTTTTCTACTTCTTGATTGGGAAGTATTTCCCGGGGCAAGATCTTGACGTGCTCGCGGTGACCGCGGCGGAAGTAGGCGTAGTTTTTTGCACCATCGTTCTGATTACCGGACCCATCTGGGCGCGGCCGGTGTGGGGCATCTGGTGGGCGCCGGGAGACATCCGCCTCACCTCGACGCTGGTCTTATGGCTGATTTATGTGAGCTACCTGGTGCTTCGCCGTTTCTCCGACAGCGCGCAGACCCAGAAACTGGCTGCCGTCCTGGCCGTATTTGGCGCGCTCGACGTCCCGCTGGTTTATTTCTCCATTTGGTTTTTCCGCACGCAGCATCCTCAGCCCGTGATCGGCGGAGGCGGCTCAATCGACCCGCGAATGCTTCACGTGCTGCTGATCAACTGGATGGCGTTTCTGTGTTTCGCAGCTCTGGTCTGCTGGTCGCGATTCCGGCTGGAGAAGCTGCGTCGCGAAGTGGAAGAAGCTGAGGCCCTTGAATCCCTGCTCGGGCCCGGCAGTCCAGCCGCGCAAACTTCCAAATCCAATGTTGCTCTAAGCCGGGGGTCACAATGAATTCCGCAAGTTCCCTCAAATTCCTCTACGCAGCCTATACCGCGACCTGGCTGATTCATGCTCTTTATGTTGGGAGCTTGTTGCGCCGCTACAGCCGCCTGCGGCAGCAAATGAAGGATTTGGGGAAGTGAGGATTTGGGGAGGTAACGAGCGGCTTCGGGCTTCCGGACCCGCAAATGGTTTGCGGGCTGCGAAGCGCAAGCTCGAATCCCCGAGCCGGAGGCCGAGCGCGGGAGGCCGGACGCCGCCTTTAGTTTTCCGCCTCGCGCTGCAGGGCGCCGAAGAAATCCGTACTTCCGCCGGAGCGGAGGAATTCGTAGTTCTCGATCATGGCGGCGGTTCCGATCCGCAGAGAGGGCAGAGGCGATTCCACGCGGATTACACGCGCTGTGAAGCGCACCCGGACCGCATCGGTCAGCGTAATATGGGGTGGAAAAGTGAGAGTGACTTCGCAGGGGGTTCCCGCCGGGATCGGCCGGTCGAGATAAAAAAAAACTCCGCGGGCGCTCACGTTCTGGGTTTCGGTGTGGAATTCGTGGTCTTGATCCAGACGAACCACCGCCGGCAGGCGCATATCAAAGCGCCGCATCATCCGCCGTTCCTGAGACTCCGGGTGCATCCCCGATGTATGTTCCGATAGCATTTTTCTAAACTAAGACTGATCCAAGGGCAATACGGAATCAACATGCAGGCTGGGAGACCAGGATTCCTCTGCCCCACAGCAGGCCCTGATCGATATCCAATGTATAGAATTGCCAGCACTTTGCAAGAGCAAAAAGACCCCGGGAACTGATTCGTTGAGATCCTCCCCTCCCTAA
>PMHI01000278.1:2145-2826 GCA_003156615.1 Acidobacteriaceae bacterium | reverse complement strand
GCAAATGGCGAAGCCAAGGTCAACAGCAAGCGGGGATCCATCGAAATCGAAGCGGAATTTGGCAACCTGCAACGGCCGACGACTTTCGGCACCGAGTACCTGACCTACGTCCTGTGGGCGATTTCGCCCGAGGGCCGGGCAGTGAACCTGGGCGAAGTATTAGTTGGCGGCAACGATCGCAGCAAACTGCACGTAACCACGGACCTTCAGGCCTTTGCCCTGATTGTCACCGCGGAACCATATTATGCCGTGCGCCAGCCGAGCAATGTGGTCGTGCTTGAAAATTTGGTTCGCGAAGACACCAAGGGAACCAGCGAGGCGGTAAACGCAAAGTATGAATTGATGGAACGCGGCGGTTACATTCCCACTGGCTACAAGTTCGATCCGGTGGTGCTGAATGCCCGGTTGCCATTAGAGTTCTTCGAGGCGCGGAATGCGCTGCGCATCGCTCAATCTGAGGGAGCGGAGCAGTTCGCCCCCGGCAGTTATCAGCACGCCGTCCAGTTGATGAATAAGGCGGATGGCTATGCCACAGACAAACACATGGATCGAAAGCCGCTGATCGCGGTTTCCCGCGAAGCGGTGCAGACTGCGGAAGATGCGCGCGCCATCGCCGTCAAGAAAGAGGACGAGGTGCGCCTGGCAAGCGAACGCCAGAATTCAGCGGACGCGCAAGCGCAA
>PMHI01000278.1:327-2123 GCA_003156615.1 Acidobacteriaceae bacterium | reverse complement strand
GCCGAGCAATCCCGTCTGGCAGCACAGCAGGCCCAGTTGAACGCGCAACAGGCAGATACCGACAAAGCGGCGATGCGCGCCAAATTGTCCGAGCAGTTGAATCGGATTCTCGAGACTCGCGATAGCGCTCGCGGCCTCATCGTCAGCATGTCCGATGTTTTGTTTGACACCGGAAAATATTCCTTGAAGCCGGGCGCACGGGAGAAACTGGCGAAAGTCGCCGGCATTCTGCTCGCCTACCCCGGACTCAACATTGAAGTCGGCGGTTACACCGATAACGTCGGCGGCGATTCCATGAATCAAACCCTGTCCGAGAACCGCGCGGGCTCGGTGCGCGACTACCTGGTGCAAGAAGGCGTATCCACAAATTCAGTCAGTGCCAAAGGCTTCGGCAATACCTTGCCGGTAGCTTCCAACGACAACTCCGCTGGCCGGCAGCAAAACCGGAGAGTGGAACTTCTCGTGTCCGGCGACGCCATCGGCAGCCCGGTCAATGCGACAACAGGCAGCTTGCAGTAGAGCAAGAATACGTAAAACGATCGAATCGATAATGGAGGCAACACCCATGAAACTGGTAGGGGTTCTCAGTACAGCAGTTCTGTCTTTGGCGCTCGGAGTCGCAGTTCCGGCGTTCGCCCAAGATCACGAGCAGGACGACCAGAAAGCTACGCCTGCCCAAGACGACAAAAAAGCGCAACCAGAAAAACCTGCCGCAAAGCAAGAGGAAAAACCCGCAGCGCAGCCGGAGAAGAACGCCAAGCCGGAAGAAAAGAATGCGCAGCAGGGGAACAACGCCAGGCCAGCCGAGAAGAGCGCACCGGAACAGCACGCCGCTGGTAACGGTAACCGCATTCCCGCAGACAAATACAAGGCCAATTTCGGACAGCAACACACGTTTCGTGTCAGCCAGGCCGAATACAGCAATCGCAGCTTTCAATACGGTGGNNTATTCGTTCGGATTTGTTGGCGTGTGGCCAAGCAATTGGCTCTACACCCAAAACGTCTATGTGGTCGAGATAGACGGCATGTATTACCTGTGCAATCCGATGTACCCTGGCGTTAACCTTGAACTCAGCTTCACACTATAGCCAGTTTGTCCGCCTCGCGAGCGGGCGCAACTAGCTTAACTGTGATCGGCGCGCGCCCATATTCTTGGGCGCGCGCCACTTACGTTCCGGCGCCACCGGCGAAAACAGAACTCGACTCGTGCTTTCGGCAGGGCAACAAGACCGGGGCGAGTCTTCGCTCGTACACTTATTTCAGGCCCAGTTCGCTTTTCTATTCTACTGTTGGGTAATCCCGTAGCTCTCACGGAGTCTTTTCGCAGGAATCGCACCGGGTCACAAGCGTCTGCGTCCTACGTCACCAAGGCCTGCCCAAGCTTCACTCACAATGAAACTGTCTCCATCTGGCAGAACTGATTCGAACGGCATCGTCAGATATCGTCGCAGCGAGACCCCCAACTCCTTCGGATAAGAGCTGTCATGGCCGCGAATCCGGTTCATTGTTTCAACGAACGTGGCGATTTAACGCCAACTGAGGGCTGGGGCGACCGAAGTCAGAATTGCCTCCATGACATGCGCATTGTAGGCAACACCCAGTTGATTTGGAATGGTTAGCAATAGCGTATCGGCCTCCGCGATCGCCTCGTCTTTCCTAAGCTGCTCGATGAGAATATCTGGCTCAGCAGCGTAGCTCCGGCCGAAGATTGCCCGTGTGGTTTCGTCAAGGAACCCAATTTTGTCCTCTTCCTGAGAGCCTCGTCCGAAATAGCGGCGATCACGGTCATCGAGCAA
>PMHI01000278.1:0-319 GCA_003156615.1 Acidobacteriaceae bacterium | reverse complement strand
TCGTCGAATTTGAGGGTTGAGGTCTGCAGGTTCATTCCTAGCTTCGCGGCCCATGCTGCTGTCGCGTTCGAGGCAGACCCCCACCAGATTCGATCACGCAATCCTGCAGAGTATGGCTCAAGACGCAGGAGTCCCGGAGGATTGGGAAACATTGGACGTGGGTTCGGCTGAGCGAAGCCTTTGCCGCGCAGCAACTCGAGAAATTCTTCGGCGTGCCGCCGGCCCATCTCTGCCTCGTCCTCGCCTTCAATCGGGCGATGGCCAAAATAGCGCCACCCATCGATGACCTGTTCGGGGGAGCCGCGGCTGATTCCCAACT
>PMHI01000774.1 GCA_003156615.1 Acidobacteriaceae bacterium | reverse complement strand
ACCTGGGAGCGGTTGCGCAGGGCGTGGTTGTGGAGCTCGCGGGCTTCGGTCCAGCGCTCCAGAGCGAGATGCTGGAAGAGCGGGCTGCCCAGGCGGATGCGGGCTGCGCGCGCGGGGAGTGATTTGCTCCACTGGCGCCATTGCTTGCGGTCAAATTCTTCCAGAGCGGCGTGGGCTTCGAGCCTCTGTTCGCGCTCGCGCGTGGTCAGGATTTCGAGCAGGGATTGAGCTGCGGGATCGCCGGAGTAGTTGTTCTGGTCTTGCGCAGCTGCGGCATGGATGTTCCCAGGATCTTGTTCGAAGGGAAGCAGCGCGGGCGAGTTGCCGGCGGCCACACGAGTTCGTTCCAGCTTTTCGACCCACTCCATCATGACTTGGATATCGCGCAGGGCGCCCAACCGTTGAAACAGGCGCTTTCCAGCCTTCTTCATGGCCTTCCAGTTGGGGTCGGGGTCGAGCGCCATCAATCCGTCAGCCAGGGAGCGGCAACGGCGCAGTGCGACGCGCAGGTCGTGAACCGGATCGAGAGCGAAATCAGCGGAAACCTGATCGCACTCTTCTAAGACCTGCAACATCCAGTAGCCCAGGCCGGTGGTTTTCCTGGCACGCCTTGTGCGAGCGGTTGAGGAAGGCAATGGGGTTCCGCGAAACGGCGAGGTTTGCACTCTCTATTCTCGCCGGAGATGGCCCCGAATGCCAGTGCTGGGATGCATGCGCGGGCCGGGGTGGTTTGATCGGCCAGGGATCGGCACTGGTACAGCAAAGTGTCGTGACCTGTTGCTGATCTTCCCGTTACCTCCGTAACGTGCAGCACTTCCCTGTTGGATTTAACCTTCTATTGCCTATAGCCAGAGCTGCGGCTTGAGGAGTGCCATATCAACGACGCGACGACATTTCACGCAAACCGGGCGGCATCGGCGCGCGCCTTCGTACACAGCCTCAACATCCTGATCAAGTACGCGCGCATGTACGGCCCTGATCACAAGCGCACGGAAGCGCAATTCGAGACCGCCTGGAACGAATTGCGCAACGGACTGCCCGCGGCTGGAGAAGGCGGGTTCTTGCTGGGGGTTTCCGACAACAAGTTGTTGCTCGATGGAGTTCCCTTGGAAGCTGGGCAGGTAGAGCGCAGCTTTGGCCAACTCTTGACCACCGCGGGCCTAGCCAGTCTGCACTTCTCCAAAGACGTGACCCTGGAAGACTTCACCCGACTGGTGCGTGCTTTTACGGTGGCTGGGTCCAAGGCTCAGGACGTGGCCAAGCAGATCAAAGAAGCTCTCAGCGGTGGGAGCCGCCAGAGCACGATCAAAATCAATGAAGTGAAATTTGTGGCGGCCGATCCGCTGACCGGGGAGATCAGCGTGGCAGCACAGATCGCGGCGCAAACCCTGGGGCCGGAGTTCAAACAATGGCTGAACGATCCGCAGAAGCTGCTGCAATTGATCGCAGCAGCGGAAGGCGCGAACGCGGGCGGAGGTCAGGGAGGTCAGGGCAGCGTAGTTCCGTTCGGAAGCGTTCCGAACATGCCCGGCCATTGGGTCGCCGGGCCGGGACCCGGACCCGGAACCGGCACTGCGACGGCGACGGCGCCAGCCTGGGAAGGTGGAGTGGTACCGCTGCAAGAGGCCGAGGTGGTTCAGGCCATCCGTCTGCTGACTCGATTCGGGCAGGTGCAGGCGGATCCGAATGTTCGTCCCGAAGACTTGCAGAAAGAAGTGGTCGAGGTCGACCCGAACACGCGGTTGAACCTGCAACAGTTGCTGGGAAGCCTGGCGGCCAAGGCCACCATAGAACAACAAGAAGGCACGCCGCTGCTGATGAAGGCGGCCGAGCACATGGCGATCCGCTTCGCCCTGGAGCGCTATTCAAAGGGCGAAGTCAAGGTAAATGCCGTCCATCAGATGATGGAGCATATGAGCCGGCAGATGGATTCGCTGCGCCAGATCCTGAAGTTGCAAGAAGAGAAGATGAACAAGGCCGGCATCCTGGTCGAGTCGCACGCCGATATCCTGGACCGGATGTTCTGGGCGGAAGTGCCGGAGTCGGGAAAGAAGACGGTACTGACGTCCAACGAAGCTCCCTGCGTGCCGCCGCGAAATCTTCGGCAATTCGTGGAACTGCTTCTCGACCGCGACGACCTGCAAGCATCCGCAGATATTCTGAATAACTACGCTAGTTGCCTGGCCACGAAAGAAGCGGAAGCGCGGCGCAAAACCGCGATCGGGTTGAGTCAATTGGCCGACCTTTACGCACGGCTGGGAGGGGAAGCCATGGGCAAGGCAATCCACACAGTGAGTGAACAGTTATGTGTGGAGAAAGATCCTGAGCTGCAAAGCCTGCTGAGTGCGGCATTCGTTCGCCTGAGCCAGGAGGCCAGCGAGTCTAAGAATTACCAGGCGGTGGATGCTGTGTGCGAAGGGATGGAGTTGCTGCTCGAGCAACGTCCAGTGCTGGCGAACGACTTGCGCCCGCGCGTGGGCGTGGAGAACCGGATCCCCGAGTTCATTGAGGAAGCATTGCACCACGATCCTGTGCCTTCGGATCTGCTGGTGGTGTTGCGGCGCACTTCCCAGTCGGGGGCCGAACATCTGGCCGACCGGTTCTTCCGCTGCATGCGGCGGGACGAGGCCGACCGGTTGGTGGATCTGGTCAAAGCCATGGGGAGTCCGGCTCTGGTGCAACTGCGGGAGATTCTGAACAAGGGGCAGTCGCGACAGGCCTCGGCGGTGGTGGGGCTGTTGAGCCGTCTGGATGTGGATACGTTGCTGGAGCTGTTGCCGGCGCGTTTGCCGGAATGGAACCGTTTCTATCATGACATCGTGGTTCGCCAGATCGCGTACGGAGCTGCGGGAAACCGTGGGCGAACGCTTCTGGAGCTGGCCGACGTGCTGGATTCGGCGGTATTGCCGGGGTCCATCGATGAAATCGGGATGAGCGGCGATCTCACGGCCGCGCCGCCGTTGCTGGCCATGGCCCGGCCGGGCGAAGCCGCTTCGCGCTCGCCGTTTGTACAACTGAAGGCCATCGAGTCTTTGGGAAGGCTGCGGGATACGGAGGCTTTATCGCTGTTGCGCGAGATTGTGGAGACCAAGAAAACGTTTGGCTGGGTTTATCACAAGGAATTGCGGATCGCGGCGGCGCAGTCGCTCTCCAAAACCGACCCGCGCTACAGTGCTCAGATTCTTTCCGAGAGCGGCATCGAGCCGGCAGAACTGGCGATCGCACCTCTCGACACGGCTCCCGCATGCCCGTGGGTCCGGCAACGGCGCTATGAGCGGATGGTGCTGTCGCGCACGATTACCGCATCGATCGGCAGTTCGTGGGGAAAGTCAAAGATCTTAATCCGGGAGTTGAGCCTGGGCGGGGGCATGGGCTCCAAGGAAGACAATCTGCGCATTGGCAGCGAAGCCGAGCTGGAGATTTCGGTGGGTGTGCGGTCGAAGATACGGGCACATGTGCTGCTGCGCCGCGCGCGGGTGAATGAAGTGGGATTCGAGATTGTGAATACTGACCTCGAAAGCCGCTATCGCCTACGCCGTCTGTTGGTGGAAGCGATGAACCGCGCTCCGCAGAACAAGGAACAGCAGTGGAAAGGGGACCGGAAGGGCTAGCGGCTTATTCCCCGGGGTCCGGAACAAATCCAAAAAGCCTCTGCTTGCGAGCAGAGGCTTTTTTCTTCCAGATCTTCGATCGGAGGCTTACTTTACCTTGACGAAAATAATGACCAGGGTGTAAAGCGCAAGCGACTCGATCAGGGCCAAGCCCAGAATCAGAGCCAGTTGAATGCCGGGGCGAGCGGCCGGATTGCGGGCCAGACTTTCAGCAGCGGCGGCGGTCGCCTTGCCCTGCGCCAGAGCGCAGATGCCGGAAGCAAAGGCCATAGAGAATCCGGCGGCGATGGCGATCCATTTGCCTTCGGTCTCAGCCCCNNAAGTTTACTCATTGTGTTTCTCCTTGTATGAAATACCGCCAGTGGGTGGTTGACGCCATCCCGTACAGACGCCCTCACGCTGAACGGCTTGTTCCAGTCTCTAATTTTCGGTTTCTAGTTTCGGCCTCGTGTCGCGGCTGTCATCGAAACTGGAAACCGGAAACTCAACTCAGTGCTCTTCCGAAACCGCGCCCTGCAAATAGACGGTGGTCAGCAGAATGAAAATGTAGGTCTGCAGCAGCGACACGCCAATGTGCAGCCCCAGGAACAGGATGGGGATGCCGATGGGGATGAGCGAAAAGAAAACCAACGTGACCAGATCGCCGGCCAGCATATTTGCGGTAAGGCGGATGGTCAGCGAGAGAACGCGAGCCAGGTGGCTGATGAGCTCAATCGGAATCATCAGCGGCGACAAGGCCGGCACGGGCCCGGCAAACTGCTTCAGGTAGCCGATTCCGGCGTGCTTGAATCCCTGCGTATGGTAGTACACGAAGGCGCAAATAGCGCAGCCCAAAGGAACGATGGGCACGGCGGTCGGCGACTCGAAGCCGGGAATCACGCCGATCAGGTTGCAAAACAAAATGAAGAAGCAAAGCGAGGCCAGGAACGCTGTGTAGCCTTCGCTGTGATGGCCGATGATCTCGTCGCTCTGGCCCTGAATGAATCCCTCGACGCCTTCGAAGGCGTGCTGAAGCGAGCCGGGACGGTCCACCGATAGGCGCGAGCGGACCAGAAGGAACAGAATCAGCAGCAATGAGAAGACCAGAACCTCCATCGCGAACGAGTTTGGAATGGGGGCCGTCGGATACCTGGGCTCGATGTGCAATGCCCGAAGCAACGACGTGACGGGACTTGCGAACAGACGGTTCAGGACCTCGGTGAACCAAAGTTGTTCAGGCATAATGCTGCTTCTGGCTACTAGCTCCTAGTTTCCCTGCTCAAACAGGCCTGGCCACTAAACGCCCCGAGCCAGTGCTGCGTACAGCTCATAAACCGCTTCGCAGGTGATGGCGGCAACGGGCAAAAATAAGCCCGCAAGAAGCCCATTCAGGCTCGCGGGTGAAACAGTCAATATAACATAGGCGCCGAGGGCCATCAAAACATATCGCAGCAAGAAACGAAAGACAATTCCCTGTCCGGATTGCGATGTGGCGGCACCGGTGGCGCGATCGACGAAGCCGGCGATCACGCGCTTCAGCCAGTGGAAATTGACGTAGGCGATGATGCAGCCGAAGGCGAAGCCGACGGCGGGACGCAGGCCGAACTTCCACCACGCGGCCGCAACCAGCAGCGGAGCCGACACGGCCATGAAACGCCCGATGCGCTGGAGAGCCTGGGAGTAAAACTGCTCCGCCGCGGCGGTCTGGGCCGGGTTGGGTTCGATTTGTGGTGGAGTGGGCATCGACGCTACTGTTTAGCAACATTCCTCAACAAACATCATTGCGCAAACATGGTAAGCGATGAGCGGTTGCGGCGGGGACGGCAATTTCGGTTCACGGTCGAGATTCACTTCGTGTCGCGCATCGCGCTGCGGATCAGCTCGATGAAACCGGCGGCGATGCCCAACAGGATACCGGCCAGGTAGAGCCAGGTGGTGTGCAGCCACCGGTCGAGTGCCGCGCCGATCAGCCATCCCACAACCAGGGCGGCGGGAAAGACGACCGCCAACTGACTGTAGCGGGCGGCCTGGATCCAGAAACTGCGTTTCTGGCCCGAGTCGTCGCGGTCGGGGGGCGGGTCGGCAGGAGGAATGGGCATGGTCGTTCGTAAGTGATTCGGCTAGCGGATCAGCTTCGCTACCGCGGAATTCTGGGCTATGCCCAGCGACCAGTTCACCAGCTGGATGAAGCGGTCGGGCATGATTCCGATGAAAAGCGTGGCGAAGGCGGTCACGGCGAGCGCGGCCCGCATGGTCCAACTCACGGGCTGCACTCCCCGTTCTTCAGGCTGGCCCATGAACATGGCGTTGGCCATCTTCAAGTAGTAATACAGGCCGAACACAGAATACAACACACCGAGTGACGCCAGCGCGTAGTGTCCGGTTTCGATGAGGCTGAGGAAGATGAAGTATTTGCCCCAGAAGCCGGCCAGGGGCGGGATACCGGCCAGTGAAAGCAGAAAGATCAGCATGAGGACGGCCTCGACGGGAGCGCGCGAGTAAAGTCCGTTGAGGTCGTCGAGTTCGTCGCCGATTACGTTGCGGTAGCGCAGCGACGTGATCACGCCGAACGCGCCGAGGTTCATGAAAGTGTAGACCAACAGATAGATCAGGATGCCTTTGAGGCCGTCGGGGCTGAGTTCGGTGAGAGTCCCCGCGATCAAGCCGAGCAGCATGTAGCCCACGTGCGCGATGGAAGAGTAGGCGAGCAGGCGCTTGGTATTGGTTTGCGTAAGAGCGGCGAAATTCGCGCCCGTCATGGTGGCGATGGAAACGAAGACCAGCAAGGGGACCCAGGTGGAACGCATGGGCAGAAGTCCCCAGAGCAGGATGCGCAGCATCATTGCCCATCCCGCGGCTTTGACGGCTACGGACATGAATCCGGTGATGCAGGTGGGCGCTCCTTCGTAAGCGTCGGGAGCCCATTGATGGAAGGGGACAGCGGCAACCTTGAACAGCAGGCCGGTGATGGTGGTCAGCAGCGCAACGATCGCGACGGGATTGTGCGGGTCATGGGCGAGAAGCCGGGCGAGTTGATTGCCGATGACGCCCAGGTTCGTACTTCCGGTGAGACCGTAGAGCAGCGACAGACCATACGCAAAGATCCCGGAGGAAAACGCGCCGAGTAATAGATACTTCAGCGCCGCTTCGTTCGAGCGGCGGTCGCGGCGCAGGAATCCCACGAGAACGTAGGTCGAAATCGCCATCAACTCCAGGCCGATGAAGATGAGCACGATATCGAACCCGGCGGCCATGCACATCATGCCCACGACCGAGAGCAGCATCAGGGTGTAGTACTCGCCGTGGTTTTCATGCTCGGTCTGCATGTAACGCATCGACATGAGAATGGAGACGGCGGTGCTTGCCAGGAACAAGTAAAAGAAGTAAATGGCAAAGTGGTCCACCAGCATGGTGCGCATCATGCCGAACGAACCCGTCGATGCAGACGGCATGGCCTGCATCCATAGCTGGATTTTCACCACGCCCCCGGTGGCGAACAAGACGCCGATGAAGGCGGTGAGGGTATTAATCCACTTGCTCTCGGGCGGGATCATGAGATCGATGAGCAGGATGCCGAGAGCAAATAGAGTGAGCAGAGTGATGGGCAGGGCCAGAATGTAGTCGCTCAAGGTGAATGTGAACCCGCCCACTAGTTCTTCCCCCTGGTTGATTGCGCCGCGGCAGCCGGGTCGGAGACGGAAGCTGTGGTGGCAACGGGTGCGGCTGTCATTTCAGGTTGACCCGCCGTGGGAAGCGCTGGTTGAACCATTGGAAGCGCAGCATTTACCGCGCCTCCGGCCTGCGGGTTGTGGACGTCTTGTACCAGCTGATTCACAGGCTGTTCAAGAATCTGGAAAAACGGCTTCGGGTAGAGGCCGATCCAGAAGGCCATGATAAGAAGTGGCACAAACGTCAGCACCTCACGCGGCGTGAGGTCGTGCAGCTTTTCATTCTTCGGATTGGTGACCGTACCGAAAAAGACGCGCTGGTAGAGCCACAGCAGATACGCGGCGGCGAGAACCACGCCAGGCACGGCCCACGCGACCCAGAAATACCCAGGATGCCCCGCAATGTCGTTCTCCATGAACGTGCCCTGCAGGATGGTGAACTCGCCGATGTAGCCGTTGAGCAGCGGCAGTCCCATCGAAGAAAGGAACATGATCATGGTAATGGTGGCGTAGACGGGCATTACGTTGGAGATGCCGCCATATTCGGCGATCTCGCGCGTGTGGCGGCGTTCGTAAAGAATTCCGACGATCAAGAACAGCGCGCCGGTCGAGATGCCGTGATTCACTTGCTGCAACACCGATCCGCTCAGGCCAAGCGGCGTGAGAGCGAAAATACCTAGCGTACAGAAACCCAGATGGCTTACCGAGGAATAGGCCACCAGTTTTTTCATGTCCTTCTGCATGAGGGAGACGAGTGCACCGTAGATGATGGCGATGACAGAGAGAACCATCATCCAAAAGCGCACTCTGCCGTGGGTCAGCACGTCCGGAAAGAACGGTAATGAGAAGCGGATGAAGCCGTAGGTCCCCATCTTCAGCAGAACGCCCGCCAGAATGACCGACCCTGCCGTGGGCGCTTCCACATGGGCATCGGGCAGCCAGGTGTGGAAGGGGAACATCGGAACTTTGATGGCGAAGGCAAAGAAGAAGGCGAAGAACAGCAGCGTGGCGATGGTAGGTCCGTAGGCTGGATCGGAGTAGATCTGTGGCGCAGTCTTGTAAAGTTCAGGAATGCTGAAGGTGAAGACCTGCGGAGACGTCACGCTGTGGTGGTGGAAATATAAGAACAGAATGCCGAGCAGCATCAGTACCGAACCGGCGAGGGTGTAGAGGAAGAACTTGATGGCCGCGTACAGCTTGCGCGGGCCGCCCCAGATGCCGATCAGCAGGTACATCGGGACCAGCATGGCTTCCCAGAAGACAAAGAAGAGGAAGAAATCGAGCGCCATGAAGACGCCGAGCATGCCGGTCTGCAAGATCAAGAACCAGACGTAATATTCCTTGACCCGATTCTCGATGGCGGTCCAGGAAGACAGAATCGAGATCCAACCCAGCAGCGTGGTGAGCATGATCAGCAGGAACGAAATGCCGTCAATGCCGATCACGTAGCCGGCGCCGATGGAGGGGATCCAGTTGTTGGGCGTGCCCTCGATGAACTTGAAGCCAGGCTCGAAGCGCTGCGCCCAGAACCACGGCACCAGCGGCAGCGAAACCAGGAAGCCGCCGAGCGCGAAAAGATTCGCGATCCAGCGGACGGCGTCCTTGTTCTCCTTGGGAACGAACAGGAGCACAAGCGCGCCCACCAGCGGCGTGAAGAGGATAATCGAGAGTATGTGGTTTTGCATGAAAGTTCAGCTTCTAGCTGCTAGCTCCTGGCCTCTAGCTACTCGCTCTTGCCCTGGGCTAGGAGCTAGCAGCTGGAAGCTGCATTTCAGTGGTACACGTAATAAAAGACGAAACCTACCAGCCCCGCCGTCATCACCAGCGCGTACCACTGGACCAGACCCCATTCGAACAGACGCGCGGGATAAGAAAGCACGCGAGAGAGAATTGCCGGGCCGTTGACGCCGAAAGTATCGATGATCCAATCAATCCAACCAGAAACTGTTCCGCTAAAACGCGTGATCCGGCCGGCGGCGTTGACGGCGCCATCGACTACGTTTGTGTCGAACCAGGCGGATGCTTCGCCGAGTCCGAGCACGCCGAGGCGGACTTTGCCTAGCTTGCGGCGTCCGCTAAATACATAGTCGTAACCTTCGTCCACGTAATATTTGTGCAGCAGCACGTTGTAGACGGGCGGTGCGGCAGCGGCGATAGGCTCGGTAAAACCCTTGTCGGCATTGCCGTAAGCCCGCCGAGCCATTCCCCACCCGACGGCTGCGGCCGCAACCGAAGCAAACATCAGCAAGTATTCGGCAAGACTGGTGTGTTCGGCTTCTCTCTCTCCGGCTGCCAGTTGCTTGGCCTTGCCTTCTTCCCGGAAAACCTGGGCTTCCTTAGCGAAGACGGGATCGAGAAATTTCTCGAACCGGGCGGAGCCGCCCAGACTCGGCGGCCAGCTCAGCCATCCGGCGGAGAGCGAGAACAAGGCCAAAACCAGCAGCGGCACGGCCATGGAGTGCGGAACCTCGTGAATATGGTGCTCGATCTCGTGGCTCATGCGCGGTTTGCCGAAGAAAGTCAGGTAGATGAGGCGGAACATGTAGAACGCGGTCATCAGCGCGGTGACCCAACCGACGCCCCACAAGATGCGATAAGCACCGCCTTCCGAAGCCCACGTTTGCCAGAGAATTTCGTCCTTGGAGAAGAAGCCCGCGAACGGAGGAATGCCGGCAATCGCCAGCGTGGCGACCAGCATGGTGCGATATGTAATGGGAATGCGATGGGCCAAGTCGCCCATATTGCGCAGGTCCTGCTCGCCGCTCATCGAGTGGATCACCGCCCCGGCCCCGAGGAACAGCAGGGCCTTGAAAAAGGCGTGGGTAAAGACGTGGAAGACACCGGCGGAGAAGGCTCCGACGCCGAGCGCGAGGAACATGTAACCGAGCTGGGAGACGGTGGAATACGCGAGCACGCGCTTGATGTCGTTTTGCACGAGACCGATGGAGGCGGCGAAGACCGCGGTCAGGGCGCCGACGATGGCGACTGTCTTCATCGATGTGGGCGCGAGCACGAATAGCGCATTCGAACGGGCGACCATGTAAACCCCAGCCGTGACCATGGTGGCAGCGTGAATCAGGGCGGAGACCGGCGTGGGGCCTTCCATGGCGTCGGGCAGCCAGACGTAGAGCGGAATCTGCGCCGATTTACCGCAGGCACCGACGAAGAGCAAGAGCGTTGCTGCGGTGATGATGGGATCGCCGATAGCGAAATGGCCGCTGCGAGCAAGGGTCGTCACGTCGCTGAAGCGCAGCGAGCCGAGATACCAGGCGATGAAGAACATGCCCAGCAGAAATCCGGCGTCGCCGATGCGGTTGACGATGAACGCTTTGCTTCCCGCGTCGGTGGCGGACTTACGGTGGAAATAGAAACCGATCAGAAGATAGGAGCACAAGCCCACACCTTCCCAGCCGACAAACATGAGCACATAATTGTTGGCCAGGATCAGCGTCAGCATGGAGAACATGAAGAGGTTGAGGTACCCGAAGAAGCGGTAATAGCCACTTTCATGCGCCATGTAACCGGTGGAATAAATATGAATCAGCAGGCCCACGCCGGTGACGAACAGCAGCCAGATGCTCGAAAGCGGATCGAGCAGGAAGCCGGCATCGGCCTGGAACGGAGCCTGGGACCCGTCACGGGTCGCGTAGTTCATGTGGCCGGTGTCGGTGCCGAGCCAGGTGTAGAGGATGGTCTCATACGGCTTATGAAAGTTTTCCGGCGCAGACGACCAGGCTGAGTATTGCCAGACCGCGCCGCAAGCCATCAGGAACGCCAGCACAATGGTGCCAACGCAGACGGCGCTGACCGAGGCCTTCTGTAGTTTGCGGCCAAAGAAGAACATGATGGTCGCGCCGAAGGCCGGCAGCAGCGGAATCAGCCAGATGTGCGAAAGAAAGAACATTCGTTGGTCGTCGGTCGTTAGCCAAATGCGCGTAGCGAAATGCTCGGTACTCGGTACTGCGTTTCTACCACTTCAGCAAATTCACTTCGTCGATGTTCACCGTCTCCTTGTTGCGGAAGAAGGCGATTAGAATGCCAAGGCCGACGGCAGCTTCGGCGGCCGCATCCGTGATCACAAAAATGGCAAAGACCTGGCCATGCACTCCTCCCCACATGCGAGAGAAGGCAACCAGGTTCAAGTTGACGGCGTTCAGAATCAACTCGATCGACATCAGCACGATCACCACATTGCGCCGGGTAAGCACCCCGACAACGCCCAGCAGAAAAAGCGCCGCGCCGAGCACCAGGTAATGCAGCGTCGTGATTTGCAGCATGGATTCCATAACAGCCTTTAGCTTCTGGACCTCTAGCTCCTAATCTTCTCTCGCTCGGTACCAGGCACTCGGTACTCGGAACTAGATCCTCTTCTTTGCCATCACTACCGCTCCGATAATCGCCACCAGCAGCAATAGCGAGGCGATCTCGAAGGCAAACATATATTGTCCATACAAATAAGTCGCCACGTTTTGCGTGTTGTTCTCTTCCACGATCGATAGAGCATGATGGGGAAAGATACTCGTCCCCTTCGCATACACAGCGATAAATAATCCGCCGAGCGCAACCGCCGTAATGATTCCGGCCACCCATTGGCTGTTGAACTGCCGCTCCTTCATCGAGCGCTCAATGCTGACCANNTGAACGCCAGCCACGAACGGTGCATAGAGCATCAGATAAATCGATGCCTGCGCCAGCAGCGTCACAATCAGCGCCAGCGCCGAATGCACCGGATTGCTGCGCGTGATCACCAGGATGCCGCCGATCAGCATGATGCCGGCAAACAGGTAAAAGAAAAACGGTGTGGCTACGGGTGCCATATTGTGTGCTGTATCAAGGGCCACAATCCCACAGTGGCGGTCAGAATCAAAACGCCCAAACCCATCGGCAGCAGGACTTTCCATCCCAGCTGCATAAGCTGGTCAAAGCGATAACGCGGGAACGTACCGCGAAACCATATATAGACGTACATGAATCCGGCAACTTTCGCCGAGAACCAGAAAATATCCTGCACCCGCAAGCTGATCGGAGGATAGAACATAACCAGGCCAATCAGAGCGAGGACGACACCGAATCCAGCCAGGCCGATCGTCTGCACGCGGAAAAGAGGATGCTTCGGCATGCGAGCCGTGTTGTAGAAACACATCGCGGCAAAAAAAAGGAACGTGATGCCGGGAATGTAAGAGAATGCCTGATCCCAGGTAGGGCTATTCAGCAGATTCGGAAACGGCCGCAGCCATCCGCCAAGCCAGAGCGTGACCGCGATGGAAGACACCGCGATCATGGCCGAGTATTCGGCCAGAAAGAACAAAGACCAGCGGAAGCCGCTGTACTCCGTGTGGAAGCCGGCAGTCAGCTCGGATTCGGCCTCGGCCAGATCGAACGGCGCGCGGTTGGTCTCGGCCACCATCGCCACAGCAAAGATGAAAAATGCGATCAACCCGAGCGGAAAGAATTTAAAGATGAACCACATGCCCTGTGCCTGCTGCGCCTGAACAATACCAATCATGCTGAGCGTTCCGGTTCCGCTTGCGTTCAGGCTGGTCATCAGAATCGCCGAGACCACCGCCAGTCCCATCGCGACTTCATATGACACCATCTGCGCGCTCGACCGCAGAGCGCCCATCAGCGGATAGTGCGAGTTCGAGGCCCAGCCCGCCATCACAATCCCCAGCACGCTGAGCGACGACACGCCGAGCATGAAAAGGATTCCGATATTCATGTCGGTGATCGCATGCGTGGGGCCAAAAGGAACGACGACAAAAACGGTGAAAGCCGCGAGCACAACGATCAGCGGAGCCATCCAGAAAACAAAGCCGTCGGCCTCGGTCGGCATAATGTCTTCTTTCAGCAGCAACTTGATCGCATCGGCAATCGGCTGCAGCAACCCGTGCGGACCTACGCGCATGGGCCCAAGCCGCACCTGCATGTGCGCGAGAATCTTGCGCTCNNAGCCAGTTCATCGCGATCACGGCGACCGAAAGCCCGGCGAACACCAGCATGATGTAAACCAGCACCCAGAACATGTTTCCAGCGGCGCCGGGAGTTTTCCCGCTCGTGAGGTAGGACGATATATATTCGATGATCTCGTGCATCAGCGGTCCACCTCGCCGAGAACGATGTCGAGTGTGCCGATCACCGCGATCACGTCGGCCACGAGTTCACCGCGGCACATCAAGTCGAGAGCCTGCAGATTCACGAATGACGGCGGCCGCACGCGCACGCGATAGGGCTGCGTCGAACCGTCGCTGACAATAAAATATCCCAGTTCACCCTTCGGCGCTTCAATCGAGTGATAAACCTCGCCCGCCGGCGGCTTCATCACCTTCGGCACTTTTGCCATGATGGGGCCTTCCGGCAGCGCGTCCACCGCCTGCTCGATGATGCGCACCGATTGCCGCATCTCCGCCATGCGCACCAGGTATCGATCGTAAGTGTCGCCGTTTGTCCCGACAGGAATCTCAAAATCAAAATTCTTATAGTTAGCGTAAGGCTGAGCCTTGCGCAAGTCCCACTTTATGCCGCTCGCTCGCAGCACGGGACCAGTAACGCCCAGCGCAATGCAATCTTCAGCCGAGATGGCTCCAACATTTTTCGTGCGTTCGACCCAGATGCGATTCGTGGTAAGCAGTTCCTCGTACTCATCGATCTTAGGCCGAAAGAAACTCAGGAAGTTCTTCACTTCCTTTTCGAAACCCGTATAAGTTTCGTACTGCAAACCGCCGATGCGGAAGGCGTGCGTAGTCAGCCGCGCTCCGCAATATTTCTCATAAATCTTGAGAATCTCCTCCCGATCGCGAAAGGTATAAAACAGCGGAGTGATGGCGCCGATATCCAGCGCATGCGTGCCCAGCCAGAGCTGGTGGCTCGCAATGCGATTCAGCTCCGTCAGAATCACGCGCACATGCTGCGCCCGCGGCGGCGCTTCCACGTTGAGAAGTTTCTCGACCGTCTCGCAGTACCCCAGCCCGTTCGAGACCGCGGCCACGTAATCCATGCGGTCTACATAAGGATTGAACATCGTATAAGTGCGATGCTCGCCGATCTTCTCGACGCCCCGGTGCAGATAGCCAATCACGCATTCCAGGCCAAGAACTTTTTCGCCATCAAGCCGCAGAATCACGCGCAGCACGCCGTGCGTGGCCGGATGCTGCGGGCCCATATTAATGACCAACTCATTGGCATCCAGATACGGCTTGTCGTGAGCCGCGAGATCGGCGATATCGACATGCGACAGCGTGGTGTTAGGGTCGGTCATTGTCTCGTCACTGCGTCTCGTCACCGCGTCTCGTCACTGCCGCGCTCTCTACTGCCCGCTTTCAATTCCCAGGTTGATCTGCACCCACTCGTTATCCTGCTGCAAAATCCCGTAATCCTTGCGCAACGGGTGCCCCTTCCACCCATCGGGCAGCAGAATTCGCTTCATGTCGGGATGCCCGTCAAACTTGATGCCGAACATGTCAAACACTTCCCGCTCCAGCCAGTTCGCCCCCGCCCAGATTGGAACCGAACTCGGTAGGTTCGCGCCGTCGGCAATTTGCGTCTTCACGCGAATGCGCTCGTTGCGCGCGAAAGAATAAAGCACCCACACTACGTCAAATTGCTTCTCACGCTGCGGGTAATGCATTGCCGTAATGTCCACGCAATAATCGAACTGCTCTTCATTACGAAGCACCTGAAGAATCTCAGGAATCAGCGAGCGATCCACCACCATGTAATTCTGCCCCGCATAAGTCAGCGGCTCGATGCCGGAACCGTAGCTGCCCTTCAGCTTCGCGATCATCGGCGAGTCCCACGGAGTAGGGGTTGGCACGGGAGCTTTGGCGGGCGCAGCCGGTTTGGCAGCGGCAGGCGTCGCAGGCGCTGCAGCCGCGGGTTTCGCGGGGGGCACCACCGGAGTACCAGCAGCGCCTTCGCTCGGCGTTTTGACGTCCGCCTGCACCGAGCCGGATGGCGTAGCTTTCACGCCGCCGGGAACGGCGGGTCGATCCACCGACGCTTCCGGCGACGGCTTCTGCTCGCCTTCCGGCGGCGGTGGTACGGCCGATTTAGGTTCGTCCGGCATAGCGGCAAACGCACAAATCTCCGGCTGGAAGGGCAACGGAGAGAACGTTAACTTTTATCAGCTTGAGGATTATGGTGTCAACGAGCACGCCGATAATGGTAGTAGCTCGAAGGATAAATTACGAACGATAAATCAGGAACCTTCCTGATACTTGTTTCCTTCGTGGTTTATCGGTTTGTGTGGTTCTCAATGCAAACTGATATTGTCGACGGGTAAAATGTTCCCCCGCGTGAATCACCGGTCTTCTCCCCAAACTTTCCGGCCGTTCTCCGCAAGCTCCGCCGATTTGCTATGATTCTGGTTCTGAAGGTTCCCTCATGGACGCTGACTCAAAAGCTTGCCCAGTCTGCGGAGAAACCATCAAGTCCGTAGCCATCAAGTGCCGCTACTGCAACACCGACCTCACCGCATTCGCGGCGACGAAAGATGCTACAACCGAAAAAGACCTGTTTTCCGGGCATCCCGCCGCGGTCTACAGCGTCGGCCAACTCCTGCCCTTTCTGGTAGTAATCGCCCTCGCCGTCGGGATCGGATATGCTCTCCACTCCAATGCCGTCCAGTCCCAATCCAAGGATGCCATCGTCTTGTACACCGTCCTCGGTTGCCTGGTCGCCTGTGGCATCATCTTTTTGCGCTTCTACACGAAGAGCCTGACCACCCACTACGAAATCACCACGCAGCGGATCAAACGAGAAGTAGGCCTGCTCTCAAAGAAACAGGAAAGTTTGGAGTTATTCCGCATCGATCATTTCGAGTTTCTCAAACCGTTCGGGATGCGGCTGCTGGGCTACTCCGAGCTGCACTTGTTCTCGTCGGATGCGGAATTTGAGAACTTTTATATCTACGGGGTTCGGAACCTGGAAGCGATCGCAGAGACCTTACGCGAGTGTCAGCTTCGCGAACGCACACGACGTGGCCTGACAACATTCGTCAAGGCGTAAGGCCAGCGTCGGTAAACTGCCGAAAAATCAGCAAATCCCAGCCCCGAAGGGGCGGCATATGAAACCGGCACGGTAGCGGCGGGAAGGCGGAACGAGTCCCCAAAGGGGAAGGCACGAGTTCTCACGCACTCTCTAGCCGCCTAGGTCGAGCCCTTGCCTCGACAGCTAGTTGCTTGGCACCGACCCAGAGACATCCTTTTCCTTTTTGCTTGCGCGTGTGCTCGATCGCCCCTAAACGGCCACAGGCCTTACACCCACTCCAGAGCGCCTTTTGCCCAAACCCAGACGTAGCCCGCGATCAGGATAACCAGAAAAATCAGCATCTCCACTAAACCAAAGATGCCGAGCGCCTTGAACTTGACGGCCCAGGGAAACAGAAAAATGGTTTCCACGTCGAAGACCACGAACAGGATCGCGACGATGTAGTAGCGGACGGTGTAGCGGCCGCGAGCACTGTCGATGGGATCAATGCCGCACTCGTAGGGCATCAGCTTGGTTTTGTTCGGATTGTCCGGGCGTACCAGCTTCGCCGCCAGCAGCGTGAGCGGAAGCAGCACGCCAATCACGGCCATAAA
>PMHI01000198.1 GCA_003156615.1 Acidobacteriaceae bacterium | reverse complement strand
ATTGAGTGCTCAATCCGAACCGCACGTCGGCCTAGCTGGTCGGGCGGATCATGAGATATGGCAATATGCGCTTGATCACGATTTTGCAGTTGTTACGACAAATGCGCGAGACTTCATCGAACTCCTCGATGTGGATGTGCATCCAGGGTTGATCGTCTTGCGCGAGAGTGGATTGAGTCGTGACGAACAGTGGAGGCGCATCCAGCCTGTGGTCGAGTATGCGAAGAATTCGGGAGATAAGGACTTCTTGCTCAACAAGCTCGTTGAGATTGCTGGTACGGGACGATTTGAGACGCGCGAGATTCCGCCCCCTTCATGGTAGTGCCATCACTGATGACGGATCTGTCGCCGAGTCCTTCGTCCCGGGCTATCAACAACAATCAGCGTGAGCACCAAGTTCGCAAACGATACAAAACGGAGAAGGCCCCGCTGATCTCGCAACGGGGCCTTTGTTTCAGGGTGGGCGAAACCCCGGTGTCCGGAAACCGGCTTTCCGTCATGGCCTGGTGCTACTCACTCATGACGGGGCCTTTTCCCCCTGGCGTTTCCAGCTTAACCTCCGTATATGGAGCCGACCTCATCACCATCCTTCCATTGCGGCAGGACGCGGTAGCCTCGCACTATCTGTCCCAACGGCGCCGCCGATGAAAGGTAGGCTCCTCTGTTGGTGGCTTCAATACATGGGCCTTTGAAGCGGAAACCGGCGGATACAAGTTCTCTGGCCTTGTCGAAGTCACCGGAATAGAAAGCTTTAAAGATACTCGTTAACCGTGAAGAAAATGTTCTGTATCATTCCGGCGACTTGTCTTCATTGAAGATTCCCTTGGTGTCGGATTCGGTCGAAAACCGCTTATGAGAGAGCGGTAGTCCGATTGAATGCTCGCAACGATTTCAACGTGATATGGCTGTCCCGATTCAGGACTTATTCTGCAGCCCTGCAACTAATAATTGCATCCCATACGAAGAGCTTTCATGGCCATGCCATCTACCGTTTGGAGTGGGCATCTTCATTTCGGGCTTGTCGTGATTCCAGTCCGGCTCCTGGTGGGTGCTCGGACGAAGGTGACGCGCTTTCGGCCGGCTTTACCGCAAGCCGATCAACGAAGGTCCCTCCGTCACGTCCTGTCCTTCCTTTTCGCACGACCGCGAAGACCACGATTACGATCTGAACGATGGAGTCGGAGAGACGCGATCCATGCCCGAACAAATGAATGGTCGACATGTGGCGCGACATGAGTATTCCGCCGTTCGGCAAGTCCTCCAGTCCGAAGTGACCGGCGAAGAAATTCGCCCAAACGAAGTGGTAAAAGGCTATGAGATCGCGCCGAACGAATTCGCTGCTATCGACCCTCAGGAAATCAAAGGAGCAGAGATCGAGACTTCCGACACAATCGATCTATTTCACTTTGTGAAAGCGACAACCGTTGATCCAATTTACTTCGAACGGTCGTACTACGTCGCTCCTGACCCTGGCGCGGAAAAGGCTTACGCGTTGCTGCTCGAAGCAATGCGGAGAGAGGAGTGCCTCGGGATTGCACGAATCGGGATGCACAGGCGAGAGCACATGCTGATTCTCCGGCCTGCGGAAGATTATCTCGTCGCACATACGATGTTTTACGCGAACGAAGTACGCCCTGCACCACACTTGGAGTTAACCAACAAATTCAGTAACAAAGAACTGTCTGTGGCAATGGCGCTAATCAAAGGGTACGAAGGAGAGTTCGATCCCACGCAATTCAAAGACCTATACCAAGAACGCATACACAAAATTATCGATGCGAAAATGAGTAATCGTATCGAGGCGAAACCAGCGTCCGCAAGCCCAGCGACGGGCGCTCCGGACCTGATGGAGCAGATTCGCTTGAGCTTGGCTCAGTTGGAATCGAAGAAACGTGATGCTAAGAAGCCCGTACACAAGACGTCGGCCGTTGCGAAAAAGAAACCCCAAAGGGTACGTGCCTGAGTGGCTACAATGTCCAAGAGCACGATCGTGAACTTCCACAGCGTCGAGAGAGTCAACGCTCTATGTCCGATCATTTCTCGCTTAATCCCAAAGATTTCTTGGATGCGCTAAATGCCATCCTTGGGCGGAATCCTTCATAGAAGCCTACCACCCGAATTTGGCGCCGCTTACATTGTGCGGATGCTGCCCCGTCGTGGTAGCTGCCGGAAGGTTTGGAATCGNNAAGCCTTTGAAGCCGTTACCGCATTGGGAGAGGTAGTCAGAAGCGGGGGTTTCGGTTCGCAGTATGCGACCAATTCGTCGGATCCGGCATCTCACAGTGTCTATGAAAACGAGGCTCATTCTTCTGACTATCGTCGCAGCCACAGTCCCACTTGGGGCACAGATTAAACAAAATCCGATTACGGGACAGGATGCGTTCGCGGATTGGAGTCAGGAAAAACCGGGAATTTCGCGAAAGATCTCGGTAGCCGTTCTACCGAAGCCCAATCCTGCGCAATCGGTTCGCAACCAGCCGCATATTGTTCCGCGCCCGGAAAATGCATGGCCGATTGCGCCCCCCGGGTTCAAGGTGACTCTGTACGCAGGGGGCGACAATGGGCCGAGCCCGTCGCCGGATCAGCAGCATTCGCAGCAACAGGACACGAAGCCGCTCCGCCAAGGCACGTTCCGCCAGCCACGACTCATCCGCACTGCCCCAAACGGCGATCTATTTGTTGCCGACTCCGGCGGAGGTATCATTTTTGTTCTGCGGGATACAGGGCCGGATGGCAAGGCTGCACAGGTGGAGCGTTTCGCTACGGGGCTGGACCATCCTTTCGGCATCGCCTTCTATCCCGCCGACAATCCCCGGTTCGTATACGTTGCTAACACGACCTCAGTGGTTCGTTTCCCTTATCGATCCGGCGACCTTCATGCGTCCCACAGGCCGCAGACTATTGTTCCGAGTCTGCCCGGCTATGCGCAGCTTGCGGGTGGCGGACACTGGACACGCGATGTGGTTTTTACCAAAGATGATCAGCATATGCTGGTCTCGGTCGGTTCGGGATCGAACATCGATAATCCGGACGACCATCCAAAGGAGTTCCATCGAGCGGACGTACTTGAGTACACACCTGAAGGCAAGTTCCTCAAGGTGTATGCCTCGGGGCTGCGGAACTGTGTTGGCGAGGCGATCAATCCGGTGACCGGCATGTTGTGGTGTTCGACCAATGAGCGGGACGAGCTTGGAAACAATCTGGTTCCCGACTATTTAACCTCAGTTCCGGAGGGTGGATTCTTCGGATGGCCGTGGTATTACATGGGCGGTCATCAGGATCCAAGGCTACCGCAACCATGCGCAGACGGGACTGGCGCTAATCCACAAGCCACAGCGGAGTCACCCGATGCGAACAGCTGCAGGCATGTCGATCTGCACGCGAAGGTGCTTACGCCCGATGTGCTGGTGCAGCCGCACATGGCTTCGCTTGAGATGACATTCTATCCGGCTTCAGGTAGCTTTCCGGAGTCCTATGACGGCGACGGCTTTGCGGCAGAGCATGGCTCGTGGAACCGCGAAAAGCGTACCGGGTATGAGGTGATCCATATCCCGATNNGATGACGGCAGTCGAAGCGTGTGGCATGTCACCTACGAAGGCAATGGAAGCAAATAACGAAACGAGTCGCACCCTTCTGCTCGTCGGTGCCCTCCGGCAAATGGCCGATTCCTCCCGGCGGCCACTAATTTACGGGAGAGCGACACCTATTTAGGGCCGCAGTTCCGTCGATTTCGGAATCGCTTGGGGCCTCCGGTGGCGCCAAGGCGATGGCCGCCAAACTCGACCG
>PMHI01000580.1:4575-5030 GCA_003156615.1 Acidobacteriaceae bacterium | reverse complement strand
AGCAGCGTCTCGGATCGCCTACGGACCTTTCGCAGTCGTACCTGAAAATTGATAATGCAGTCTTTTCCGTTATCGGCGTGCTTCCGGAGGAGTTTCAGTTTCCGCCCGATGTGGGCTTATGGCTGCCGGCCGATCTTGACGGCGAAAATCCGAGTAGGACCGCGCACAGCTACAACGCAGTCGGGCGCCTTCGAGAGGGTGTGACTGTCGAGCAAGCGAATGGGGAGATCAGTGCCATCGCGCGTCGCATTCATGATGCCGCAAGCGAGCAAAACGATTATCTCCTCAAAGATGGAATTGTTGTTCCACTGAAGGACTCGATAACCGTCAAAGCCCGCCCGGCGCTGCTGGTCCTCCTCGGAGCGGTGGGGATTCTTCTCCTGGTTGGGTGCGCGAATGTCGCGAACCTGCTACTCGCGCAAGCCTCGGTGAGAACGCGTGAGCTCGCCATTCGC
>PMHI01000580.1:0-4554 GCA_003156615.1 Acidobacteriaceae bacterium | reverse complement strand
GCGCTGGCGCCGGAAAATCTGCCGCGGTTAGACAGTGTCTCGATCAATATTCCCGTCCTTATGTTTGCGTTCCTGCTCTCCACCGCGGTCGCCGCGGGACTTGGAATCTTCACCGCCGTGCGGGCGACATCTCGCGATATGCGCGAGGGGCTCGGGGAAGATGGGCGCGCACAAGCAGGTTCTCAGAGCAGCCAACGCCTTGGCCGCGTGATCGTTGCGGGACAGATTGCCATCACGCTTGTTCTCGTGGTCGGAGCTGGATTACTCGGGCGCAGTTTGATGAAGGTACTCGAAGTGAATCCGGGCTTCCGGGTGGACAAAATTGTCACCATGGACGTTTCGCTCCCGTGGGCGGACAATCCGAAAGCGAAGACAGGTCAGGCGATTTTCTTCTCCAATCTGATCGACAGACTCAAACAAATTCCCGGCGTGAGCAAGGTCGGCGCGACCAGTGGCCTTCCGATGAATGGCGGACTTCCCGATGGCATGTTTCTCCTCATGAGGCAGGATGAGGTTCCCAAGACCTTCGCCGGTTTCAATTCCCTATTTCGCCAAAAGGAACGCATTGGGAACGCGGATTTCGGTATCGCCACGGCGGGCTACTTCCAGGTCCTCGGAATCCCTCTTCTTAGAGGACGCATCTTCGACGAGCGCGACGGCCCGGACGCTCAGCATGTGGCTGTAATCAGTGATTCGCTAGCTCGGGACCGCTGGCCCGGCCAAGACCCCATCGGCCACACCATTGAATTCGGAAACATGGATGGTGACTTGCGCTTGCTGACCATTGTCGGGATCGTCGGCGACGTTCACGAATACGGCCTTGATGCGCCTCCGCGCCCCACCGTCTATGTAGATTTGTTTCAGCGCCCGGGTGCCGCGATTACCCTTACGATGTTGAGTGATGACCCCACGCAATTCGTCGCCTCGGCAGCACGCGGCATCCTGCAGGAACTGAAATGCGATTTAGAAAAGACCTACTTCGACGTGCCCCGGCTGAGAACCGCCACTAGTGATAACTATCTCACTGCAGGCATCGCGTATGCCTTTCACATGCACCGCGATACCTGGTATTCCGCTCCCTTTTGCCAGATCAATTGGTGGATCCCTGTTTACGACGTCGAGCGCGAGAACACCATGGCTTTTCATCCTCGCTACTGGAGCCAGCCGGTCCGCAATGGCTCCCGCGACTACAACTACGACCTATGGAACCGTGAGAGCAGGAAGGACGCGGCAAAGCACGTCAAGACCGACACACGGAAGCAGCCTAAGGCGGAAGAACCGGTTGATCCCGATCCGCAGGTTCGCTTCGTGGCGCCCGCGGGAAGCATTCTTATTTTCTCCGGAGCCCAGATGCATTCCACCGTACCAAATACCTCGGGACGCACCCGCTTCAGCATCGACTTCCGGACCGTGCATCTGGACGACGTTTTGGGACATCGAGGCGCTCCCAATGTCGATTCGGAATGCACCGGAACCACGATGCGGGATTACCTGCGGGGTACAGACTTGGCGCACATCAGCGAGGATGTTTGCTTGCAATATGACACCCAGCCCTCAAATGCTTAGCTGGCTTTTCGCTTTCCTTCCCTTCTAGTTCGGGTAAAGATAAAGCGCCGTCCTGAACGGTGTATCGACTTGTGCAGCACCCCGATCCCCGATCGGTTGTTACCATAGCGTTCAGCACGTGCGGATTTGCCGCAATCGGCTCCGCGGATATTGACCGGAGGTCTCGTCATGAAAGNNTTCTTCGGAACGCGGCTCAAGGATTATTCGGAGACAACGCCCAAGCCTTTGGTGAACATCGGCTACCGGCCAATCCTGTGGCATGTCATGAAGTATTATGCCCACCACGGCCACAAGGATTTCATTCTCTGCCTGGGATATAAGGCCGACGCCATCAAGAACTACTTCCTGAATTACAACGAGTGTCTCACCAACGACTTTATTCTGGCGGAAGGCGGCAAGAAGGTGACCCTGCTGAAAAGCGATATTCACGATTGGCGTATCACCTTCGTGGATACGGGCACGACCTCGAACATTGGGCAGCGTCTCAAAGCGGTGGAGGAGCACCTCGACTGCGAGGAAATCTTTCTTGCCAACTACGTCGATGGATTGACTGACTTACCCCTGCTGTCCTACATCGATCATTTTCTTCAGCGCGACAAGATTGCCAGCTTTGTTTGCGTGAAGCCGACGCAGTCCTTTCATGTGGTTTCCTTGGACGGCGGCGACCTGGTCAGCGACATTCAGCATGTCACCACAGCCGGGCTTTGGATTAATGGCGGGTATTTCATCCTTCGCAAGCAGATCTTTCAGTACCTGCGCGAGGGCGAAGAACTGGTCGTCGAGCCCTTCCAGCGGCTGATCGCCTGCAACCAGCTGATGGGCTACAAGTACGAGGGTTTCTGGGCCTGCATGGACACTTTCAAGGAGAAACAGCAGCTAGAGGATCTGAACACGCGAGGCGATGCCCCGTGGGAAGTATGGAAGTCAACCCCGGATTACAAGCCAGAGAGCCTTCATGCTTAGGATGCAACTCGCGAAGCCGGCGGGCTCGGTCTACAGGATTCTTTGTCTTGGCTCGCACTGCGACGATATCGAGATCGGTTGCGGCGGTACCATCCTGCGCCTCCTTGAGGAGCACCAGAATGTAGCAGTTCACTGGGTTGTCTTCAGTTCGACCGCTGTCCGGGCCGAGGAAGCCCGGCGCAGCGCGACGGCGTTTCTCGAACAAGCCGGAAGCAAGGAGATTCTGATCAAGGAATTCGAAGACGGCTTCATGCCCTACGACGGTCGCGAGGTAAAAACGTTCTTCGAGGAACTGAAAGCGCGGATTTCCCCGGATCTCATCTTTACTCATTACCGGCACGATCTTCACCAGGATCATCGTCTGATCTGCGAGCTGACTTGGAACACGTGGCGGGACCATCTGATCCTGGAGTACGAAGTGCCCAAGTACGACGCCGACTTCGGCACGCCGAACTTCTTCGTGGAATTGGAGGAGTCCCTGTGCCAGCGCAAAACACGGCGCATCCTTGAACATTTCAGTTCGCAAAAGGAGAAACATTGGTTCGCGGAGGAAACCCTTCTGGCGGTGCTCCGGTTGCGAGGTATGGAATGCCGGGCTGCCACCAGGCACGCGGAAGCGTTTTACTCTCGTAAGCTCGTTCTCGGCTAGCGCGGCGTCACTCTAACAAGAAACTCGATCACTTTATACCTGAGGTTTTCATGAAAGTACTGGTCACGGGTCACAACGGCTATATCGGTTCGGTAATGGTTCCCATGCTGCGAGCGGCAGGACATGAAGTGTGGGGTATGGACAATTTCCTTTTCGAGGACTGTACCTTCGGTGAGGATTACGCTTCAATTCCCGCGGTTCGCAAGGATATTCGGGACGTTGAAGCCGAAGACCTGGCAGGATTCGACGCGGTCATTCATCTTGCCGCATTGTCGAACGATCCTCTGGGTAATCTCAATGCCGATTGCACCTATGACATCAATCACCGCGCTTCGGTTCGCCTGGCCAAGATGTGCAAGCAAGCGGGTGTTCCTCGGTACCTCTACGCTTCCTCGTGCAGTCTCTATGGCGTATCTGGTGGAGACGCCATGCTAAAGGAAGACGCGGCGTTCAATCCCATCACGCCTTACGGAGAATCCAAGGTGCGAAGTGAGAGAGACATTGCCCCTCTGGCGGACAATAGCTTCAGCCCGACTTTTCTGCGCAATGCCACTGCTTACGGAGTTTCGCCGCGATTGCGCGCTGATGTGGTCGTGAACAACCTGGTCGGCTTCGCCTTCACCACACGCGAGGTGTTGATTCAGAGCGATGGCACTCCCTGGCGCCCCCTGGTTCACATCGAGGACATTTCGCGCGCGTTTCTCGCTGTGCTGAATGCTCCGCGGGAGCTGGTTCACAATCAAGCCTTCAATGTCGGCATGAGTGTGGAGAACTACCAGATTCGCGATCTCGCCGACATGGTGCAACAAATCGTTCACGGCAGCCACGTGAAATACGCTGAGGGCGGTGGCCCCGATCCACGCTGTTATAAGGTGGACTGCAGCAAGATTGCCACCATGCTGCCCGAGTTCAAACCCGCGTGGACCGTACGCCGCGGTATGGAGCAGCTTTACGCCGCATTCCAATTATATGGGCTAACCCGCGAGGATTTCCTGGGCGGCAAATTCCTGCGCATTAAACACATTTCAAAATTGATGGAGCAACATCTTCTCACTCCTGAACTGCGTTGGAGCAATGAGCATCTTGCCGCACAGCAAACGCATCCGACTGAGAAACCGGCAGCCGTGAACGGCGGCTCCCGTGGCTGAGAAACTTCGGAGAGCGCGCGACCGAAATCATCTGGTATTTTTCTATGCGCGGTAGACGAATAACACAAAATATTCTCTCCAATTGGATGGCGTTGGGGGTCTCCACCGCGATCGGTTTTTTTCTTGCCCCTTACATCGTCCATCGCCTGGGAAATGTAGCTTACGGAATCTGGGTGCTGGTGGTCTCGCTCAGTGCCTACATGGGGCTGCTCGACTTCGGGCTGCGGG
>PMHI01000107.1 GCA_003156615.1 Acidobacteriaceae bacterium | reverse complement strand
TAGTGGGATTCTTGTTCCTAGTCACGACCCTTTCCATGGCGACAGCCGCTGCAAAGAGGCCTTGGGGTGATCTGGACCCATTCCGAATCAAAGACATTCAATCGCTTCGGCTCTCGCCTCTCGGGGATCAGTTGGCGTTCGCGGTGTCTGAGCGAAACCTCACTAAGAATGATAACTACTCATCGATTTGGGTGCTTCCCACTCGCGGCGGCAGTCCCGTTTCATTGACCGCCGCAGACGGACATGCGTCGAGCCCGAGATGGTCTCCAGACAGCAAACGCATCGCATACTTCGACACGATTGGAAACGACCTTGGGCTCTGGGTAATGAATGCAGATGGAAGCAACAAGAGAAAATTGACAAATCTGGAACGGTCCAATGCATTTCTGGGGACCACCGNNNNTTACTCCGATTTGCGACGCACGCACGTCTGGGTCATCTCGACGGACGGAGGGAAAGCGATTCAGATTTCGTCCGGGGACTATGACTATCACTCAATCGACTGGTCGCCCGACGGAAAGTGGATCGTCGCCGTTTCTAATCGCACGGGGGAAGACGACTACAATTCGAATACTGATCTGGTGCGGCTCTCGCCCAGCGGCGGCCAACTTGTACAGTTAACGCACACCCCCGGNNTGCGGATTACTTACCTCGCGCGGAAGCGAGATTACCGAAGCAAAGAAAGCGATGCGGAATTTGAAAAAGTGTACGTGCTTGGTGCTGACCGGCAGCCTGAGGCACTTACCGATGGGCTGGACATGTGGTGTCACGATGCGACATGGGCTAGCGACGGTAGTAAGGTGTATTTCAGGACCGAACACGAGGGTAAGCTGTCATTATATTCCGTTGCATTGCGTGATCGTAAACCGGCTCCCGTGGTCGACCTCACAGGTACTGTAACTGGTTTTGCGGTCGCCCCCGGCGGCGAGGTGTTTTACGCGTTCACAGATGCGACGCATCCGCCAGAAATCTTTCGCACGGTTCCTGGCAGCGGACAGTACGCCAAGCTGACTGATTTGAACCGCGAAATGGTGGACGACCTGGACACAATGGAACCTGAACGGTTTTCGTTTCCAAGTTTCGACGGCCTGACGATCGAAGGTTGGATCATCCGTCCCCACGGCTTCAATCCGCAGAGCAAGTACCCGATGATTGTCGATATTCATGGTGGGCCCCATTATCAGTATGGCTACAGCCTGCCGGCGACCGCCAAGCTGCAGCAATTTGCGGGCGCGGGCTACGTGGTCATTTTTATGAATCCCCGCGGCAGCACGGATTATGGCCAGAAGTTTTCCGACTTAGTCGTGGGGGATGAAATGGGTGGAGATTACAAGGACGTGATATCGGGCGTGGATTACGTCCTTCAACATTACCCCTTTATCGATGCCAATCGAATGGGGGTAACTGGCGTGAGTTATGGCGGGCAGATGTGCAATTGGATCACGACTCACACGGACCGTTTCAAGGCGTCGATTCCAGTTTCTGGGACCAGTAACCTGCTCAGCGGCTACGGCATCAATGCAAATCTTCTTTGGCCGGAAAGCGACATAAACGTCCGCAGCTACGACGACCTTGATCGCCTGTGGGCTGTATCACCGCTCAAATATATTAAGAATATTCACACGCCGACCCTGTTCATCCAGGGTGCTTGGGACAACTATGCTGCACTGAACCAGGCTGAGGAAATGTTCATGGCGATGAAGCGCTNNGCATCAAAAGACAGCCGGTCCATACGCACGACTACTATGAGCGGAGCGTCAAGTGGTTTGATAGCTATCTCAAACCTGCGTCTTCTAATAACTGAGGCTGCCGTGCCGCGTAACTAGAAAAATATCTTTGCCACCAGCTGCAGGCTCCTCGGGTTGCTGCTGAACGTGGCTCGAGGGTCGTTGAAGTTCGGTTGACCCGGCGTCAGATAGTTCAACACGCTGCCCTCAGTAGCCTGAGAGATTTTGATATCGTCCAGCGAGCCGGCAACATACTGGGGGTGACCCCAGAGATTGAATGCCTGCACTGTGAACTCGAACCTGAAACGCTCCGTAAGGTTGAAACGCTTCGTCGCCGCCAGGTCCCAGTTGTTGATGTGGGGGAGGGACAAAGTATTACGCGAGGAGGTAGTAAGCGCCCCTGGCAGAGCCTGGATGTACTCAGCCGTGGGGTTAGTCGCGAGATAGGCCACGGTATCGCCACCACTATTCATTAAAGGAGTGGCAGCAGAGCCTGTTCCCTTTACTCCGCCTGGGTTATAAATGGTGCGGTCGCCCGCGCTGTCGCCGTTAAAGTTAGCGTCGTCAGCACTCACAACATCGCCCCACTCGGGCGATTCAAAGGTGTAGACCGGTGCGATCGTATAGTTGCCGACGACGTTCCTCAGGAACCAACTGGACGATCCCTTGTACCATGGGACATTGTAAATCGCGGCCAAAGTTACGCGATGGGCACGGCTGTATCCCGAGACCGANNTCGGCCGCGAGATCCTGAAAATTCTGTGGACGACGTGGCGTTAGATAAGTACTGAAGAAATCGGTACTGGAGTCATCAATGGTGCGGCTCCACGTCCAGGCCGCCTGGAACTGCAATCCGTTGCTCAGTCGCTTGTTCAATTGGGTCTGTAGTCCGCCNNAACCGGCGAATACTCTTTTATGGCGTTCGTGAAACCGGCGTTCGCATATGCGGGGAGGATATTCGACTCATTCTGCAAATCCGCCAAAGTCAAGGGAAGAGAATCCAGAGTTGCCTGCGTGGGAGCGCTCAGGTACGTTGGCAAGAAGTTCGTTGGCGTGACCAGTACTCCCTCGTTCGGGCGCAGTTGGACGTTTTGATGGACCGCATGCACGCCAACATAGCGCACCTCGGCGACAAAATCCTTCCCGAACGAGTGTTGAATTCCCAGGTTCCAGTTGATCGCGTAAGGATCTTTCAGATGTTCGGGCATCACGTTTGAAGTCGCAGCGGCAGCGGCGGCAGCGTTCGGATACGTAACCAGCTGCCCGGTTCCCCCCNNTAAGGTTCACGTCCTCGGTGACGCTTAATTCCGGCGGTAACTCGTTGTTAATGATGTTGTCAAAGAGCACGTCATAACCGATGCCAAACCCGCCGCGCACCGATGTGTTGCTGCTCCGGCCCGGTGCCCAGGCGAAACCCAGCCGCGGCATAAAATTTTTCTTCGGAGCCTGCGGCGCACCGAACGTGATGAGTCCAGGCACGCTGGCGATCTGGTTCAACGCTTGAAGTTCCAACACGTGTTGCACCGTTGTGTACTCNNNNTGCGTTCGCCAACTTGATCCGGACTCAGGTCCTGAAGGTACATACCCAGGGTTGAGTATTCGTAGTCGCCGCGTAAACGTGCTATGAAATTTTGCGGTGATATGTACTTTCTTACCTCGCCGCCGAACCGTAGATCGTGATTGCCTTTCCGAATCGCGATGTTATCGATCAGTTGATAG
>PMHI01000379.1:2575-10362 GCA_003156615.1 Acidobacteriaceae bacterium | reverse complement strand
GCGCGAGGTTTCCTTGTGCCTCGTACCGATCGGCCGTAAATCGGAGACTTCGCTGCCAGCCCGGAGAGAGGCGCCGGCGCTCGGCCTGGAGACGATTCCGCTTTCGGAGCATGAGGTCGAGTATCCGTCCATGCTTGATATGCACGACGCGTCTTTGCTTGAGTCCGAAGAGGAAGTGGCTCAGTGGCGCGCGAAACAACCGGTGCTCCCATCTTCCTCCCCAGCTTCCCCCCCGGCAGGCGGGGCAGTTCGCTTCGAGCGACTGCCGGAAGCATTGCAGCCGAAGGACACGATCGAGCAGGTGATCCTGCGTCGCGGCTCCACCCGAGCGTTCGATAAGAGTGCATCGATTACACTGCAGCAACTCTCAACCATTGTCGATTGCGCCGCGCGCGGTCTTCCGGCCGACTTCCTTGAGCCCCCCGGCGCGCAGCTCAACGATCTTTACCTGATCGTGCATGCGGTAGAGGGGCTCAAGCCGGGTGCTTACTTCTTCCGGCGTGAGCAGAACGCCCTGGAGCTTTTGAAGGCCGGGGAATTCCGCGCCGAGGCCCACCACCTTGGTTTGGAGCAGGAGCTGCCGGCTGACGCCTGTGTGGACGTCTTCTTTCTCGCCGATTTGAAACACATCCTGGAGCGATACGGGAACCGCGGCTACCGAGCCACCCAGCTGGAGGCGGGCGCGATCGGCGGGAGGATGTACCTGGCGGCGTATGCCGAGCGCCTGGGTGCAACCGGGCTAACCTTCTTCGACGATGACGTGATTAACTTCCTTTCCCCGCACGCGAAAGGCAAGAGTGCCATCTTTCTTCTCGCGATTGGCAAGCCGCTGAAACGCAAACCAGAGTAGGGCCGGGCCCCTAGAGGAGTTCGAAATCAGAGAAATGACCAGGGGTGAGCGCGTAGCGCGATCATGGAAGTCTTATTCCGGCGCTCTCCGCGGTCAGCCGAGCATTCATCCGGAGCCGTGTAACGAAGAACCGTCCAGTGCGAGGATGAGGGTGTCACTCGTTAACTGCGGCTCAACGGCAGACTCAGCGCGCATCGGTTGCCTCACTCGCGCGCCCAGTAGGCTGACTTGATGGGCGGGTCAGATTGAAGGCTGTGTTTACCAAGCCAACGTGAGAAAACGCCTGCGGAAAATTGCCTAACTGGCGTTTCGCCACTGAATCATATTCTTCGGATAGAAGACCCACATCGTTGCGAATGTCTAACAGCCGTTCAAACATCCGCACTGCGTCCGGATGGCGGCCCTGCAACTCGTAATTGTCTGCCAACCAGAACGAGCAGGGTAGAAACGTTCCTTCTCCATGGGGTATACCGTCTACGGCAGGATCTTGCGTGTACCGTCCCACAAAGCCATTCTCCACCAGATGGGTTTCGATGGCTTTTACCGTGCCGATCACACGTGCATCGTCCGGCGGAAGAAAACCAACCAGCGGCATCATCAGGAGGCTGGCGTCGAGGTGTTTGCCTCCGTAATACTGCACAAAGGAATTCATATTCGCATCGAAGCCCTGCCGGCAAACCTGCTCATGAATGGCACCACGAAGCTTTGTCCATCGGGGGATATCTACGTCGAACCGGCCCAGTTCTGCCATTTTGATCAGGCGATCGATCGCGACCCATGCCATCATCTTCGAGTGGACGAAATGCCGCCGTGCACCACGCACCTCCCAAATGCCCTCATCGGGCTGCACCCAGCCCGTCTCCAGGAATTCGAGCATCGCCAGAGCGACTTCGTGACGCGCATGCTGGGGCGGTCCCAGTCCGGCTTCCCGCGCCTGAAAAAGCGTGTTGGTCACCTCCCCAAAGATATCCAGTTGATATTGTTGGTAAGCGGCATTCCCGGTTCGGACGGGGATGGATTTTTCATATCCCGGCAGCCACGGCAGTTCCAGTTCTGTGAGCCTGCGTTCGCCCCGAAGGCCATAAACGATGCTAAGTTCGGAAGGGCTGCCGGCGACAGCGCGCAGAAGCCATTCCCGCCACTCTCGTGCCTCTTCTAAATATCCGGCCTTGACCAGCGCTTGCAAGGTCAGGGTCGCATCTCGCACCCAGCAAAGCCGGTAGTCCCAATTCCGCACGCCCCCCAACCGTTCAGGCAATGATGTCGTCGGCGCTGCTACGATCCCGCCCGTAGGCAGAAATGTCAGGGCTTTCAGCGTGATCAGCGAGCGCAGCACTGCGTCCCGCCATTGGCCCTGATAAGCGCAGCGATCCGACCACTCCCGCCACCACTTTTCCGTGTTTTGAATCGCCTCGTCAACGTTCACCGGCTCAGGCTCATGCTGGTGTGAGGGATACCAGGTCAGATCAAACGCAACCTTTTGTCCTTCCGCTACGGTGAACGTCGCCTCACTCTTCATATTTTCGCTGTGAAGCGGCACATCCGCCTGCAGCCGGATCATGTCTGGACCGGCGATGGCGGAGATCCCGTTTCCGATCCGCCGAACCCAGGGCACCACAGACCCGTAATCGAATCGAATCACCAGTTCCAACTTCATCTGCACCTGCCCTCGGGTGCCGACGACAACGCGCAGAAGCTCAGGCATCTCCTGGCGCGACATCATGCAGTCGATGAGCTTGGCCGATCCGCTTTCGGTCTCAAACTCAGTCTCCAGAATCAGAGTTCCGTCCCTATACTGGCGGCGAATACTTCGGATCGGTTCTGCCGGCGAGATCGACCAATGCCCGTGTTCAGCAGTTCCGAGCAGGGCCGCAAAACAGGCACCCGAATCAAAGTGCGGAAGACAGAGCCAATCGATCGAACCCTGTCTCGAGACTAGGCCAGCGGTATGGCAGTCGCCGATCATCGCGTAATCTTCAATGGGTATGGACAGGAACTCCCTCCGCAAAAACGTGATTAGATGAACTCGGCCCGGTTTTGGAAGCCTCGCCACTCCTCAAAGAAGAGCGCTGTCCTCGCAGGCCGTGTATGATCAATGGTCAACGACATTGATTCTATCTGCTAGGTGGACGTACCTGGGACAGCGATTAGCGATCCTTGCGNNGTTTTGCGCTCCTCAGCGTCGATGTGGCCCTGAGTGATGGGGCGAAATAGCAAATGCGAGCCAAGCCGCGGCGTTACCGATGTATCCTAAGCTCCGACAAGCTTCTTTCTGGTACGTCGAAGGGGTTCAAGATAAATGTCCAATGAAACTCAGCCCATCGTTTGGCCTGGCCAACCTTATCCCTTGGGATCAACCTGGGATGGCGAGGGCGTCAACTTCGCGCTCTATTCAGAGCACGCGGAGAAAGTGGAACTTTGCCTGTTCGACAGTGCTGGGAAACGTGAGACGCTTCGGGTCCAGATCCAGGAGCAAACGGACATGGTCTGGCACGGCTATCTGCCGGAACTACGTCCGGGCCAATTGTATGGCTATCGGGTGTATGGCCCATACGCCCCGGAGAAAGGCCATCGTTTTAATCACCACAAGCTGTTGCTCGACCCCTATGGCAAGCAAGTTCACGGAACCGTCCGGTGGAGCGACGCCAACTTCGGATACAGGATCGGACACAAGCAGGAGGATCTGTCCTTTGACCGGCGCGATGATGCCGTTGGAATGCCCAAGAACCGAGTGATCGACTCCGCTTTCACCTGGGAATCTGATGCACCACCCAAGATCCCTTGGCACGATACCTTGATCTATGAGCTCCACGTCAAGGGATTCACCATGTGCCACCCTGACGTTCCGGCCCACTTGCGGGGGACGTACGCGGGTCTGGCGACAGCTCCGGTTATCGAATACCTCACGCGCCTAGGAGTGACCGCGATCGAGCTCATGCCCGTGCACTGCTTCTTGGACGATCGCCGACTCACGGAACGCGGGCTCCGCAACTACTGGGGTTATAACTCCATCGGATTTCTTGCGCTCGAGCCTCGATACCTGGCAACCAACTCCATCTACGAATTCAAGACCATGGTTAAGACCCTGCACTCCGCAGGACTGGAAGTGATTCTTGACGTCGTCTACAACCACACNNGTGCCCGATAATCCCCGTTATTACAAAGACTACACAGGCACGGGAAACACGCTGAATATGCAGCATCCGCGGGTGCTGCAGCTGGTCATGGACAGTCTGCGCTACTGGGCTCTCGAGATGCATGTGGACGGCTTCCGCTTCGATCTGGCTGCCACCCTCGCCCGTGAATTGCATGAGGTGGATCGCCTGGGCGCGTTCCTCGACATCATCCATCAGGATCCCGTGCTCTCGCAGGTAAAGCTGATCGCCGAACCCTGGGACGTCGGCGAAGGAGGCTATCAGGTCGGAAACTTCCCGGTGGGGTGGACGGAATGGAACGATCGCTACCGGGATACGGTCCGTGCTTATTGGAGGGGTGACGGTGGACTGCTGGGAGACCTGGCTTATCGCGTCACCGGTTCGAGCGATCTTTACGCACACAGCGGCCGGCGTCCCTATGCCAGCATCAATTTTGTCACCGCGCACGACGGCTTCACCTTGCAGGATCTGGTCAGTTACAACGAAAAACACAATGAAGCCAACGGCGAAGACAATCGGGACGGCAACAACAATAATCTCAGCTGGAATTGCGGAGCAGAGGGTCCCACGGACGATTCCAACATCCTGGCTCTGCGCGCCAAGCAAAAGCGGAATCTGCTGGCCATGCTGCTGCTGTCCCAAGGGGTACCGATGCTGTATGCGGGTGATGCCATCGGCCATACGCAACTGGGAAACAACAACGCCTACTGCCAGGACAATGCGACGAGCTGGCTGAACTGGAATTTGCAGCCTCAAGATCGCGACTTGTTGGCGTTCGTGCAGCGCATGATCAGCCTGCGCAAGAGGCATCCCGTATTCCGCCGTCGGCATTTTTTCCAGGGCCGCCCTATCAAGGGTGCGACTGTGAAAGATGTGTTGTGGCTCAATCCTGGCGGCAAGGAGATAAGCGAGGACGAGTGGCGCGATCCTTCGATACACTGCCTGGGAATGTTTCTCTCCGGGGAGGGAGCGGATGAGACCGATGAACGCGGCCGGAAGCTCCGCGACGAGAACTTTCTCGTGCTTTTCAACGCTCACCACGAAGATGTCGGGTTCACTTTGCCGGCGTTCCGTGCCGGTGCTCGCTGGAACGCATGGATGGACACCTCCCGAGAATGTGGCTTGCGTTCCGTCGAAACCTACGACGCCGGTACACCCTATCCCCTGCAGGCGCGGTCCCTGGTCGTGTTGCTCGAACGACGCGGAAACGGCAAGAAGGAAGAGCCGAATGAAGCGCCGCTATAACATGCCGTTCGGCGCCGAGTGCCGCGACGACGGAAGCGTGCGCTTTCGTTTGTGGGCTCCGGCCGCACGTCAGGTTGAACTCTCGCTTGCCGGTACAAACCGGTCTATGCGGCTTCCTCTGAACCCCTGCGATAAGGGTTGGTTTGAGTTAGCCACCGATGCGGCGAGGCCTGGGACTCAATACCATTTCCGGATCGATGATGCGCAGGAAGTCCCCGACCCAGCATCCCGGTTTCAACCTCGGGACGTGCATGGACCCAGCGAAGTGATCGACCCCGGCGCCTTCGACTGGCAGGATCGCGACTGGCATGGCCGCCCATGGGAAGAGGCGGTTCTCTATGAATTGCACGTCGGAGCCTTCACCCCGTCCGGAACGTTCTCCGCCGTGGGCGAGCGGCTCGACTATCTCGCGGATCTGGGAATCACTGCCGTCGAGTTGATGCCAGTTGCCGACTTTCCCGGCCAGCGCAACTGGGGTTACGACGGCGTCTTCCCCTTCGCTCCCGATAGCAGTTACGGCCGACCCGAGGATCTCAAAGAACTAGTTCAAGGTGCCCATGACCGCGGACTCATGGTTTTGCTGGATGTTGTCTACAACCACTTTGGTCCGGAAGGAAATTATCTCAGGTCCTACGCGCCACAATTCTTTACTGATCGGCACTCGACTCCCTGGGGAGATGGCATNNTTCGACGGACTGCGTCTGGACGCGGTTCACGCGATCATCGACGACTCCGCACCCCACTTCCTCTCAGAATTGGCCGATGCCGTCCGGAGTTCCGTCGAGCCGGGTCGTCACGTCCACCTCATCCTCGAAAACGACCGAAACCAGACGCGTTACCTTCAACGTAGCGAGCGCTGCCAGCCGCAGGCGTACGCCGCCCAATGGAATGACGACGTCCACCACGCCTTGCACGTGCTGATCACCGGTGAACGGGACGGTTATTATGCGGACTATTCGCAACGTCCAATCGATCAATTGGGCCGTTGCCTGGTCGCGGGATTCGCATACCAGGGCGAGGGTTCTCTGTACAGGAATGGCGAAACGCGCGGTGAATCCACCGAGGGCCTGCCGCCTACTGCCTTTGTCTCCTTCCTTCAGAATCATGACCAAATCGGGAACCGGGCATTCGGCGAGCGGATCATTCAGATTGCCGATCACCGTGCAGTACACGCGGCGGCGGCGATCCTCCTGCTCGCGCCTTCCCCGCCATTGCTCTTCATGGGGGAAGAGTTCGGGACTGAAACACCATTTCTCTTTTTCTGTGAGTTTGAGCAGGATCTGGCGGCTGCTGTTACCGCGGGTCGGCGAAATGAGTTCGCTCGTTTTGCCAGATTCCACGACCCCGCCGAACGCGAGCGGATTCCCGATCCCAACGATGCCAAAACGTTCAAGGCCTCACAGCTCAACTGGAGCGTCCTTGTGCAACCGAGCCATCGAGACTGGCTGCGCTTCTATCGCAAATTGCTAGGACTACGGCGTGAGCACATTGTCTCCCATCTTTCCACTGGATGTGCGCTCAGCGCGGATTACGAAGTCCACGGCGATCGGGGCCTCACCGCGCATTGGAAGTTTTCAGACCAGTCGGAACTTATTCTGGTGGCAAATCTTGGAACCGATTCCCTCTCTGGTCTGATTCTCCCTGTTTCGCCGGTTATCTATGCCAGCGAGCAAGTGAACGCCGATGCTTTGAAGCGAGGCACATTACTGCCTTGGTCTGTGGTGTGGTTTTTGGAATCATGAAGCGACGCTCGCACATCCCGCTCGCAACCTATCGCCTGCAACTCAATCGCGATTTTACTTTCGCCCAAGCGACGGCGCTCGTTCCCTACCTTTCCACACTCGGTATTAGCCATTGCTATATTTCTCCCTGCCTAAAGGCTCGCGCCGGCAGCACGCACGGATACGATATCGTGGACCACAACTCCTTCAACCCCGAGATCGGCAGCGCCCAAGATTTCGACCGCTTTGTGTCCGTTCTCCACGAGAACGGTATGGGATTGATTTTAGACATTGTCCCGAATCACATGGGCGTGATGGGCAGCGATAACGCGTGGTGGGCGGACGTTCTCGAAAACGGCGAGTCTTCGACTTACGCCAGCTTTTTCGACATCGACTGGCAGCCGCTGAAGGATGAACTCCATGGCAAAGTGCTGGTGCCCGTCCTGCACGATCATTACGGCGCTGTCCTCGAAAGTGGCGAGCTGAAACTCGTTTTTCAGCAAGATCGCGGTGCGTTCGATATAGCCTACCGCAATCATCGCTTTCCTGTGGACCCCAAGGAGTACCCCCGCGTCCTGGGGCTGTGCGCGGACGCGCTGCCGGCGATACTCGACGAGCAGAATCCAGATCTGCTTGAGTTCCAGAGCGTGATCGCCACCCTTGCCCACTTGCCTGGAAGGCAGGAAATCAGCAGCGCTCGCGTCGCCGAGCGCAATCGCGACAAAGAGATCGCGAAGCGGCGGCTGGCTGAGTTGTGTGCGCGATCCCCGGAAATCTCTGTTGGCATCATTGCAGCGGTCGACGTGATCAATGGGA
>PMHI01000379.1:0-2434 GCA_003156615.1 Acidobacteriaceae bacterium | reverse complement strand
GAGAACACCGAGAGCGGGCCACACTATGTGGTCATCGAGAAAATCCTTACTGGTCCGGAACAACTGCCCGCCCAGTGGCCTGTATGCGGTACGACGGGCTATGACTTCGCGAATCTGGTTAACGGCGTGTTTGTCGACCATACCGCCGGCATGCGACTGGAACGCATTTATAGAAACTTTGTCGGGGACAAAGTCGCTCTTGAGGACCTTGCCTACAGCTGCCGCAAGCTGATCATCCGGGTTGCGCTGGCCAGCGAACTCAATGTGCTTGCCAATCGACTCGCTCGCATCGCTTTGTCCAAACGCCATACCTGCGACTTCACTCTCAACGGCCTGCGCGATGCGCTGACGGAGGTGGTTGCCTGCTTTCCGGTGTACCGCACCTACGTCAGTCCCTCAGGCGTATCCGACAAAGACGCAGAATATATCCAGAGCGCGGTCACTCGGGCCAAGTGGCGAAGCCTAGCCGGCGACCCCACCATCTTTGACTTTGTAACGGAAGTGCTGTTGACTCGCATTGCCGAGGGGCAGGATCCCGCTTACCGGTATGCAGTCACAACCTTCGCGATGAGATTTCAGCAGTTCACCAGTCCGGTTACGGCTAAGGGCATCGAGGACACGGCCTTCTATCGCTACAACCGACTCGTCTCTCTGAATGAAGTAGGAGCCTACCTCGGGCGGTTTGGGACCACGTCGGCGGAGTTTCATCTTGCCAACCAGGAGCGCGCGCAGGATTGGCCGTACACCATGCTGACCACGAGCACGCATGACTCCAAGCACTCCGAAGACGTCCGGGCACGGATCAATGTCCTCTCGGAGATACCCGGGCTATGGCGGCTTCGGGCGCGCGACTGGAGGCGCTTCAATCGCAAACACAAGCGCACGGTCAACGACAAACCCGCCCCCTCGGCCGGGGATGAATATCTGCTATATCAGACATTGGTCGGAGCTTGGCCCGCAGAACTTCGGGCCGATACAGACGAATGTAAGAGTTTCTGCCAGCGAATAGAGGATTACATGCGGAAGGCGCTGCGCGAGGCTAAAGAGAACACCAGTTGGATCAACCACAATACTGAATACGAGGCTGCTGTTTCATCGTTCGTCGGGTCGGTGCTGAAGCCGGATGCTCAAAACCCGTTTCTCCAGGACTTTGTGCCGTTCCAACGCCGGGTGGCTCGCATCGGCATGTGGAATAGCCTCTCCCAGACTCTTCTCAGACTCACGTGTCCAGGCGTGCCCGACACCTATCAGGGCAATGAGATTTGGGACTTCAGTCTAGTGGATCCCGACAACCGTCGTTCCGTCGACTACGCATACCGGGGGAAAATGTTCGAGAGTATTCGCAGGTGGGGTCAACAGCCTTCCGTCGCAGACCTTCGAAGCTTGCTGGAAGCCCCTGAAGACGGACGAGTCAAGCTGTATCTCATCTGGAAGACCCTTTGCCTTCGTCAACAGCAAGAAGATCTCTTCCGGGAAGGGGCCTATGTCCCTCTGACCATCGAGGGTGCGAAAGCCGATCACGTTTTCGCCTTTGCGAGAAACCTCAGGGACACAAACGCGCTCGTGATTGTCCCGCGTCTTGTCGCCCGACTATTGGACGACCTCGATCTCCCGCCGCTTGGTCCCGAAATCTGGACAGACACCCGCATTGTGCTCCCGCCCGGCAACTCCGCCGGGCTGTATAGGAACGCCCTGACGGGGGAGGATATGAGTCCGCACTTCACCGCCGGTAAGACAACGATCGACGCTGCAAAGATGTTTTCAGAGTTTCCCGTGGCGTTATTATTTGCAGGACGGTCCGATCAGCCGGGAAATCTGTAACGAAGTGATGCGGAACTAGCCGGTCACTCCTAAATGTGCGGTCTGCCCAGTCTGCCACAATCCGACAATTTCTTCGACCACCTGATAGCCGTCGGGACGGCGTGTTTCAGAAGCAGTAACCCTGCGCCACCCAGTAATGCTAGTCGGCGATGGTATGGGCTAGTTTGACCGCACTCTTTTTCTAGTGGGCTTTGGAGTTTAAAGGAATTGATAGCATTATTCGAGCAGAGAGAGACGAATGAACATTCCTGAAGCCTACGATTACCTCGTTCGTGCCCGCCGGGATCTGTGGGCCACATTGGAGCGCGCGCCGGACGAGGTTTTATCCCGCCCGTTGCTGAACGGTGAGCGGTTTCACTCGATCAAGGACCTCGTGTTTCATATAGCCTCCACGGAGGACTTCTGGATTTGCGAGGAGATACTGCGCGAACAGCCGCTGCGGCAGACCGTTCCCGCCTTCAAGGATACCCCGGGTGGCCCTGTTTATGCGGGATTCGCGCTTGAGAGGCTGCTGGACTACTGGCGGCTCGTAGAGAAGAGCACCCTTACCTACCTCGCCACGCTGACGGATGACGAACTGAAACGGATCGTGACGGTGCACGACAGGCCGGGG
>PMHI01000754.1:7935-14661 GCA_003156615.1 Acidobacteriaceae bacterium | reverse complement strand
TGCGCCAGCCTCGCAATCGTGCGCCGCATCCCTTGGAAGTCAGCTTCGACAGTTCGAGGTCCTTTGCCAGACGACAAGTGGACTTCGAGAACGGAGGCCAAGGCCGTTCGGGAGCCGGGAGTAGCGTTCACGTGATCGGTGAGGTTTGGCGCCGAAATCGCAGGGAACCGAATCGAATACCGGTTGCGGTGTGTCGGAAGGTTTTCCTGCGATTTAGCGGCCCGCTGGGAGCCGATCCAGAGTCGGCCCGGTTCGTCTCGGGCAAAAATAACCGAATTTCTTAGGCGGAAAAGCGCCTAAACCGTTCTTAGGCGACAAAGCGCTTTAAGAACCTTTTTGACGCAAAAGAAGAGGGAACAACCATGCAGGCCATTGCACCAACTCCTCTGCACCTCGGCAATTCCATCCGAAAGCGGCGACGCGAGCTCGGCCTAACTCAGGAACAATTAGCCGCGAAAGCCGGGGTGCGACAGCGTAGATTTCGGGTATTGAGAGGTCAGCGGCAGCCCGCTTCGACACCGTGCTGCGTGTGCTTGCCGCGCTTGACCTGGAATTGGTGGTTCGGCCGCGCACCAAGGGTTCACCCCAAGACATTGAGAGACTCTTCTAATGCCCCGGCGAATCTCGCATGACCGTCTAAGAGTCTTTCTCAACAGTCGTCTTGTCGGTCTCGTTCGACGCGAGACTTCGGGGGCGATCTCTTTTCAATACGACGGATCATAGCTGGAGTGGAAGTCTGCCCTGCCCGCATCACACTCACTGCCTCTACTCGAACAGGCATACCGGGGCGCCCCCGTGCTGGCCATTTTTTGAGAATTTATTGCCTGACAACGATAACCTCCGGCGTCAAATCGCGGCGCGCGCGCACGCCGAAGGAACCGACGCTTATCGTCTGTTGGGTACGATCGGTCATGATTGTGTGGGTGCACTACAGTTCCTTACTCAGGACCCCGAACCACAGCATCGCGATCCGAGATTCAGCGTCTGCTCCGAAGTAATCGAGCCAATCAAACCTTGCATTGCGTTGGTCCTGACAGATGGATTCGACAAAGGAAAGGAATGGTTTCGCGAGCTGGTTTGTCGCTGATGGATCATAGCCATCCTTACTTCTGGCTACTTTCGTTCATTTTATGTGTCCTCAGGCTCAACCTCGAACGTGAGCAGGGAAATTCCCTGTTGGGCCAGCGATTCCATCTTTCTCATCATGAATTCTTCGTCGTACGGAGTTTCCAACGTGGCCTGGAGTCCTCGTAGGTCGTCCTCCAGTATCGCGAGTTCCCGCTCGAAGTCTGCGGACGCCAAACAATCCCGTGCGATGTAGACGTAGCAGTTGCCTTCATCATCCAAGTTCAGATAGCGGCGGCTGATCCCGTGTTTGTAGAGATTAATGCCATTTGTGCGCCCCATGAACATGAATCCAGCACATCGCGCCTTGCCCAGCCTGTCTTCCAGAGGCTTCCAGTTTGGTTCCATTCTTTCTCTCTTCATGATTGCAGCCTCCTTTTCGGCACGGCCGGTTTCAAGGCGTTCGCGATCTCGGGCAGATGACATCCTCCGGGCACAGCCGGACAGTTTTTTCGATTGCAGTTAGGCTATCCTCCGGCATTCGCTTGGTCCATGCTGTTCCTCCCGGCTGGTGCGTCCATTCGATATCGACGCAATTGAACATCTATAGGCGCCATTAACACATACAAGGACGCAATATTAAACCATAGGCGCAACATTATCGTTGCGCCTTTACAATCTACCTGCGTCTAGGAGTCGGTCGGCAATGGATTCTGCCAAAAGCATTAAGCGCAACAGTTTTTCCTCCGGGCGAAACGCCCTTCTGTCGGGCAAGTGCCGGTCACGCTCGCTCGGAGACGAGACGGGGATTGACTTGTAGAACTGGCTGTGAGCTTTGCGGAAATCCAGAACCTGCATGCCCTCCGGCGTCTTGTGGTCTCCGTGTCTGGTCTTGGGCCCGACGGGCGCCTCCGAGGGCGACCTTGTAGATCCTGATCACACTGCCTTGGCCGAGAAGTTCGAGCCTCCGCTCTTTCTTTAGCACCACAACCTTTAGCATCACCACGTGACCGGCATCGAGGACGGTCTGCGGAGCGGATTGCGCCGTCATGCAGGCAGAGAGCAGCAGGCCGATGGTCAGCGGGGTAAACACTGCGGTACGAATGCGCGGATTATCGCTGGACTCCACGAGGAGGAATGCTAGGCTGATACGGTGAGCCAGCGCCTATCGATTCTTTCTTTCTCCCGTATCGCATTCGCACTTCTTTTTCTGCTCTGGCTATTGTTCAGCTCAGCCCCTCCGGCCGGTGCTGCGAACTGGTCCATCCACACGCAGCCTACGCGGCTGGTCAATGGCGGGCCGGTATTATTCCAGGTGCAGCCTCCGGCGCGGCTGGAATCGCTTCACGGAACCTGGCTGGGACATGAAGTTTCCTTCAGCTTCGACGCGGCAAGCAAAACATGGTTCGCACTTGCAGGTGTCAGCCTGGAAACTGCTCCCGGCACCTATTCCCTTGAACTGACAGGCGAAACTGAAGCGGGGAAAGCCCTCAGCAAGAAAATTTCGTTCAGTCACGAATTCGCCGTCATCCGCGGCAAGTATCCCAAAATCCAAGCCAAGCTCAATGTTGAAAGCAAGTTCACCGAGCCCAACCCCGAGCAGCAGAAGCAAATTGAAGAAAGCCAGCAAGTCAAGAAGGACTATCTGAACCGGGTCACGCCGGAGCGAGGGTGGTCGGGACAATTCACCGCGCCGGCGGACGCTGCCATTTCTGATGTCTTCGGTTCCCAGCGTATCTTCAATGGAAAATCCGAGAGCCCTCACCTGGGCCTGGATTTCCGCGTCCCCAGCGGAACTCCCGTCGCTGCAATGAATGACGGCACGGTGCTGCTGGCGCGGCTGCTCTATTACGAAGGCAATTTCGTCGTGCTGGATCACGGCCAGGGCCTGCTCACCATCTACATGCATCTTTCGGAATTCAAAGTGAAAGAAGGCGATCAGGTGAAACGCGGACAGGTAATCGGGTTGAGCGGCGGCACGGGCCGGGCCACGGGTCCGCATCTCCACGTCGGGGTGCGATGGCAGGGCACCTATCTCGATCCCGCGGCCCTGATTCGCCTGCGCTTGCCGTAAGTGGATGCAGCAAAAAACACTCAGCCCGCACGGCTCTGTAATGGCCGATGGTTGAGTGCCGAATGCTGGGTTCACTTCGACGCGAGAGCTACGCGTTCCCGCCCGAGAGCCGACTCAACCCTCGTGCCGGAATGTCTCGCACCGCTTCCTTCAGAACCTCTTTCAGTTCGAGGTTGCGGATCAGCCGGTGGAGATAATTGGGATGCACGCCCAGAATGCGGGCGGCGTCGGCATAGCTGCCTTGGGTCTGCTCCACAGCGTCAAGAATCAGTTGTTTCTTCAATTCCTTGACTGCGGCATGATATTTCGCCTCGGTCATCTCTGGCGGCGGAGCGTGCTCCAGCAGCGATTCCGGCAGATCCTCAGGCAAAATCGTATCCGATGCCCCCAGCACCAGCGCCCGCTCGATTGCGTTTTCCAGTTCGCGCACGTTGCCCGGCCAGTCATAGTTCACCAGGCAGGCCAGGGCCTCACGGGAAATTGGCCGGGGCTTCACTTTGCAGCGTTTCGCGTGTTTCTGCACAAAATGTCGCGCCAGCATGGGGATATCTTCGCGGCGGTCCCGCAGCGCAGGCATCGTAATTCTCAACACGGCCAAACGGTAATACAAATCCTGGCGAAACCCGCCCTCGCGTACAGCCTGCTCCAGGTTACAGTTGGTAGCGGCGATCAAGCGAATATCCACCTTGATGGGATGAGTCCCGCCGACCCGTTCGAACTCACGCTCCTGCAGCACGCGCAGCAGTTTGACCTGCAACGAGGGAGCCAGTTCGCCGATCTCGTCGAGAAAAACTACGCCGCCGTCGGCAACTTCGAGCCGGCCTTTCTTCAGGGAAGCGGCTCCGGTGAACGCTCCACGCTCGTGGCCGAACAAATCACTTTCCAAGAGCGTTTCTGGAATCGCAGAGCAGTTGATGGCCACAAACGGCTTGCCGGCCCGTGGACTGTTGCGGTGTAAGGCCCGCGCCGCCAGCTCTTTGCCGGTTCCGCTCTCGCCCTCGATCAACACCGTCGAATCGTTCGGTGATGCCCGCTTGAGGAACTGGTAGACCTCTTTGATGCGAGCACCTTCTCCCACCAGGCTCCGCTCCTGGCTGATCTCGACCGTCAGGCGTTCATTCTCCTGCTCCAGCCAGTGCAGACGGCGTGCGTTTTCCAGCGCAACCGCCGAGATGCCTGCGATTGCCGTTACCAGTTGCAGATGCTCTTGGTTAAGACGGTTTCCAACACTGTCGCTGTCGAGATAGATGCATCCAATCACCCGCTGAAACACAGTTAAGGGCACGCATAATAACGAGCGCACTTGCGATGCCGCCAAGCTCTCGACCTCGCGCAACTGGCTGCTGCTCGGCACATCACTGCCCAGCATCGCAATTCCCTGCTCTAACACCTGGCGCGCGACCGTGCGGCTCACCTTGACCAATTGGGCTTGCCCGGCCTGCCGCATGCGGGCGAACATGGAATTGAATTCATGGCCCTCGGTGTCCGCCAGCAGAATCGCGCCCCGGCCTGCGGGAATAACCTCAAAGATCAGGTCCAGTAACTGTCCTTGCAGATCGTTAAGATCGCGAATCGCATGTACGATCCGGCTGATCTTGAGCAGTGCGTTCAGGTTACGGGCCAGGCCCGACATCGCAGGCAGCTCGCGCAACAGCCGGTCCGGCTGCAGATAGACCACATCCCTGGGATGGATGATGGTGGTTTCCGCGGTAGCCTGGGCGTCTTCGAATTCCACCCGTCCCTCCGCGGCTGCAAGATCATCGTCTTCGAGCAGGAACAGAAAGGAGGAATCGCCAGCAGAGATTTCATCACCATGTTGCAGCCACTGCTCTTCGACTCCGGCGCCGTTCACCAGAGTTCCGTTGCGGCTCTCGAGATCCCGCACCCGGAACCTTCCGTCTTGCCAGCTCACCCGACAATGCTTTCGCGAAACCGACGGGTCAGCAACCGCGATCTCATTCGACGCTTCCCGCCCGATCGTGACTTCTCCCTCAGTCAGAGGGATGGTCGAGTCTTTCATGGGCCCGGAAAGTACCAGGAGTCTGGGACGCAAGCTGGCTCACCTCGCGCTCTTCTTATCATACTTCTGCCCGAAATTCATGCCCGAATTGAACCTGTTCTAATATCCGAACAGATAGGGTCCCTATCCGATCGGATAGCGGTTGGCGCCAACCGCCGGGCAGCATCCCCCGGACGGCACCTCGAGCTAGGCGATAAACACTTTGCCGAAAGGGAGTTGGGAGGACAGCTGCATTTCTTGCCAAAACGGCCCCGACTGGCACCTCGCTTGCTCTATGTGGGGTGCGCCAGTGCTCGGTAAAAGGCGATAGGGGAAGCGCTTTTGCATCCGTTCTTGCCGAGTTCGCGCGAAACAGGGACTCCGAGGGGCCCCCTCATCGGGTCCCTGTTTTCTTGCACCGTTCAGGCCTAGCTGGCCACCGCTTCGGTGCCTGCCGACGCCGCGACTTCAGGCCCAGCGATCGCCACCCCATCGCGGAAAGAGACGCTGTTACCGGAAATCGCCGGCACCCGTTCACCCGGAACCAGAATCCCCACCAGGTTCAGCGGATCGGCAGCCGACAGCGTGATCGTTCCCGCAACGGTGTCGAGCTTGCGCATGGCTCGCACGGAATCCACCGCGACCGGCAGGGCGAACTGCTCGCCCAGAAAGCCATCCACGAAGCGGCCGCCTCGAATCTCGCCCCGGTCCTCAAGCCTGCGGAAGCCCCCCAGCAGTTCGCGCCACGGCGGCAAGTTTGCCTCCCGTGCCAGCACGTCCCGGACAACGATGCCGTAACGCCGCAGCAGCATCCAGCAGGCCGCTTCCACGGCTCGAGGCCTTTCGACAATTTCATCGGTGTACAAAAGCGCCCAGCGTCCGGCGTTATGCCGGGGACGCGTCGTGCGTCCACTGCCTTGCCCCGCCCGCCGCTTGGGATCGATCAGTGAACGCAAATTGTCGAAGCCGTCCGCAGTCACCAGCCCGGCGGCCACCAGTTCCCAAAGCGCGGTCTCGATTTCCGCCTTCAGCTTTCCGGTGCCACGCACGATGTCGGCAAAGAACGATGCGCCCCGCTGTCGCAGAAAATCGAGCACCACCTGCGCTCCCTGGCTCAGCCCACTGTTTCCGCCCTGTTCCGCGCCCGGATGCCGCGGCGTCATCCACTCGGCATCTTCCCGAATGAAAAACGTGACGGGCGCAACGCTGGTCGGAATCACTCGCCGCTGGCGAGGAGCCGATCCCGGATGAGCTTCCCCTCCTCGGCTCCCGTTGGAGTAATCGAGGGTAGCCGGATGCGGCGACAATCTTCCCCACCCCACCGCCCCAGTGAGGCAAAGCTGATCGAGCCATTTGGGATCGTAGTCCGCAATTCGCCGAGCCAGCACCTGTCGCTCCCACGCATTCGCCGGAATCTCAAACCCTTGCAGTTGCCGCAGCACTTCGAGCGTGCCCCGCTCGCCCGCAACCTGAGTCCCGGCAGACACATGCTGCCAGCGCAGCAGCCACTGCATGAATTGCGCCGCGCTGACCGGCTCAATCTGCTTGCGCAAGCTCGCAACCGTCAGCCGGTGAATGCGCGCCAGCA
>PMHI01000754.1:3764-7869 GCA_003156615.1 Acidobacteriaceae bacterium | reverse complement strand
GCATCGTCGCGGGTGGGAGCTGAGTGTTCCACCTCGGCCAATGCCTGCTCAAATCGTGCCTCAGGAAACAATATTGAAAAAGTTTTTGCACGCTCTGCCGCGACCCAATAAGTCCGGCCATCGAACCGGGCCGAGGCGGCACGCCCTTCGCCGATCAACCGCTCGAAATGAGACTTCCACGGGCCGGTTTCGAAATTGGGACCAGCTTCCGGCAGCGCCACCAGCGTATGCAACACATCGTGCAACTCATCGGCATCGCGCACGTCCGGCCAGGCCTCTTCCCGCACCTGGGCAATCGCCGCCGGATCGAGGCCTCCCACTTCTTCGAGCACCGATTCCGGCAGCATGCGCCGCATCTGCACCGCACGCGCCCGGCGCTCTTCGAGCGGTGCGTCATCGAGAAACGCATACGGATTCGCATTCAGAATCTCGTGCGAAAACTGCGACGGAACCGGTGTGTCGACCGCGAGACAACGGATCCGTCCATCCGCCAGTCCGCTCAGGACAAGCTTCAGCCCGTCAATATCCATGGCCTCGGTGAGGACATCCTTCATCACTTCACCGACCAGCGGATGATCCGGAATATGCCGGTTGCCCACAATATTTTCCTGGCACGCAGCCGCGTCGGGAAAAACGGAAGCCAGCAAATCATCGGACCGCATGCGCTGAATCTGCGCCGGAACCTTCTTTCCATTTTGAAAGCGCAACAGCGCCAGCGCCCGGTTCGCATCCCAGCGCCAGCGCGTGGCGAAGATCGGCGAATCCAGAGCCGCCTGTTCGAGAATCGGCTGCACCGTCTCAGCCCGCAGAAAGTTGAAGACGTCCGCCAGCGGGAAGCTGTGCTGCTCGGCCAAGGCAATGTTCAGCCCGTTGTCGGTAGCTGCAGCCTGCAACTCGAAGTTGAACCCAACGCAGAAGCGTTTGCGCAGAGCCAGTCCCCACGCCTTGTTGATGCGTCCTCCGAAGGGCGCGTGGATCACCAACTGCATGCCACCGCCTTCATCGAAGAAGCGCTCCGCAATCACGGTTGTCTCGGTCGGCACCGCGCCCAACACGGCCCGCCCCTGCAGGATGTATTCAATCGCCTGCTCCGCGCCGGAATCATCGAGGCCACATTCTTGCTTGAGCCAACCCACTGCTTTTGCAACTTCCGGCTGCGTGGGCGAGAAACCCACCGGCGAAGTGTGCGGCAGCATTTCGCTGATCTTTTCCCGTAGATTGCCCACGTGCGCGGAGAGCTCTTGGGTTCGCGCCGGAGCTTCGCCTCGCCAGAACGGCACGCTGGGTGGCGCCCCATGCGCATCTTCGACCAGCACGCGTCCAACGTTGGTTTCGATGCGGCGAATCATCCACGACGTATTTCCCAGCAGCATGATGTCGCCGCGGTTGCTCTCCACAGCAAAGTCTTCATCAACCGTACCCACAACAACGCCATCGGGCTCCGCCACCACGGCATAAAGCGAGTTATCTGGGATCGCTCCGCCGCTGGTGATGGCCGCCAGCCGCGCCCCGCGCCGCGCCCGCAGCTTGCCGTTCACTCGGTCCCGGTGCAGATATGCGCCATAGCGTCCGCGCCGCGCGGCGATGCCCTCGGCCAGCATCTCAAGAATCGCATCGAAGGTTGCCCGCGCTAAATTGCGATACGGATAGGCGCGCCGCACCAAGCGAAACATCTCATCCTCGCTCCACTCTTCGGCGGAACAAGCCGCCACGATCTGCTGCGCCAGAACATCCAGCGGCGATTCCGGAATCATCAGCCGATCCAGATCGCCATGCCGGATGGCGCGCACTAGAGCCGCGCACTCCAGCAGATCATCGCGAGTGGTACAAAAAAGGCGTCCCTTGGGAACCGCCCCGCGCCAGTGCCCGGATCGCCCTACGCGTTGCAAGGTCACCGCAATTGCCCGAGGCGAATTGATTTGCACAACCAGATCCACCGTTCCCACGTCGATTCCCAGTTCGAGCGATGCGGTCGCCACCAGCACCCGCAGCTGACCTTCTTTCAGCTTCTTCTCCGCCGCCAGTCGCAGCTTGCGCGAGAGACTGCCGTGGTGTGCCGCGACATTCTGTTCCCCGATGCGCTCGCCCAGTTGATGCGCCACGCGCTCTGCCATGCGCCGCGTGTTCACAAACACCAGCGTCGCCCGATGCTGCTCCACCAGCGCAACCAGCCGGTTGTAGACGTCGTCCCACATTTCATTCGAGGCCACCGGCCCTAGCGGCATTGGAGGAACTTCGACTGCCAGATCAAGCTTCCGTTTATGCCCGATATTCACGATGACGGGATCGCACGTTGGCAAACATAAATCGGACGCGGCCTCAGTTCGGGAAGGGCACGATTTCAGTCCTGCCGCCTGGGCCGCACTACTGAGGTCGGCTTTCGCCGCTGGGGTCGCCGGAATGCTGTCCCGCCGACCCACTCGACTGCCGGTGAGAAAATGCGCTACTTCTTCAATCGGCTTCTGGGTCGCAGAAAGTCCGATGCGCACCGGCGGCTTGTGAGTCAGCGCCTCCAGCCGTTCCAACGATAGCGTCAAATGGGCACCGCGCTTGTCATCAGCCACCGCGTGGATTTCGTCGACAATCACTGTCTCGACGTCGCGCAGAATCGCCCGGCTCTTATCGGCGGTGAGCAAAATGTAGAGCGATTCCGGCGTAGTAACCAGAATGTGCGGCGGTCGCTTCAGCATGGCGCGCCGCTCGGGCATCAGCGTGTCGCCGGTGCGGACCGCAGTGCGGATCTCTGGCATGAGCAGCCCGCGCTCGCCCGCCATCGCGAGAATTTCGCCCAGAGGAACCTCAAGATTTTTCTGGATGTCGTTGCCCAGCGCCTTCAGCGGCGAAACATAAAGCACTTCCGTACGGTCGGCAAGATCGCCCGCCAGTGCCTTTCGCACCAGACGATCAATGCAGGCAAGAAATGCAGCCAGTGTCTTGCCCGACCCGGTGGGCGCGGAAATCAAAGTCGTCCGTCCGGCGAGAATGTGCGGCCAGCCATACTCCTGCGGCTCGGTAGGCGTCCCGAAACGCCCGACGAACCACTCCGCCACCAGAGGGTGTGCCCAGGCCAGCGAGGCGGGAAGGGACGGCATCTCGATATTGTAGCCGGAGAACTTAGTTTCGTAAATTGTTCGCTTTGGACATTTTGGGACATGGGGCGGGATGATTGCATCTAGAATGCTAGAATCCCCCCGATGCCAAAACTCTCCGCTCAAGCTCGCGCCCGCAAAATCAAGCTCCTCCTGTTCGACGTAGACGGCGTCCTCACCGATGGCAAACTCTTCATCTTCCCNNGGATTTGGTATGCACAGCGAGAGCATGATCGAGGCCAAAGGCTTCCATGCTCACGACGGGGCTTCGATCTCGCTGGCCCGCCTCGGCGGCATCAGGACTGGGCTGATCACCAAGCGCGTCTCGGAAACGGTCGCGCTCCGTGCCCGCGACCTGAAACTCGAATTCGTCTATCAGGGTGTGGACGACAAGCGCACCTGCTTCGATGAGGTGGTAAAAAAAGCAAGCTTGAGGCCGGAAGAAGCCGCCTTCGTCGGCGACGACGTGATCGATCTCCCCGCCATGCGCGCCAGCGGACTCGCCATCGCGGTGAAGAATGCTCGGGCCGAAGCCAAGAGTGAAGCCCACTACATCACACCCCATGCCGGCGGCGAGGGTGCACTGCGCGATGCCGTCGAGTTCATTCTCAAGGCCCAAGGCAAATGGAAACGTGTGGTGGAAGATTACATCGGCGAGAGAAGTCCGCAGGACAGCCATCCGCCAAAGACAAAGACAAGGTCCCGCCGACCATGAGCGACTGAACCGATTTTCCTTCAGTCAGATTTCGGAGCTGCTGAGGAAGGTGCCTGAGTGCTGGTTTTAGCTGACGGCGGAATGCTGATGGCTTACAGCTTACGAAAAAACCCACCAGATGCTTGCTTGGGGCGTGCTCGGGTCAGCATCCGGTGGGCTACCGTTTCTCCTTACTCACCCTGTTGTTTTCAGGAGTATTGCAATAATTAAACCCTAGAACTCGAGGAAGTTCCGTCTAATTTTGTAAAACTTTGTAATTCTCTATCTAGACGAAACTCGGTTGTCATCCCTGTGAGTTCGC
>PMHI01000754.1:2902-3715 GCA_003156615.1 Acidobacteriaceae bacterium | reverse complement strand
AAGCCCATCTTGGCGTACAACTTCGCCACCGTGTAGTCGTAGCGGGCGCGGTCCTCGGGACTCGGCAGTTGCGCCTGCACACCCGAGCGCGAAGTTCGCCCAAACACGTCGGGATCTAATTCCAGAGCATGCTGATACGCTGCCACCGCGGGCTCAAATTCCCGCTTGGAGAAAAGAGCAGCCCCCAGATTGCTGTAGAACGACGCGGAGTTGCTGTCCTTCGCAATCGCCTTCTCGTACTGTTTGATCGCTGCTCCGTATTTTTTACTCTCGTAGAAAACCACGCCTTCATTGTTGTAGGCATTGGCGTACTCATGATCGGCGCGGATGGCGCGCTCGAAGTCTTTTCGCGCCTCTTTGTAGCGCTGCATCATGAGTTCGGTAATGCCGATCTTATTCAGCAGGCACGCGTCATTCACCTTCTTAGCCAGCGCCGCCTGGTAATAATCGATGGCATCCAGATAAAGCTTGTCCGCGCGCAACCGGTCGGCTTGCAGCTCCAGGTCGGCCGCGGTTGCGTCGCGGGCCGGAGGATCGACGGCGCGCAGCAGGGGCGGTGTGATCTGCACCTGCTCCGAGTGAGAAACTTGCGCGAATGCAGCAGTGAAGGAAGATACAACCAGGAGAGTCAGGCAGGCTTTCCAGTAGGACATACACACCCCCAGCGACCAGCTCTAACGCAGCCATTCTGCCACAGTTTTGACTTGGCGGCGCAGAAATATCGTTCAGGACGCCAAGGCCAGTCGCACTATGGATTTCTCGGCGCAACTAAAGTTTGGGAGACGTCGAGGCAGCGGGCGGCCTTACACCCGC
>PMHI01000754.1:483-2895 GCA_003156615.1 Acidobacteriaceae bacterium | reverse complement strand
GGCCAATCGCTCGGATCGCGACAGCCCGTCTATATCACGACGCCGTGGCGGAGATTTCGGCAGAGCAACGGTAAGTGAAACTTCCGGCCCCTTCGACCAGCCCAGGGGCAGGCTCTGTGTCTCGAAGAAACGCCGGCACAAGGGCGGGGCACTCTCAGGAGTTGGAGCGAGCGGAGAGCGTCATTGAGGCGCGGGCTGAGTTGCGTCGGGCGGCTTGGGCGGCGGCGTTGACGCTTTGTCATCCTTGAAGATTCCTACGATTTTGCCGAAGAACCCCTTTTTCTTTTGCGGATCGGCGTTCGGGTCTTGGCCGTTGGTCGGGTTCGAAGGTGGCAAAGGCTTCTCTCCGCCGCCGAAGACTCGATTGAAGAATCCCGCCACTGCGCCGGTTTGATCGCAGGTCTCGCGCGGCTCCGTGCCGGCGACGAAGGCTGCTTCGTAATCGTCCGGACAGGTGGGCGTCGCCAGGCGGTTCGTGACCTTGTCGAGTTGTACGTCTACCACGCCCGTTGGCTGGACGAAGGCCTTCATGTCAGAGTACTGCGGCAGCGCCGAGGCCTTCTTCATGAATTCGGTCCAGATGGGCGCGGCCGTCATAGCTCCGCTCAAGCGAAGGTCGCTATAATCGTCGTAACCCACCCAAATCACGCACAACAGGTTGGACGTGTATCCGGCGAACCAGCCATCGTGCGAACTGCCGGTCTTGCCCGCCGCCGGCAGAGTAAATCCGCGCAGGCGAACCGCGGTATAGCCCAGCCCGTTGTCGATCACGCCTTGCATCATCCTGGTCATGACGTAAGCAACGCGCGGGTCGAGCACCGGGCGCTGGTCGGTCTTGTAGTTCGCGATCACGTTGCCCTGGGCGTTGCGCACGGAGTTCACCAGGATTGGAGAAAGACGCGTGCCGTTGTTGGCGAATGACGTATAGGCCGCCGCCATGTCCAGCGGAGGAGCGTCGTAGGAGCCCAGCGCCATGGCCGGCGTCGCCTTCACCGAAACGATTCCCGCCGACCTTGCCAGGTCCGCCACTTTGTCATAACCCACTTCCTCCGCCAATTTCACAGTGGCGTTGTTCAGCGACATGGCCAGCGCATAGCGCAGGGTCACATCGCCGTGGTACTCCTCTTTGTAGTTGCGCGGCTCGTAGATCTGATCTCCATAGGCGAAGCTGGTCGGCGCATCGGTCACCGTGGAGGCCGGGGTAATCACCGTGGCGGAACCGTCAAGCGCCGTATTCATCGCCGCAGCATAAACAAACGGCTTGAAAATGGAACCAGTCGGCCGCTTCGAAACGGCGTGATTCAATTGGCTCCAGCCGTAGTCTCTTCCCCCGACAAGAGCCAGGACCGCCCCGGTGTGCGGGTCGAGCGCAACCAGCGCCACCTGCGCTTGCGGGCCCGCCGCCACTTGCGTTTCCAGTTTCTTGCCCACCTTTACACGCTTGGTGCGCATCTTGGTGACTTGCTCATCCACCAGCTTGATGCCCATTTCGACGGCCTGGGCTGCCGCCTTCTGCAGGTCGGGATCGAGCGTGGTGTAAATCCGGTAGGACTCCTCATTCAGATCATGTTCGTTGAACCTGTTGATCAGCGTGTCGCGCACCATATCGACGAAATACGGCGCGTCGCTGGCCTCCACGTTCGGCGGCGCCAGCTTTAGCGGCGCAGCCTTCGCTTTCTCCGCCTGCTCGCGAGTAATGGAGTGGTTTTCCACCATCGAATCCAGCACCAGGTTGCGCCGTTCCAGGGCGCGCTCGGCATGCCGGTAGGGCGATAACCGGCTGGGACCTTGGATGATGCCCGCCAGCAGCGCCGCTTCCGGCAGCGTGATGTCCTTCAAATCCTTGTTGAAGTATGCGCGCGAGGCTTCGGCAAACCCGCTGATGGCGAACGATCCGCGCTGCCCCAGGTTCACCCAGTTGCTGTAGAACTCAAAGATCTGCTGCTTGCTGAACTTCTGTTCCAGTTCTTCGGCAATCAGCATCTCCGTCAACTTGCGCCTTACGGTCTTCTCCGGCGTCAGGAAAAAGCCGCGCGAGAGTTGCATCGTGATCGTCGAACCACCCTGCTCATGCCGCTGCCGCGTCAGATCGATCCAGCCCGCCTCGAACATGCGGATGAAGTTCACTCCGCTGTGCTCGAAGAATCGCCGGTCTTCGATCGCTAGCACGGCATCGACCATCACCTTGGGGATGTCGGTGTAGTTCACCACCTGGCGCTTCGAACGCTGTTCGGCGTCGAACAGCGCCGTCACCAGTTGCGGCTCGAGTTCGTATGCGAAAAGGTCATTGCCCTGGCTCGTGATGCGGCTCACCCGCCCATCTTGAATGGTGACGTGCGCCGCTTCCGGACTGTGGTAGCTCTCCGGCCCGGGCGTGATCTCGATCCCGTCTCTCACCAAGTGAAAGCTGCC
>PMHI01000754.1:0-407 GCA_003156615.1 Acidobacteriaceae bacterium | reverse complement strand
TAGCAAAGGAATCCGCTCACACCAATGGCCACCGCCAGGAAGACGACCAGCGCGGCTCGAATCACGGGATCGCGCGACAGGCCGAACCTGTCCTTGCCGCCTCTCCTTCCACTCTTCGGGATTTTGATCTTAATGGCCACGCTTAGAGTCGCACGTCCGCCCAAAAAACTCCCTGATGGTCAGACGATGAGACGCGTCAAAAGGTTTGAACCGCCTGCGATTCCTGTTGACCGCTCCCCTGCCCGCGTTTTCAAGAGTCCGCAATGTCAGCGTGCGATACCTTCCATTGTACCGCCCCGCCCGCAAACAAAAAGAAACCCGCAGTTCATGCGGGTCTCTAAGCTGTCAACTCAAGGAGTCGGCGGCCGCAATTGTTGCTGGCGGCCTTACCAGTCGGGCCGTAAAGC
>PMHI01000502.1 GCA_003156615.1 Acidobacteriaceae bacterium | reverse complement strand
CTGCAACATAAAACTGACTGACGTAAACTGCTGCAAAGTTGCTGTAGATCGCGGCCCGCTTGATAACGCGGCCATCAATCGTTGATGTACTTGGGCCACCGCCATTCACCTCTGTCGTTCCGCCGATAATGTGAAGGGCTTCTCCAACCTTTCCAAACACTGCGTAACCAGCAACCGTATTGCTGAGCAAATTAGCATTTATGAAATAATTCGGCCCCTGCCCGAATGAAGTGGATTCAGAAATCAGAACTCCGACGGTATTATGTACGGCTCTGAGTCCATAAAACGTATTGGAATTTCCACCGCCGGCCCCAGCTACTGTGTAGATCTTCAGTCCCACCTGATTGTTATAAAGTGAGACGTTGTAGTACTCGCCAAACTGGCCGCCATCCAGGAGCAGGCCCACAGTCGAGCAACTCTGGACGCTGACATTGCGCATCGTGTACTGTGAACCGGATCTTCCTAGAACAATCCCGGTCGACCCCGGCTGGCCGTTGCAGTCGACCCGCAACCCGTCCAAAATCAACTTATCGTCGGTCTGCAAAATAGCCCCGTCCACCGCATTGATCCCAATACAACCAGAACCGTGCGACGACATTTGCAAGAGCGCATCCCTGTTGTAAATCTTCGCGAACTTCCCCAAGTTAATCTGGCAGAAACCGAAGGTCGCGCTACCGGTGAATTCGAGACTTACATTGCTTGGAATTGTGCCTGTGGTCGTTGCCAGTCCCGCGATCGAATCAGGGACTTCAATGGTACCGCCGTTAGGAAGAGTCCTAGCGGCGCTATTCACTTTCTCCACCCAGTCCATTCCAACAAACGCTCCTGCGTTGAGAACGCCTCTTGTTGAGCCGGAATCGTCGCCTCCGGCCGAACTGGAGAGCGAATTGTTCGGTTGCACCGCAGCCGCGCAAGTCAGAACGAGCAAGCTGATGGCTCGGCTGACACCATTGGTCATATCGTAAGCATCCAGTCATTTACTGTAGGCACAATAGGACGCGAGTGAGATATGACACCGCTGTAGCCATTTAATCCTGACCTCAATTTAGATCCACCATCCGGGTGCCAATTGTCTTGCCACTCCTCGGAGCGCGTACACTGCTTTCTGCTTTGGATGAGTAAAGGACCGTGCCCGGTGCGCCGGGAAGCCGACTGGGTCCACATTGCAGGGAAATCGCAACACAATCCCGGCGTTCCCTATCAGCGGGATTAGCCTTTCGTAAAATAGCCATTCCATGAGCAAAATGCCATTCTTGCCAAGCTCTTGATACCCCTGCCGCAGGGTTTGCGTGTAGAAGCAATGGGAAAAAAGAACGATCTGGGTCGGCACAAAGGGATGCTCATACCTCTTTCCAATTGTTCGCCAAACCCGCGAGTCCACCGCTACATCGAAGCCAGGCGGAAGCCGATCCAGCAATTTGCTCAAATTCGGAAACCGAAAACGCCCAGACACCTTGATCATATGTGTGGTTACCTTTTGCAGCTTGCTTCGCTCTAGTCCCAAATCAAGCATCCGCATCTCAGCATGGCCATAGTTTCCATCCGTAGGGTACCAGTTGCAGTCGAGACCAATGAATTCCACTTTCTTCTGAAGCGGATTCTCCCTGTCTGCGATGTCCTTTAGGGTTTCTAATGGATAGCCTGAGTTCTCAATAAAGAGAATCTGCCCGGTGCGCTCATCCGGGTAGCGCAGCCAATAGCGCAGCGCGCCTTCATAGTCGGCGAGCCGAATCTGTGGATCAGACCTCACGAGCGGACAACTGCCGTTTCTTGGGTCGATACATGCCGTCNNCGGGCGTGGCACGCTGCGCAGAAGGTCGCTGCTAGTTGCTCTTCAAACAGCGGTCGACAGCGCGCTGCAAGGTGTGAGCAAGAACTTCCTCGCCCATCCGGTTCGGGTGTAGTGGATCACCCGAATAGAAAGGACTATTAGCCGACTTCAATTCAGATCGAAGCTCCTCGGCATCGTCAACATAGGGAACGTTCTCTTCCCTGGCCACCTGTTGGTTTGCAGCATACCCGATTTGATAGATCCCAGCGAGTTCGGTCAGGGAAAGATGTTGTACGAGGGCAACNNCTGTTGATCACAGTTCTATCGATTCCTGCCGGGGTGACTCCAGAGTGGAAGTAGCGCGGCAGGATATATGTTTCGAACAAGTCCGCTAACGCCGACCAGGGCTTCTTAGCAGGGTAGTCGGCCGAAATGCCCACCACGGGAACAAATGTCGGCGCATCCTCATAGTCATGAGAAGAGAGTTCCAGGATGACCACGTCAGCGTCCAACGTACCGTATCGCTCCAGATATGCGAGTTCATTCGGTGGTCCCCAACTTTTGGCAGAAGCGTTGCCCACAACAACTGGACGTCCAAGCTCGTGCTGCAGGTTGCGCTTGAGAATTTCGGTATCAATATCGTCCTGATCGATCCTTACCCCCCCGTACACAACGCTGTCGCCGATGACTAACACCCGCAGTTCGTCACCAGTGGATTTTTGGGGCGGAAAATCGTCGGCCCGCATGCTGTACCGGTTTACCGCGAATCGATGATGAAAANNGTCCGACCACAAAACGGCAGAATAATTCAGCAGAAACAAGAGCTAGCGCTAGAAGCAGGAGAGCAATCTTGAGTTTCGATAGCCTGCGGACAGCTGAAGAAGCTGGAGTCGCTAGGGTTGATACAGAGGAGCTTGGCCTGGAGGAGTTTAGTGTTGGGGTGAGAACTGGGCACGGCCTTTCAAATTCATCATAGGATTTAATATCCTGTTTCATGCGCCGGCCTCGAAACGTCGCGGGGAGGTGAGCAAGTCTGTTTCAGCTTGAGCAGTAAAGGATTGCACAAAATCTCGATATGCAAGTTCCAGGCCCTCACGAAGCCCCGTTTTCGGTTTCCAACCCAGAGAATTCAGTCGGGAAACGTCGAGGAGCTTGCGCGGNNGGCACCGTCAAAGCCCACAACTGCTGCTATAAGTTCCGCCAGTTCGCGAACCGTCTGATCTTCACCAGCACCAACATTGACCAAAGGTGCATTCGCTTCGCTGGCAACCAGAGAGTCAAATGCCTCGCGTTTAAGTTCCATCAGAAACACGCACGCATTAGCCAGGTCTTCGCTATATAAAAACTCACGCCGAGGTGTACCACTTCCCCAGAGCAGCACCTCCTCTTGGCCGCCGGTTTTCGCTTCGTGCATTTTTCGGATCAGCGCAGGGATCACGTGAGACGTCCGCAGATCGTAGTTGTCGCCCGGGCCGTAGAGATTGGTCGGCATCGCCGCCAGATCGTGCGTGTCGAATTGCCGGTTGTAGGACCAGCACATCTCGATACCGGCGATCTTGGCCACAGCATAGGGCCGGTTGGTAGGCTCCAACGGCCCGGTGAGCAGATACTCCTCCTTGATCGGTTGCG
>PMHI01000663.1 GCA_003156615.1 Acidobacteriaceae bacterium | reverse complement strand
GATCGCTGATAACCTGCAAATCAAAGTGCCGTCTATGACGTCATGCGTTGTTGTCGCGTCGAAGTTCAGCCAACGACAACGGATTCCTGGGCTGGCTTCGATTCCTGAGGCCGCACATGTCATTCGGTCGCACATTTGAATATGTAGTCTTGCTCACGTTCTGGATCGTGCCCGCATCGGTTGCGTGCGCCGCATGTCCAGAGCCTCTTCAAAGAAACGCTGATTCGAATGGAGAAGATGTTAGTCACTTGCTGCTTCAATCAGGTCACGACTTCGAGAGCATCGCCTTTCACCCTTGAAGCTCCGGATTCGCGTGCTAGACTTGCCCCTTGCAGACCGTACTGGATGACATAAAGCGCCGGATTTTCTGGGTGGTCGCGCGCACCTGCTTTGCCTTCTACCGCCGGTTCCCGCTATTCGGCACTCTTCGGGGATCGATTGGCATCATCCAGCGGGAGGATAAATTCCTGGCGATCCATCGCAATGATGGCCGGGGAGTCTGCTTGCCCGGAGGAATATGCCGTTGGCGGGAAGCGGAAGAGGAGACGCTGTATCGCGAGATCCGAGAGGAAACAGGATTGAGCGTCAGTGGGAAGGAATTCAAGGTGAAGTATTACAGCGAAGGCGAGGTGCCCTGCATCATCTCGGTGTTCGAAGTGCAGGCCAGTGGAGAACCGAGAAATTCCTGGGAAGGATCGGCGCAGTGGAACACAGTGGCCGAAATGGAACCGCGCATGTTGCTCAGTCAGCGGCCGGTGCTGGAACTAATGAGGAAGATGTCAACCAATGCACCGGCAAGACTGAGGGGACGCAATGAGAATTAATGTTATGTACTTGTGATTTTTCTAGAGGCCGTAGGCCACCTCATAAAGAACCTGAGGGGCAAACCGCGGAAATCTTCAGGGGCTAAAGTCCAGGTTCTTATTGGCTATAAGCGGCGCGGCTGAAGCCGTGCCCGTCCCAAAACGATTGATGAGATAGGCGGCGGTTAGTCGCCAGCAACCGCCAATTCGGCAGCTTCTTTTTTCTTCACTTCGCTGGCAATCCACTTGTAAGTAATGGTCAAGCCTTTTTCCAGCGGCAGGGATGGCTCCCAGCCCAGGATCTTGCGCAGAAGAGTGTTATCGCTGTTTCGTCCGCGAACCCCCTGCGGCTTGGACAGATCATGGACCTTGGTCAGCTTCTTGCCCGCGATCTCGCAGATCATATCGACCAGGTGATTGATGCTGACCATCTCGTCGGTACCGAGGTTGAGCGCTTCGCGGTGTTGGGAAGCCATCAGACGGATCAGGCCTTCGACGCAATCGTCCACGTACATGTAGGAGCGCGTCTGGTCGCCATCGCCCCAGATGTCAATCTCTCCACCGTCAGTGGCTTTTGCGACCTTGCGGGAGATGGCAGCGGGAGACTTCTCCCTGCCGCCATCGTAGGTGCCGAGCGGGCCGTACACGTTGTGGAAGCGCGCAATCCGCGTTTCGAACTTGTAGTCGTGGTAGTAGTAGCGGCAGAGTTCTTCGGCGAAAAGCTTTTCCCATCCGTAGCCAGGCTCGGGGTCAGCCGGATAGGCATCTTCTTCTTTCAGCGGCGTGACTTCGGCACTTTTCTGCTTGGATTGGGCGTACACGCAGGCCGAAGAGGAGAACAGGAACTTCTTCACATCATTCTGCTTGCTGGCCTCGAGCATGTGGGCGTTGATCAGGATGTTATTTTTTGAGATTTCGGCCAGGAATGCGGTGATATAGCCGATGCCCCCCATGTCGGCGGCCAGGTTGTAGACCTGATCGATATCACGCGCGGCGGCCAGGCAGTTTTCCCAGAGGCGCAGATCCAGAATTCGAAAATCATCGGCGGCGGAGTCTTCATACTCCGGGTGCTTCAAATCCACGCCACGCACCCAATGACCCTCCGCCTTCAACCGCTTGACCAGATGATGACCAATGAATCCACCGGCGCCGGTTACCAGGACCCGAGTCTTGTTTCCCATGTCATTCACACTCCGTAAAGAGTTTAGGTTTTCTTCGACCTCTGAAAACGCTCCTATTTCCGGTAGGTTCGCCACTTACCCCGGAAGCTTCCCGGGGAAACCGTCCGCGCAACCGGCTACAGGTCAGTCGGAACGCTCTAGCCGCTGCGCCAGGTGCGCAGCAGTCGTGATACGTCCTGCATATGCTGCTGCGCTTCCGCGGGACTCAATTTGTCTTCCCCACGTTTGTGGGAGGCCAACACCGGCTTGTAAGTGTCTTTGCCCTCGTGATGGGACTCGGGAACTTGAAGGACGGGATCGGAACTCAAACTCACTTGAGACCTGAGCTGCGACAGGGTGGATGTCGGTTCNNACTCCGCCGTCGATGGTCCGTTTCCGCATGGAACAGGCCAGGGTGAGCGAATGAAAGCAGTAATTGTTGATCTGGCGTGGAATGCCTTCGCTCGCTTCCGCCATCAAATCCAGGGCTTCCGGCGAGAACAACGGTTGGCCTTTGTAACCCGCCACTTGCAGGCGGTGCCCAATAAAACCGGCCGTCTCTTGCGGGGAGAAAGGACTCAACCCGCTTAAAGAGGTAATCCTTTGCCGCAATTGCGTGAGAGCAGGACCGGCAAGCTTGTCCGCCAGCGTCGGCTGTCCGGCCAGAATAATCTGCAATAACTTGGCCTGGGGTGTTTCGAAATCGGAAAGCAGCCGGACCGTCTCCAGCACGGATGCATCCATATTTTGTGCTTCGTCAACTACCACGATGAACCGCTTGCCGGCTCGCGCCTCCTGCACCAGGCAGCGGTTGAACTGCTCGTGCATGCGTACGAGGTCTTGCACGTCGTTCTCAATGCCAATTTCCGCCAGCAGGAAACGCATGAACTCACGTGAATTGCATTGGGTTTGAAAGATGAATGCTGTGCGCGCGGTGGGCGAGAATTTCTGCAGCAGGTGGAAGAGCAGGGTGGTCTTGCCCATGCCTGGCCGGGCTACCAGAGCCAAGAATCCCCGATTCGCCTCGATCCCATAATAGAGAGATGCAAGAGCCTCTAGGTGACCCGAACCGAGGTAGAGGAACCGCGGGTCTGGTGATACACCGAATGGCTGTTCTCTGAGTCCGAAAAATTCTAGAAACATTGAGTGCCTTCTGTCCTCCACGCTTGGATTGCCAGGTTTGCCAGTCGCTTCATCCCGGGCGTCATCGCCGACAGTGGCAGAAGGCCCGAACCGAAACTACGAAGGTATCCTGAAGTTGAGCGTAACTCTCGTTTGCATCCCGACCGGTTGTCCGTTCTCCAGGCGGGGCTTAAATCGCCACTGCTTCACGGCAGCAATCGCGGCCTTGGCCAGCAGGGGCTGGCCGCTGACCAGCTTCACTTCCTCAATTGCGCCATCGCGGCCGATGCGCACCTCCAGCACGACTGCCCCTTGAATCCGCTGCTGCCGCGCTTCCTCGGGATATTCCGGTTCAACCCGTTGGAGCAGGCTGCCTTCTGCCACGTCCGGGGCCAACTCAACAATCCCCGCCGGCTCCCCAGTGGTGCCCCGCTGCACTTCGCTTGGGGCATCGTTCTGTGCTTCGGTCCTGTTCGGGTCTGTGGTTTTTGCCGCCTTGCCTTCTACCGCGGGCGGAATGCGGAAAACCTCTTTCCCATCTTCATAAACCAGCAGGCTGCCTTCCGGCGGAAAGGAATCCTTCGAACCGTCCCCGGGTGGTGCTTTTGCCGGCACCTCTGCACCTTTCTTCTCACTGCCCTTCTCAATGCCCGCAGCCCTCCTGTTCCCCACTCCAGGCGAGGCGGACGGGGAAACGGCATTCGTTCGAGGCTCGCCATCTGTCCGCGGGGCCCCGTTCTCTGCAACCACGTCCTGCGTGGAGTTGGTCGCAGGTTTATGGTCAGTAGGCTCGGCGCCAGAGGCTGACTTCGTTGCCTGCCCGCGGATGACCGTAGCTCTTCGCCAGCCCAGACGCACACCCACCAGAGTCCCCAACAACACCGCGCAAACCAGTACCGCTATGCCCAAGGCCCAGGTCACAAGGTCAAGTCCAGCCGCTGGACTTCGCTCAGGAGTCTCCGGGACGACGTCGTCTTCTACATTCAGCCTAATCGCCGAACCTGCCGGTGAATCCTGCTCCGCCTCAGCTGCCGCCATCGGCGGAACCGCTCGCGCCGGTGAATCCTGCTCCGCCTCAGCCGCCGCTATCGGCGGAACCGGTCGCGCCGGTGGATTCTGCTCCGTGGCACTGGCCGCAGTACTGGCTGCTGCCGCGCTGCTCGATGGTGATGATGTTTCGCTCGCACGCTCCAGGTTGTTGACGACGCGGTGGGCCAGCGCCTCCAGCGTAAGTTCATCCCGATTTCCGAAAGCCCCGGGCTGCGGCGAAAAAACCTCCAGGACACCCACCAGGTCCCCCTCCCGCAGCAGTGGAAAAATCATTACTGAACGCACTCCCAAACTCCGCGAAGCCTCCACATCGGCTCGCGGGTCCGCCTGGGCATCATCGCAACGCTGCACCTGCCGCGTCCTGATGCACTCCGCGGTCAGACCCGACTCGCTGCCCAATGGCGCGCCCAATTCCGGAGCGTTGGCTCCGCTGCTGGCGCGGCACACCATTTCGCCATTCCATAGCAGCATGATCGCCGCTCCAGTCGCGCCCGTGGCCAGACACGCCTGCTCGACAATTTCATTGAGCACGATCTCCAAGGCCAGATCCGCCGAAACCTCGGCCGAAAGGCCGCCACCGCCGTGCGCGGCAAACAGGGTGGCCAGTTCGTCAAAGTCGAATTCGGCACCCGACCTGCCGCGCTGCAAGGCGGAAGGCTCTGGCTTGGGTAGGAAATCATCAGGCATGGCGAACCTGGTTCAGATTGAGCGTGTGCTTCTGTGCGGAGTTTCGCCTTAAAACCGCGGGTTGTCAATATGCATTCGGCCATTNNGCCAAGGCCGCGCCCGCGGGCCGGCCATACCGGCGCCGTAAACTGGTCAAGCATCGTCCCAAAACGGCAGAAGAAGCAGCAAAACAACCGCCCTAGAGTCCTAACGCCCCCTCCACGTTCACCTGAAAATGTTAGAATCAACGAACCTCGCGAGGAGTTAGAATTCTCAGAATCATTTTCCTGGCTGCTCGAGTGCCTTCTCTGAAGGAAGGGTCCGAACCCACGACCGTTCCTCGATTTTCAGTTGGAGTTTGAACATGCGGATCGCTGTCGTCGGTTCGGGATACGTAGGATTGGTGGCTGGCGCCAGCTTCGCTGACCTCGGCCATGACGTCATTCTCGTCGACAACGACGAACGCAAGTTAGCCGCTCTCAAGAACGGGCAGGTTCCGATTCACGAAAACTTCCTGCCTGAACTGCTCAGCCGTCACCGCGGGCATCGCCTGGAATTCTCCGGGGATTTGCAAGAGGCCGTGGGAGCCAGTGCGGCGATTTTTGTTACCGTGGGTACTCCTCCCACCTATCGCGGCGATGCCGACCTCTCGTACGTGGAATCCGTTGCCCGCGAGATTACCGGCGCCATCAACGGATATAAAGTCATCGTCGAGAAGAGCACGGTCCCGGTCTACACCAGCGAGTGGGTTCGCAAGATTATCCTGCGCAACGGCGCCGACCCCGAGTCCTTCGATGTCGCCTCCAACCCCGAGTTTCTGCGGGAAGGCACCGCCGTCACCGACTTTCTTTTTCCCGACCGCATCCTCGTCGGCTGTGACACCGAACGCTCTGCCGGAGTGCTGCGCAAAACCTATGCTCCGCTCACCAGCGGCGCCTACTACCAGCTCCCCGACGGCATTCCGCAACCCGACCGCACTACGATTCCCCCTCCCATCCTGGTAACCTCCACCAAGAGTGCAGAGCTGATCAAGCATGCCTCCAACGCATTTCTGGCCATGAAGATTTCCTTCATCAACGCCGTGGCTTCGATCTGCGAATCCGTGGGCGCCGACGTGAATCAAGTGTGCCAGGGCATTGGCGCTGACTCCCGCATTGGCCCGCGCTTCCTGAATCCCGGTATCGGCTACGGCGGCTCCTGTTTCCCCAAAGACGTGATGGCGTTTCGCGCCGTCGCACGCGAGTGTGGCTATGACTTCCGCTTGCTCGACGAGGTCATGCGCATCAATGAGGACCAGCGCGAGCGTTTCCTCCGCAAGGTGCGCAGCGCCTTGTGGACGCTTCGCGGCAAACACCTCGGCGTCCTCGGCCTCGCCTTCAAGGGAGGCACCGATGACATTCGCGAATCGCCCGCCCTTTTAATCGTGCAGGCTCTGTTGCAGGAAGGCTGCACGATCACGGCCTACGACCCGGCCGCCATGAAACGCGTGGCGGAAGTCATAAGCTCAGGCGTTAGGTTCGCCAGCTCCGCCTACGAAGTGGCACGTGGCGCCGACGCCCTGCTCATCCTCACCGAGTGGGAGGAGTTTGCCAACCTCGATCTGGACCGCCTGCGCAACGAACTCAAGTACCCTATCGTGATCGATGGCCGGAATCTGTATGATCCCGATACAATGGCAACGCACGGCTTCACCTATTACAGCGTGGGACGTGCGGCCTCTCTTCCCGAGGGCGCACCCGCCGGTCTGAATCCCGCAATCAAGAAAGGTACCAAGAAAGCATGAGCCGCCAACGTGCCATGGTCACCGGTGGCGCCGGTTTCCTGGGATCNNGTCGACAACCTGCTCACCGGCCGCCGCTCGAACCTCGATCATCTGAAGAGTGAACCACGAATCGACCTCGTCGAGTTCGAGTTTCAAGAAAAGGACATCTGCGAGTCCTTCGACGTCGGCCAGGTCAATTACGTCTTCCATTTTGCCAGCCCCGCCAGCCCGGTGGATTACACCGTCCACGGCATTGAAACGCTGAAAGTCGGATCGCTCGGAACTTTTCACGCTCTCGAGGTCGCGCTCAAATACGGCGCAAAGTATCTCGTGTCGTCCACCTCGGAGTGCTACGGCGATCCGCTCGAGCATCCCCAGAAAGAAACCTACTGGGGCAACGTGAATTCCATCGGCCCGCGATCCGTCTACGACGAAGCTAAGCGTTTCACCGAAGCCGTCACCATGGCCTACCACCGCTATCACAAAGTGGACACGCGCATCGCACGCATCTTCAATACTTACGGCCCCCGCATGCAGCCTAACGACGGTCGCGTCGTTCCCAACTTCATGAAGCAAGCCCTGCGCGGCGAACCGCTCACCGTCTATGGCAACGGCAGCCAAACCCGCAGCTTCTGCTACGTCAGCGACGAAATCGACGGCTTGATGCGCCTGGCAAAGTCCTCGGAACATCTGCCGGTAAATATCGGCAATCCCAACGAATTCACGATTCTCGAATGCGCCCAGCAGGTAATAAAGGTGACAGGATCGAAAAGCAAAATCGCCTACGAGCCGCTCCCGCAAGACGATCCCAAACAGCGCCGTCCCGACATCACGAAAGCCCGGCAATTGCTGGGCTGGGAACCCAAGATTGATCTCGAGACCGGTCTCCGTATGTCGCTCGATTATTTCAAGAAAGCCGGAGCTGAAGAAGTCGCCGCCAAAAGATAAGACTCCCCTCCAAGAACCTTTGTCCTCCTAGGGGTGCTGGCCACTGCCCCAGCGTGACGCCGAGGGTGCC
>PMHI01000611.1 GCA_003156615.1 Acidobacteriaceae bacterium | reverse complement strand
GCTACTGGGGTTGACAAGCGGGCGGCAGGTTTGTGGTCGTTTTGTCCGAAATGGCGACTATTCGCTCAAGTGGATTGCCGCCACGAAATGCGCCCAATGGCATTCCTAGACCCTGGCGCGTTTCTCGGTACAAATCCGCAACTAAACCGCAACTTCCAAATCGCCCATTAAATGAGGGCAACTGAGGTCGGGTTTAGCTGACTCTGGCGGTGACTCTTGCTTCGAGCGTTTTCATAAGATCCAGAATCATTTGAACGACCGCCTCATCGCCGATCGCAGTATTGATCATGGTGTGGTAAATCGGGCGGTCAGGCCATTCGACATGAAAATACTTTTCGATGAAATCGACGCGTTCTCGATCAACGGTATCCACGAGCTGTTCAGCTTCTTTCTCGCTCTTGCCTCGAGCTAACAGGCGCCGCACTTTATCTTCTCTGGGAGCATAAAGAAACACACGCAACGTGTCCTGGCGGTTCTTGAGAAACTGCTGCGAGCCTCTTCCGACGATGACCGAGTTGCCGGTTTTCGCCGCATGCTGAACGACCTGCTCCGTAAACTTCAAAATACATTCGCTGTCGACCAGCTTGAGTTTGTGCGCGTTGATACTTCCTTCATAACTTCCGCGCAAGAACGACTTGAAGAGCCGGTAGTACAGAGGGTCCGTTCGTTCCTCCCGGCCTTCGACGACTGATTTAGGACAGTCGGCAAGCCGGGCGATCTCCTCCGTCAGCAACTGATCCCAAAGCTTCCAGCCCAGCTGCTTGGCAAGCAGTTGAGCGATTTCGCCGCCGCCGCTTCCGTACTCGCGTTCAATGGTGATGGTTTTAATCATGCTCAAAAATACCGGAGCTAACCTTTCAAACGTATACCGCCAGAACCGGGCACGGTCCAAGCTGAATCACCCGATAGGTTGTGGAACCAAACACCGCTCGATCCAATGCCCCGCGGCCACTCACTCCCATGGTCACCATGTCGATTTGCGCTTCCACGGCGAGTTGAATGATTTGCTGGTATGGTTTTCCGATACGAACCGCCGTCCTGGTCCTGAGCGTCTTGGGTTCCGCCGGTGGAATCAGTTTTTCGAGTTGCTCCGTGGCTGTCGCTATGGCTTCGTTCGTCTTGGCCGGACTTGGAACCTCCTCCAACACGTGCAGCAGGGTCAGTTCGGCGTCGTACTCCGCTGTCGCAGAGATCGCATAGTTCAAAGCACGTTCTGCATTCTCGGAGAAATCCGTACAGAAGAGAATTCGGCTCAAGTGGTGGACGTGGCGCCGCTCTTCACCTAAAGCCGGAGAGTCGCGCGGCAGCTTGGAAATTGCCAGCACCGGGCAGGGAGCTGTTCGCATCACCCGGTCGGTCACCGACCCTAGTACCAGACGGTCGAACCCTCGCCGACCGTGAGTTCCCATGACGATCAGGTCCGCTTTCCTTGCTTGCGCCAACGACAGAATAGAGTCCGCGGCGACTCCCTCGTGCGTCACGAGCTCTGGCTGAATTTCATCGTGGGTGTGTTGCTTCACGAATTCCCGCAGTTTCTCCTTGCCGCCCTCGCGGAGCGCCCGGCAGAAGTCTGCATAGTCTCCCATGGAGCCAACGTAGTCAGCGTAAGGGTATCGCGATAGTTCCAGGATATGCTGCGCCACCAAGTTGGCTCGATAATGCTCGGCCAGCGATAGCGCGTAGCGATACGCTCTTATCGAAAACTCTGAGAAATCAACGGGGCAAAGGATGAGTTTAATTTCCAGCATCTCTTACTCTTGTTATCGCCGCGTTAGATCAGATCGACTATTACTCCACAACTCTTACTCCACCCCCGCCAGGATCATTCTTCTTCAAAACAAAAGCCAGACAGAACATGATGCCTGCTCCGACGCAAAGAACCATAAAAGTGTCAATATATGCCAGGCTTGCCGCCTGCGCTTGCAGGGATTGGTAAATCCTGGCGTAAGCGGTTATCTGCGCCTCGTGCTTACCGACACCGGATGTAGCCAGCTGCCGAGCCAGACCGTTCGCCGCCGTGACAAAATTGAGGTTATCGACCCTGACATTCTGCACCAGCCTTCCCTGATGGAATTGTGAGCGCCGCGCAATCAACGTGGTGACCAAGGACGTGCCCACGCTGCTTCCCATATTGCGCATGAAATTGACGATTCCGGCGACCGAGTTGTTCTTCTCCGGCGCGATACCGACGTAAGCCACCAGCGTAATCGGCACGAACAGAAATCCCAGACCAATCACCTGGGTGATACGTAGCCATGTCGCAGCACTGAAGCTAATCTGCAAGTCAATCCGCTTCGTCGAATAGAACATGGCGATGGCTAGGGCCAGCCAGCCGAAGGCGATCAGGTAGCGTGCCTGGATCTTCGTTGTCAGTTGGCCCATGATGGGCATCTCGAGTAGCAATACAAAGCCTCCCGCCGAAAGAGCAAGCCCAGCCAGTTCGGAGGTGTACCCCACGAGCGTCTGGAGGAATTGCGGCATCAGGACCAGACTGCTGAACAGCAGGATGCCGAGGGTGAACATCATCAAGCTTGAACTCGCGAAGTTAAAGCTCTTGAACATGCGGACTTCGATGATCGGCGCCTTTTGATACCATTCCCAGATAACGAGCGAGATCAAGCATACGGTCGCGACGACGACTAACGTCGTGATGAAGCGCGATCCGAACCAATCATCTTCCT
>PMHI01000160.1:2968-3229 GCA_003156615.1 Acidobacteriaceae bacterium | reverse complement strand
TGAGACCCCGGGGGGTGTTTCGTTTGGAAGTACAAACTGAAAACGTTGTCCCTGGTTTAGTGATTGATCTGCTATTTGCAAATCTCTTCCATGTTCTCCTGGCAACGGCGGAGCTTCACTGCCTTTGACAGCCGAAGACTGCTGTAACCACATAGGCACTTTGATCCACCGCTGTGGGGTGGATGTAGGGATGCCCTTCGGCTTCACTCAGCATGCCCGGGCTTATTTACTTGGCGAAAAAGTAGTCGAAGGATTTTACGG